>JAYVIR010000046.1:0-5809 GCA_043770095.1 Eubacteriales bacterium
AGAAGAGTCTAAAGATTGATTAAGAGGAGGCAACATATGTATCCATCGTTGGTAACAGATTTAACCAAAATAAAGCACAACGCTCAGTTCTTAAAAAGACAATCTCTAAAACACGGTATCGAAATTATGGCTGTCACGAAGTCCTTTTGCGCTGAACCAACCGTTGCTCAAGCAATGATAGATGCTGGAGTGACAATGCTTGCTGACTCTCGTATTTCTAATTTAGAAAGAATGAAAGACCTTGCGGCAGAAAAGGTATTATTAAGACTCCCAATGATTTCTGAAGCAGAACAAGTAGTAAAATATGCCGACATTTCTTTAAACTCCGAAATAGAAACAATGAGAGCGCTCTCAAAATCGGCAATAAATCAGTCTAAAATTCACCGCGTCATTTTAATGGTTGATCTCGGCGATTTAAGAGAAGGTGTCTTACCGCAAGACCTCAATAGTCTTGTAGAGTCTGTTTTACCATTAAAAGGCATTGAAATAACAGGATTAGGTGTTAATTTAACCTGTTATGGCGGCGTCATGCCTGATGCCAATAACCTAGGACAATTGGTAGCACTTGCAAAAGAAGTTGAAGCAAAATTCAAACTTAACCTAAAATGGATTTCTGGTGGAAACTCAAGCAGCCTTTATCTCTATGAAAAAGGCGACATGCCTGAGGATATCAATTTGCTGCGCTTAGGCGAAGCTATTGTTCTAGGCAGAGAAACCGCGTTCGGCAACGTGATAGAAGGGACGTTTACAGATGTGTTTACCCTTGAAGCGGAAGTCATCGAGCTCAAAGAAAAAGGTTCTCTCCCTACTGGAACCATTGGCATGGATGCTTTTGGCGGACATCCTACATTTACAGACAAAGGACAAATGGTTAGAGCCATCCTCGCTATAGGCAGACAGGATGTTAACCCATCTGGGCTAACCCCTCACGACGAGCGTATTGAAGTCATTGGCGCAAGCAGCGATCACTTGATTATGGACTTTACACGTGCGAATCAAGATTATAAAGTAGGCGATGTCGTCAAATTCAATGTTGAATACGGCGCACTTTTAAATCTTTGGACATCACATTACATTCACAAACGCATGGTCTAAATAAGCTTCAAGTCCTCCATACAGCTTATTTTGCTGATTTTATAGACAATTTCTCTAAATAATGATATTCTATTGTTAGAAATTAAACTAAATAAAATCCCTTAGAGGGAGTAACAGCCTTAACCAAGGACTTAAAGTCGTCAACCGGAGCTAAACATTCCCGGCTTTAAGGGCAGAATTTGTCGTGTGAGACTCTATAATCATTAACGTGATTGTAGGGTCTTTTTTGTTTTGTTTCGTTTTGATGTGGTATAAATAAACGTATAAATGGAACAATTATGGAGGTCAATATGAAATACTATCGAATGCCGATCCAACAAGTATTAGAGACGCTAGGTGTAAACAGGCAAGGACTCACAGCAGATCAAATCACTAAAATGAAAGAAAAATATGGAGAAAATCAACTTCAAGAAGAAAAACCGATCTCCATACTCAAAGTCTTCATCCAACAATTTAACGACTTCTTAGTATGGATTTTACTCTCAGCCGCTGTCGTCTCCGGAATTATTGGAAAGTGGGAGAGTGCTGCTGTCATCATGGTGGTACTATTGATCAATGCACTATTAGGCGCTTTTCAGCATATCAAAGCAGATGAATCACTTAAAAGCCTAAAAGCCTTATCTGCCCCAAATGCCAAAGTCATAAGGGACGGCGTGCAGCAAGTTATTTCTGCTAAAGATGTTGTTGTTGGCGATTTGGTCATTTTAGAAGCCGGCGATCACATTCCAGCTGACGGTCGATTATTGGAAACCAATAGTTTGATGGTCAATGAAAGCGCCCTTACCGGCGAATCAGAAAGTGTTACAAAAATGACAGAAGCTATTTTGGCGCTCGAAACTGGAAAATCATCTGAAAATGATGCCAATCTTAACCCTGGCGATCAAAAGAACATGGTATTTTCAAGCACTTTCGTCACACACGGACGCGGACTATTAGTCGTCACTGAAGTCGGCATGGGCACACAGCTCGGAAAAATTGCACATCTTCTCAGTGACGCAAAAGAGAAAAAGACGCCACTTCAAGTCAGCTTAGACAGTTTCGGCAAGAAGCTATCTGTAGCCATTTTAATATTGTGCGCCATCGTATTTGCCATTAACGTCCTTAGAGGACACCCAATCATGGATGCGCTGTTATTTGCAGTTTCGTTAGCAGTAGCAGCCATTCCCGAAGCATTAAGTTCAATAGTCACCATTGTACTGGCACTAGGCACTCAAAAAATGGCAAAGGACAACGCCATTATTCGTAAACTTCACACGGTTGAGAGTTTAGGCTGTGTTTCTATCATTTGCTCTGATAAAACAGGCACACTCACACAAAATAAAATGACTGTTCAAAAAGTCTATTTAATGGATCAGTTACATGAAGGCAATGAACTTGATCTCAATAAACGCCCTCATTTAAATTTCATTAAAATGTCAATGCTCTGCAACGATGCAGTCACCAGCCACGACGCTGAAATGGGTGATCCAACTGAAATTGCGCTTGTTAACTGGGGTGAAATCTATCACATTGACGAGTTAGAACTCAGAGAAACATTACCTAGACTCGGCGAATTGCCGTTTGATTCAGAGCGAAAGCTCATGACGTCGCTTCATAAATATGACAATGAGCACGTAATGGTTACAAAAGGCGCTTTAGACGTACTCCTTAAACGTTCTATTAATATAATGACACCCGAGGGCATACGTCCTATTATTCAAGAAGACATTAAAGCCATTGAACAAGTGAATCATCAACTTTCATCAGAAGGACTACGCGTACTAGGATTTGCCTATAAAAACATCGAAACCATTCGTCCGCTTGATTTGTCCGATGAATTTGATTTGGTATTCTATGGCTTAATTTCGATGATGGATCCGCCAAGAGATGAATCTGCTGCTGCAGTTGAAGCTTGTATCAAAGCAGGGATCAAGCCTATTATGATCACTGGGGACCATTTGATTACGGCTTCAGCCATCGCCAAAAAAATTGGGATTTTAAAAGATTCATCAGAGGCAGTGGAAGGGGCGTTTATCGAACCCCTTTCAGATGATGAACTCATTGATATTGTGCCAAAGTACTCAGTTTATGCAAGGGTTTCACCTGAGCATAAAATTAGAATTGTGAGTGCTTGGCAGGCAAGAGGCCATGTGGTTGCCATGACAGGCGACGGCGTTAATGACGCGCCTGCTCTGAAACAAGCCGATGTAGGCATAGCAATGGGCATTACAGGGACTGAAGTCTCTAAAAATGCAGCGACCATGGTGTTGACTGACGACAATTTTGCGACCATCGTCAAAGCCATCAGCGCAGGCAGAAGCATCTATACCAATATTAAAAATGCCATTCAATTTTTACTCGCAGGTAACACAGCAGGTATTTTAAGTGTTTTATATGCGACAATCATGGGACTTTCCGCACCGTTTGCGCCAATTCACCTATTGTTTATCAACCTTATAACCGATAGTTTGCCAGCGATTGGCATTGGTTTGGAAAAAAATGGGACAAATACTATGAATTTGCCTCCAAGAGATTCAAAAGAGCCTATTTTGACAAAGAAATTTGCCACACACGTCATCCTTGAAGGCGCCATGATCAGCATTCTAACAATGACCGCCTATTATATCGGTCTTGGATCAAGTACAGCTGTAGCCTCAACTATGGCATTCTCAGTTCTCTGCTTAGGCAGATTGGTACACGGCATGAACAACAGAAGCGACTATCCGCTTACCTTAGATCAAATCTTTAACAACCGATTCTTCTGGTTTGCGATGATCGGTGGCTTCTCACTCCTAATGGCTGTACTCAAAATACCAGTATTAATGCGTATCTTTGAAGTAGTGCCAATTGATAATCAGCAATTAATGTCCGTATATGCGTTGTCAATTGCGCCACTGCTCATTGTTCAATTGGTTAAAAGAGTTATTTCGCTTAAAAAAATAGCGTAATCCTGTTAATAGCCACTTGACATTGCTTCAATCTTTGTTAAAATAAGATTTAATAATTGAATATCTCTTATCCAGAGTGACTGAGGGACTTGGCCCTATGACGTCCGGCAACCTGCGAAAGCAAGGTGCTAATCCAACGGTGAAAACCGGAAGATGAGATTCGCTAGTTAAATAGCTCTTCCTTCGGGAGGAGCTTTTTTTTATAAAAAGCGCTCACATTTTGAGCGTATTTTATTACGTTCTAAAACCAAAAAATAACTAATTTGTACTATTTTTCATATATAAAGGAGTGCTAAACATGAAAACAAAAATTTTAATGACCTATCATTCGGACACCGTGCGAAAACCAATCTTGTCACAAGCGATTAAACGCCATAATGTGGAGCTCAATATCCTCAAAGCCAATATCAATGCTCAAATGAATGGGCGTATTTTTGCAGAAATTGATGGCAGCTCCATTGAAATCAGCAAATTCATGGATTTTATGACGTCGCACGCCATCCACACGGACATCAAACAAAGCTTAATGGAAATCGATTATGAAAAATGTACAGGCTGTAGTGCCTGTTGCAATATCTGTCCAACACAGGCGATTAGTATTAATAGTGAAAACGGCACACTCCGTTTCGAACCCTACAAGTGCGTTTCATGTGACAGATGTTCTCCAGTTTGTCCGCAAAGCGCCATCTGTGAAGCATAAATAAAAAAATAAAGCTAAGTATAACGAAAAAATATAAAGAGGTGTAAATATGACGATTAAAACGTTATTTGAAGAAAAGAAACCGATTTTATCCTTTGAAATTTTCCCCCCAAAACCCGATGCAGACGTCTCTGTTGTCTATCGAGCGATTGACGGTCTTGTGGATCTGAACCCTGATTTTATCAGCGTGACTTATGGTGCCCTTGGTACTAGCCAAGGCAATACAGTGGAAATGGCGTCTTACATTAAAAATCACCATCAAAAAGAGGCGCTCGCGCATTTGACGTGTATCGGCAATACCAAGAAAGAAGTGGATCACACGCTTGACCGATTAGAGCAGGCAGGTGTCAGTAACATTTTGGCACTTAGAGGGGATAAACCAAAGGGCGTAGTTACAGGCGATTTTAACTACGCCAAAGACCTTGTGCATCAAGCCAAGCAAAGGAATACATTTAGCATTGCAGCCGCTTGTTATCCAGAGGGACACCTTGAATCTCCAAGCCCTGAAATGGACATTTTATTCATCAAAGAAAAGGTGGATCTTGGCGTGGACTTTCTCATCACCCAATTGTTCTTAGACAATGACATGTTCTACGACTATTACAACAAACTTCGTCGCAATAATATAAACGTGCCCATCGTTGCAGGCATTTTGCCAATTCTCAACAGAAAACAAATCGCCCGAATTACAGAACTTTCTGGTTGCAGCTTGCCGCCAAAATTCAAACGCATTCTCGAAAAGTATGAGTCCGATGAACTCGCCCTAAGACAAGCCGGTACTGCCTACGCCATTGAGCAAATCATTGACTTGTTCTCTTGGGGAATTGACGGCATTCACCTGTATACCATGAACCGCATCGACACGACAAGGGAGATCATCAACAGCATCCATTACATTAAAAATCATTTAAGACGAATGAAATAGAAAAATAGAACGTATGTACGTTTACAAATGTGCCTTCATCTGTCACAATAAGTGTGGGAGGTGAGGGTATGGATTTATTTGATTATATGAGAAAATCACGAGAATCTTCTACATCGCCATTAGCAGAACGCATGAAACCTAAAACATTGGAACATTTTTATG
>JAYVIR010000047.1:0-45525 GCA_043770095.1 Eubacteriales bacterium
ATATCGGAAATAAAGATTCATTGCCTATTCTAGTGGAAACTTTAATCGATGCTCACCGGTGGTATCGTGATAAAGTAAATATGTTGATCTGCTCTTTTGATGAGGATTTTCATGACTATTTGCCCGAGATTATGAGGCGCCAAGATCAAGAAATACGTGAGTTGATAGTATGTTTCGCGGGCATCTATGTTTCAAAGCAATTAAAAGATTATTTGGTTGATCTATTAAATACAATGGATAACCAGTTAGTGCGGATCGGCTCAAGCGCTGTTCAACAGCGACGTTGTTGCTATACCTGTATACATGGTAAGTGTACAATGCCAAGTGGAGACCGTATTTGTAAATTTAAAGGCGTTGTTTCTGCTGATTATGTTTGTAGAAGACAAAGAAACTATCCGTCAAGTTTTAACCAATATGATAATTATTTAAGATTGACATATCAAGCGACAGAAATTATATCTGATTTTTACTATGAAGAACTTGATCATATACAGTATTTCAGTGGTGATATGACGGTTAAGAACATCGCAGTAAGATCGCTTGGAAAATATAATTCAGTGAATCAATTTAATCGATTAATAGGCCATTTGCAGGATAGAGGTGTCGCGGAATCTGCAATAAAGGGCATTATAATCGCATTAGAAAGAAATCCTGGACTTATTAAAGAATTAGTGGAAGCTTATTTTGATGAGTCCAATAATGAGATTAGAAGCTCACTGTCTGAGTGTCTCTCTTATAAAGTTGAATACTTGATTATGAAGACCACCAGTGATATGAGAGAAAAGTGTCTCATTATTTTAAAAGATATTTTACGACAAGGTAAAATTAGTTCATTCATTTGGTTTATTAACAATAATGCTGACCCTAAAATAGAGGATGACCTTGTCAAAATTATTAAAGAGGTTTGTTTAGAACTACCGGATATTGAATTGAGTTTCGGTAAGCAGTTAAATGAACGGCTGCTTGAAAAAACAAATATTGCACCATTTGAAGAAAAAACAAATTTGAGAAAAGAAAAGAATGATCCTGAATTTAGATTAAGGATATTTATGCTGATTACTGCGGTTGTTTTATTTTTCCCAACAATTTTTGTAGTTCGCCACTGGGATACAATTATGATTTATGATTGGCATCAAAAACTTAGAACTTACATCGTTGATTTCAATTATTACCTTGTCTTTTATTCATTGGCAATAAACTTTGTTTATGTCGTGTTACTTTTGATATCAATTTTCGCAGCTAGACGACAAAGACGACTTTGGCGATTAAAGACACCAACGCTATTGTTTAAAAAAATGATGCTGCCATCGGTTTCAATATTAGCGCCTGCATATAATGAAGAGAAAACAATTATAGAAAGCGTCAATTCACTTTTGAATGTAAAATACCCAGATTATGAATTGATTGTTGTGAATGACGCTTCAAAAGACTCAACTTTAAGGGTTCTTATTGATTATTTTGACTTAGAACGCGCGGAAGTTGACTATCCGAAGCGACTTAAAACGATGCCCATACACGGTGTTTATATCAACCCTTCAATACCAAAGTTAATTGTAATAGATAAAGAGAATGGCGGAAAAGCGGATGCATTAAATGCGGGCATTAACTTTTCGTCACGAGAATATTTTTGCGGAATTGATGCAGATTCTTTGCTTGAAGATGATGCACTCTTAAAATTAGCGTCATTGACTCTGGATGCGGGTGTTGAAACGCCAGCAATGGGCGGTAATATTTTACCTATAAATGGCTGTAAAGTTGAACATGGGCAAATTGTTCAGTATGAAATACCTAAAAAACATATTGCACGACTTCAAACTGTTGAATATGTTCGTTCATTCATGACAGGGCGCTTAGGATGGGCATCTGTTAACAGCTTACTCATCATCTCAGGCGCGTTTGGGTTATTCAGAAAAGAACGTATTATTGCAATTGGTGGCTATCTAACGAGCAACGAACAATATGGAAAAGATACGGTTGGCGAAGACATGGAAATGGTCGTGAGAACAAGAAAGATGATGCATGATAAACATTTGGATTACCGAATTGGTTTTGCATTTGATGCCAATTGCTGGACGCAAGTTCCAGAAGATAGCAAAAGTCTGAAAAGACAAAGACAAAGATGGAGCAGAGGGTTAGCGGATACACTTTCCTTCCATCGCAAACTCATATTTAATCCTAGCTATGGGCGTTTAGGTATTCTTGCTATGCCATATTTCTTTATTTTTGAACTCATAGGTCCTTTAATAGAACTACAAGGTTACTTGATGGTTATATTAGCTGTCCTATTTGGCTATATTAATGCTGAAATGGCGCTTACCTTATTTGTAACCACAATATGTTTAGGTGTGTTTGTATCTATGTCTTCTTTCATTATTCTTGAACATAGCAGTATGAGATTTAAAGGACGAGATATTCTGACATTACTGATATATGCTCTCATTGAGAACTTTGGAGTGCGACAAATTACAACCATATGGCGCGCAACTGCAATTTTCCGTTTGATCACGCATCAGGAAGGTTGGGGTGAACTCAAACGGCAGAAATTTGATAAACACTAAAATAATTCTATATAAAGGAAGGGTGATAGCATGTCTCGGAAAATCAATATTTTCTTACTTACGATGGGGTTAATTATATTTACTCTGATCACTGGTATTTCTGTCTTGCTTCCTATGATTTATTGGTCAAAACTTCCAGAAGTGCCCTTGAATATCTGGATAGTTGATAAGACTGTTCCTGTGCCGGATTATAGAGAACATAAAGGACTTATGTGGGCGCTCAACCATTATAAAATAGTGAGTGATAAAACTGATAAAAGTTTTAGATATGATAAAGATTATTTTGGGTTCTTTCCAGTTTCTAAAGGTGTTTATGATATTAAGAAGATGCCAACAGACAAAGAAGTACCAGATTTGATCTATTTAACAGATACTTATGGGGTCTATACAGATGATTATATGATTCCTAATGTCAAAGGAACACGATCGCAAAAAATTTATGGTGGACTTCAAACGGATGAATTAGATATCATAAAACAAAATTTAGGAAATCATAACACCTTAATTGGAGAATTTAACGTGGCATCTTCACCAACTAACGCTGAAAACCGTAAAGAATTAGAAACGCTATTAGGCGTAAATTGGACGGGGTGGAAAGGTCGTTATTTTAGAGATATGAGATCCAATGTTGAAATACCCGTTTGGATGGTTGAAAACTATGAGAAACAGTATAAAACAAAATGGTCGTTTAAAGGTCCTGGTTTTGCATTGATTTCGGATGATGATCAAATTGTGGTCTTAGAAAAAGGCAAAGACGTTGGTGATAAAGATCTTTGGTTTACCATGACTGAGGAAGCGGAAAAGACTTTTGGTGTAAAGGGGGACATTTCTTATTATTACTGGTTTGAATTCATAAAGCCAACCTATGGTACTAAAGTCTTAGCCAATTACACTTTAGATGTTACCGATGCGGGTAATAAGAAACTTAAGGAGATTGGTCTGACTAATCAGTTTCCAGCAATCATGCATTTTGATAATGCCCAGTATCAAGCGTACTATTTTGCTGGTGACTATGCAGATATGCAAAAAATAGGAAATACTTGGAATTATTACGGTCTTGATGCAATTCGTAAAATGACTGTGGCAGATAATAAAGGTGATACCGACTATTTCTTTTGGAAGAGTTATGTGCCAATGATAAAAAAAATAATTGAAGACATTAAGATAACTCATAGCGAAAAACTTTTAAACATCGCAAATCAACCTGCGGTGAAAGCTGTTGATTTAGTTTCTAGAACTCAAGGCAAAAAAATACAAGTATTTGAAAATGGGCAGTGGAAGGATTTTTATATAAAAGGCATTAATTTAGGTGTTGCTGAACCGGGCAAATGGTTCACTGAGTTTCCGCGTAGTGAAAAAACTTACCGAGGCTGGCTTGATAAAATAGGGGAGATGAATGCCAACACCATAAGGCTCTATACTTTATTGCCACCTGAATTTTATAGAACGTTAGAAGCTTATAATAAGGAACATGAATCTAATCCGATTCGATTGCTACAAGAAATTTGGCCTGAAGAAAATCCACCAGATTTAAACTACTTGTCAAGCGAATATGATAATGCGTATAAACTTGAAATTGAACGTGGCGTTGATGCAATACATGGTCAAGGTAATATACCATCAAGAAAGGGTAGAGCTAGTGGTGTTTATACAGCCGATGTTTCCAAGTATATATTGGGATATTTGGTCGGACGCGAATTGGAGCCTGAAGAAGTGCTTCAAACAAATTCAATCAATATCGGCTATAAATATAGCGGCAGTTATTTAAAATCAGGTTCGAATGCAAATCCAACCGAATCTTGGTTGGCGATGAATTGTGATTATGTCTTATCCTATGAAGAAAAAATGTATGGAAGCCAGCATCCAGTAGCTATTGTAAGCTGGCCAACACTTGATCCCATGAGTCATGATTCTGAATGGAATAAAGAAAATGATAAAATGAAAGAATATAATGATAAAGCGACTATAAACATTAATAATATCGATTTAGGAACATCTATAAAGGCTGGTTTTTTTGGAGCGTACCACATTTATCCTAATTACCCAGATTTCATGAACAACGAAATTAAATATGAAACCTATCAGGATTCACAGGGACGACTTATGTATGGTGGGTATTTAAAGGAATTTATGAGTCAGCATCAAAAATATCCTGCCTTAGTAGCTGAATTTGGTTTAGCAACTGGTATGGGATCGGCACATGCGAACCCTGATGGTCTAAATCACGGTGGCATGACTGAGGAAGAACAAGGAAAGGGTATTGTCCGAATGATGAGCACCATCAAAAATGAAGGCTATGCGGGAGGTCTAATTTTTGAATGGATGGATGAGTGGGCAAAAAAAACATGGACAACCGAACCCTATATGATTCCGTACGAACGTCATCTTTATTGGCACAATTCAATTGATCCTGAGCAAAATTATGGGGTGTTAGCATACGAGTTGCCGAAACCTAAAATATCTGATTACAATGCGACTGGAATGGGTATTATTACTTCACTAGATGTTAGTCACAATGCAGATTTCTTTTATATTGACTTAAAAATAAAAAAGTCAGTAGATTTCAATAAAGAGAAATTGTTGATTGCTCTGGACACTTATGGTCGTCAGAAAGGTGTATTTAAAGCGAATATTGACGAGAGTACGAAGTTGCCGACTGGTGCCGAGTTTCTAATTGAGTTTAGCGGAGCTCAAACTGCTCGATTACTTGTAGCAAAAAATTATAATCCAACAACTAGTAGTTATGCATCTATTATAGACAATACTGGGGTCTATGAGCCAATGCTGACTCTCATTAACAAAGAACGAATTCGAAAAGATGGTAGCAAAATAGTTGCATCTTATGAAGATAGCAGCCGTTTAAATTTTGGCAACTTCGAACAAAATAATTTTAATCATTGGTACACTGACGTCGATGGTATTCATATAAGACTTCCTTGGGGAAGATTAGGCTTTAGTGATCCATCAAGTATGATGGTAATTAATGATGAAAATAAACTGACTGCTCCGATTAGAGATCAACTTAGAACGTCTAAGTCTGAGGGCATAATAACATATGCTTTAGTTACAGATCGATTTACAAACAAGCAGAAAGATTATTTATATCCGCAAAAACCATATATTTGGAATACTTGGGGAATACCTGAGTATACAGAGCGGCTCAAAAAAAGTTATAAAATTATTCAATCGTATTTTTCGCATTTAAATTAAATAGTCACAAGGAGGTAACTGATGAAAAAAAGAATAATGACAATCTTTTCACTGATTTTAATAGTGAGTATTATTTTTACAGGAACTACGGCAGTGTCTGCAACTGAGATAATGCCCACACCTGTAAATAATCAAGAGGCTGTACCAGTAACTTCTGGTTCAGCAATCACACCAATTATTACTGAAGTTCAATCACCTGTCATGGTTACAAGTGGATCGGCAATTCTACCTGTACAACCTGTGATACCAATCCCAGAATTGGTTGTCGATTTAACGGGTATGGCAGAACTTGCTACAGGAAAAACGGTAACATCAAGTAGTGAGATTCGCTCAAGTGATTTTATAACCGATGGCATCTCTACAGATACAACAAAGTATGCTTCCATTGAATCGGGGCCACAGTGGATGCAGGTAGATCTTGGACAAATTTCAAAAGTAGGTGCTATTAAATTATGGCACTATTATGGAGATTCAAGGATCTATAATAATGTTGTCGTTCAACTTTCAACGGATGTAACATTTAAATCGAATGTAGTCACTGTATTTAACAATGATATATTAAATGTATTAGGTCAAGGAAATGGAAATGATGCCAAATACATCGAATCTGAAATTGGTAAAATAATTGCTTTTGATAAGACTCAGGCTAGGTATGTAAGATTTTGGAGCGATGGTAGTAGCTCAAACGCTTGGAGTCACTATGTCGAAGTTCAGGTTTATGGAGACGCAGTGCAAACGCCAATAGTGCCTGAAACGGTCAATATCGCTCTTGGAAAAGAGGTTATAACATCTTCGGAAATTTTAAACAAAGCCTATATTACAGATGGAGCAGTCAGTCAAGATCAAATATCCTCGATGGCATCAGGTCCTCAGTGGGTGCAAATTGACCTTGGTGCCTTCTATGATATCGAACGAATCAAATTGTGGCATTATTTTGGAGACGATAGAACTTATAACAATGTAGTTGTAGCGGTTTCGGGAGATCCAGATTTTGCTATTAGCAATAAAATTATTTTCAATAATGATAGTGAAAACTTACTGGGGCAAGGCGCTGGGACAAATTCTCGATACTCAGAAACAATTAACGGTAAAGACCTTATGTTTGAGCCTATTAAAGGTCGCTATGTGCGTTTGTGGAGTAATGGTAGTACTTCTAACGTTTACAATCATTACTCAGAGATTAAGATATTTGGAAACAAATTAAATGATGATCCATACTTAATTGAAAATATTGCTTTAAAGAAAACCATTTCTGGAACAAGTGCAATAAAAACGCCAAAGGTTGCTGTGGATGGTCGCATTGACAACAAACTATACGCTTCTCTTGGCGGAGAAGGATTACAAAGCATTACAATCGATTTGAATCAATCATATAACCTTTATAAAATACTATTATGGCACTATTTCCAAGATGGCAGAAATTATAAAGATGTCATCGTACAAATATCTAACGATCCCAACTTTTCTGAAGGCGTGACAACTGTGTTCAATAGCGACTCTGATAATACTGCTGGACAAGGTATGGGAACAGATGCAACCTATGTTGAATCGTCTAGAGGTAAGACTATACTATTTGCTGAAACCGCTGGTCGTTATATCAGACTTTGGAGTAATGGGAATAGCGTAAATACTTGGAATCACTATGCGGAAGTACAGGCGTTTGGAGCTCCCGTTTCTGTAGCGCCAATGAGTACAACGAATCTTGCGTTAGGGAAAGTATTTACAGCTGGAAGTATTACAAATGCAAATATCGCTGTTGATGGTGTTAGTGATACTTTAAAATATGCTAATCTTGCACCAAATATTCAATCGGTTCAATTGGATCTTGGACAATCAACTAGCTTTAGAAAAATTAAATTGTGGCATTATTTTGATGATGCTAGAATCTATAAGGACGTGATTGTTCAAGTATCTAATGATCCAACGTTTTCAAAAGATGTAATCACTGTTTTTAATAATGACACAGATAATTCATCTCTACAAGGAATTGGAACAGATCAAGAGTATGTAGAAACATCGGGTGGTGAGGAAATTATATTCCCACTTGTGAATGCACGCTTTGTTCGTCTATGGAGCAATGGCAGTTCCGCTAATAGTTACAATCATCTTGTAGAAGTAAAGGTCTTTAAGAAGGCCCAAACATCAGTATATATGAAAGTGCCAGTTTTGATGTATCACTCTGTTAGAGACAATCCAGATAGTATCTATCATATTTCTACTCAATTATTTGATGAAGAGATGAAATACCTCCATGATAATGGTTTTACAACCCTTAGCATGGAGCAATATATGAGAATCATGCGTAATCAAGAGATTGGACCAGCAAAACCCGTACTGATTACATTTGATGATGGATGGGTGGATAACTATACAAACGCTCTACCAATAATGGAGAAGTACAATCAAACAGGTACGTTTTTCATTGTATCTAATTTTATTGATCAAGAAGAGCGTATTTCAGCAGAGCAACTCGTAGATATGAGAAAAAGGGGTTTTGACCTTGGTTCTCACTCGCTAAACCATGAACGTCTTACAGACTATAACTATAATGAACAACTGGCTTCACTTACTCAAGCAAAACAAAAACTTGAAAAAATATTAAACGAGAAGGTAAAAAGTTTTGCTTATCCTTATGGCGCGCTTAATACGGATACCATTAATATTTTAGATTTATTGGGTTTCAAAATGTCATTCTCATCGTATGAAGGCTATTCAAGCAAAACGGATAATGCCTTTACGGTAAGACGACTGTTCTTAAATGGAGAATTTAGCATCAATGATTTTATGGAGTTGGTTAACACAAATAGTGGTCAATTAGAGTAATTGCTATTTAAATGGTTATAAGGAGGTGGGGTTTGTGTCGTCAAAAAGAGCTGAAAAAAATAATAAAATGAATAAGAAATATTTTAAGTACTTTATTATTTTATTGTCTTTGTTTATAGTTCAAAGTCAATTGTTGTCCTCGTGTTCAGCCCAAGACACATCCCAGCCTCTTAACCGTTTTATTCGAGACATGCAGATTAAATATGTAGAACGCAGTTATCAAAACAACAACCTTGAATGTTTCACTGATGCTAATTTAGCAAAATTTATTACTGACTTTAAAGCATTACAGGCAGATATCTTATCAGAGGCTTCCTTTGTACAAATCGAAAAATGGATGAGTCATACTCCTAGTGCAGAGCGTAAATTGATTTATGAACGAGCGCTTAAAATTTATTCCCCAACATGGACTGAAGTAGGTGAGGTTAGCTCTAGGGGGCAAACTTTGTCCGGTCAAATGGCTGAAAAAATGGTTGCTAAATATATTGTTGATGTTCTAACGGGTAAAATCAAAAAAGTAACGCCAACCGTTGAAAAACCATTAACATTGATATGGCAAGATGAGTTTACTTCAATGGCAAAAGTGTCACCAGATTCGAAAAAATGGGATTATAATTTGGGTGGAGATGGTTGGGGCAATGAAGAACTTCAGTATTACACAAATTCAATCAATAATGCATTTGTAGAAAATGGCACTCTTAACATTCGGGTGAATAAGGAACCTTGTGAAAATCGTTCATATACTTCTGCAAGATTGGTGACGGATCAATTGTTTGCTACTGCTAAAGGTCGAATAGAAGTAAAAGCTAAATTACCATATGGGCAAGGTCTATGGCCTGCCATATGGTTGTTACCACAAAATGATACTTATGGCAGCTATGAAAAAAATGGCGAAATAGATATCATGGAGTTGGTGGGAAATGATATGAATACCACTTATGGAAGTTTACATTATTATAAGGATGGGAAATTACATTCTGCTGTAAATACAAATGACGAAACTGTCTCATTTTCGAAAGTCGATTATTCCAATGAATTTCATATATTTGCCGTTGAGTGGAATCAAAATTGGATGAGATGGTATGTTGACGGTCATCCTTATGGCAGCATTCGAATGGAAAAATTGTTCAATAATCCTTCATTTCAGCCTTTTAAGCAACCTTTTTATATTTTATTGAATGTAGCAGTGGGTGGCACTTGGCCAGGTGCACCAAACGAGAAAACAAAATTTCCACAGCAAATGATGATTGATTATGTAAGGGTGTATCAATAGCCAAAAACAAGTTCAAAGCGTTTAATGCTTTGAACTTGTTTTTTTGTTGTCTATTTAAAGGCATCTTCAACCGCTTTCAAAATAACAATACTGCTATAAGTTGCCCCTGATATAGTGTCTAGCTTAATGGTCTGTTTTTCAATCATTTGTGGGATCAAAGCTTCTGCCTTTTTACCTTTTCCATTTTTATGTTCTATTAGATTGATCTCGGTAACTTTTTTATCTTTAACGGTGATACTAATCTTGACCGAAATTGGAGTAGCTTCGTAGGTTCCGAGGTAATCACCGTCCGCAAATTTCGAAAAATCAACGGCAGATATTTCTGCAGTCTTAAGATTTTCTAAATTATTCTCAATAGTCTTCACTGCGACTATTCCGGCAGTCGTGACAAGTAAAATAATGCCTAAAATGATTATCAAAATCAGTTTTATTGTTTTTTTCTTCTTTGCTTTTTCCATTTTATAAAACCTCCAAATATTTTACGACAGCCAATATTGGCTCAATATATTTAATATTTGTAAAATCTGCTGCGTGATCATAAGTGGCAAGCATGCCACGCTCATCCACCGTTCTTTTACTTTCTTTTATGCACATGAGTTTCCATTTAAGTAGTTGCATCAAAATTCGATCAAGTCTCGTCAATTTACTAATATCAAATCCGCCTCTGAGGTAAAACAAATTGACTGAAGCGGCTTCATCCTCGTTAAAATTCATTTTAAGTAGAGTTGGTAGCACTTCAGGATGATTAGGGGATGCGCCTGTCGCAAAATAGATGGTTTTTTGAGGTTGATAATTTAAAGTTATCTTTTTGAACTTTTTCAAACCGTTGATTCCGCCTGCGTAAAGTCCACCGCCATAAATAAGCAAATCATAATCTTCAAGTTGCCCATTTGATATAGTGTTCAATTCGATTAATTCCGCAGATAAAGTTTCCGATAGCCATTTTGCATAGTTTTTAGTAAATCCAGATTTTGAAGCATATACAATTGCCATTTTCATCCGTTATTCCTCCTAATCCACTGTATATTTTTAATGACTTCATTCTTAAAATCACTCTCATCAAGCGCTTCACTTCGATTGGATAAAAATTTACACAGTTCTCCATGCGTGTAAGCGTGGCCCACTTGTAAAATTGTAATGGCATCTGCCTCTGATAATGGTTTCAACTGCAGTTTATATTCCTCAATGAGTGATTTTAAAAGTAATTTTTCTGGTCTCGGCTGATCTCTTAATACTTCTGATATGTTATGTTCCATATAATCCATCCAAAGAAAACGGTACCAACCTTTATGTTCTAGCGCATAATCTATAACAACTATAGAATAAGTGACCATAATACTTTCAGTCTCTGACAATATTAGTTGGGTTCGCTGTGCCAATTCACTTCTCATATTGACTACCAACATCCGAACAGCATCTAATTTTATTTCTTGAAAACTATCATAAAAATTATAAAGACTAGTATGAGCACACCCTAATTGACGGGCAATTTCTCTAAAATTAATGGCATTTGAACTGCCTTTTTCTTCAATTAACTTTAACGTCGCTTCCAAAATTCTCTCTTTGGTCAATTGCTTTCTTGCCATGTTATGCACCTCACTCGTTAACTACCAATGGTAGTTTCAAATTATCACATAATAGTAATACTGTCAATGGCATTGAAATCATGTAGTGAGTTCCATTTTCGAGTGAATTAACAATGATAATTTCACCCTTTTCAATTTCTTGAATCAGCATATAAAAGGTATTGAGTTCAACATAAAGAGAGTCTTCTCCATAATTAAGAATATAAAAAGTATCAAACACTTTATTTAAGTCTTCACTTGCTAAATGTCCAAGCGTATCCATGTATGAAATGAGAAGACGTTCTTCTTGTGACCACGCACGGATATTAATTATTTGAGGCATTAAGGAATCTGTATTGCTGATTGAGTACATCATTAAATTAAAGAAAATATGTTTTAAAACACTCGGATAATTATCGGGTGAGAGGTATTCATCGATTTCGACGCTAACGCTCATATTAAGTTCTATGAGCTTCGTATTGAGAAGTTGTATGACTTCCTGAATGAGCGGTGCAAGGGGAATGGCTTAATTTTGTCCATGAATTTTCTTCTGTTGTATTCTTCAAAATTTGTTTTTTTAAGCGTCCCATTTTTAAAAGAAGTCCATTTTTTTTGATTTTCCTCCAGTAAAAAAGTCGACAAATTAATATTGGTGCCTATTGGTGTGTTGATTTTGTGCTTTACTGAGGACAATAACGGATTGATTTAGCATTTCGGTTCTCTGCTGAACAGGGTCTTGCATTTCGAGATTCATTTGTTGGAGTTCAAGTTCAACACGCTTGCGCTCTTCAATTTCGCGACTTAGTTCCAGTGTGCGGGAATTTGCTCATCGCCGAGTCCAGTCAGAAGGGTGATGGCACAAGTGCTGATATCCTTAATGATATCAAAGGCATAGTTCAGCCTCATTTTTTTTACATACCGCGAGAATGCAATCCTGTCTAATTCATCATCTTCAATGTATAGAATTCTGCTCACTGGCTCAGCCATTATTAATCACCTTCTGAGAGTTCGCATAGTGTCCAATACATATTCAAAACGGTAACAGCCTTTACAAGGATTCGTACACGACAGGCTTTAAAATATAGCCGACAGCGCCAAGTTCATAACTATTCAACTTATCCTGCTCATCATCGGAGGTTGTCAAGACAATGACGGGAATGCTCAGAAGTTTCGGGTATTCGTGGCGCTTTTGAAAAAAATCGACCTCATTCATTTGAGGTATATTTAAATCTGAGATAATGATGCAGGGTCTTGGATTTGATGGGTCTAACAAATACGCAAGCGCAACTTCGTCGTTTTCGCAAGTTTGTACTGGGTGGCTTACCTTGATGTCTTTTAGCGCACGTATGGTAGTCATGACGTCAATTCTGCCATTATCTTTAAACCAGAATTTCCAATCGTCTCACTTCCAGTAATCATTCAATCTGGTTTTGTTTCTGTCAGGTCAGCGGTAGCGGCAGATTGAGAATTGAAAGTGAACTCGAATATATTTATACCCAAAATTGTAACCGATTATGCATAGAGGGATACCCAATGATTCATTCTCTTAGTTGCAACTTGCGCTAATTAGTGATAGTTTAGTAGTAGTTTTACCATAGAAGGAGTACGCATATGAATGGACAAACCAGAAGCAATATAAACATTGGCAGCAAAGTCAGTGTGGTTCAAAAACAAGATCAGCGCAGCGGCAAACTTACAGAAGGCGTGGTCGAAAAAATTCTGACCAATTCACCCAATCATCCTCACGGGATTAAAGTAAAGTTAGTCGGCGGGATTGTCGGTCGGGTTAAAGAAGTTTAAAAGAAAAAACGTCCGATTGCTCGGACGTTTTTCTTGCGAAGGGATCTATAAAATTATGATCATTTCATTTAACATGGGTACTGTTGAATGGACTCAATTAATTCATCAGTTGTGCGATAAGTATTTTCGATAGCGACCAATTCTGCAGAGTACCAGTTGGTGTGGATAGAGTTTCTATCTTTAATCTTGTGTTTTAATTTTTTTATAACAATGCCTGTTGCTGCAAGGTTTGTTTCGGGTAAAAGAATGATAAATGTATTTTCGCTCCAGCGACATGGCACATCTAATATTCGAATGCTCTCAGAAATCACATCGGAAACTTCTTTGATAATAAGATGTTTGTTAGAGCCTAATTTGAGAATATTCGTATCTTCAGGATAAGACAGTTTACAAATCAACACAGAAAAAATATTGCCATAACGGTTGTAGCGTTCAATTTCTAAAAATATTTTTTCAAGCAAGCTTTTTTTATTGAGGAAGCCCGTAATAAAATCAGTTTTCAAATTGGTTTTGACAAGAATACGTTTTTTGTTATGGCTAAGATTAGACAATCGCTCGAATTTATTAATAAGAGGCGTTAGTTTTTTATAGCCAATATAGACGCTCCAGTGATTGTTTTCGAAAACCATTTGTTTGACAAATTCATCATCTTCCATTCGATTCATGATTAAATTTTTTTCTGAGACGGCGACGTTAAACTCGATCACCTCATCAAAAGTGGTTTCCTTAAGGGCTTTTCGTTTGTAACATTTTAGCGTTTCTAATTCAAAACAAGTTGGTTGAAAAACTTTAGCAACGGTTTCTTGCCATTTAATAAAATCTTGTTTTGAAATATATTTTTTGTCGTTCTCAGAAATATAGTGGTAAGCCGTTTTGTAGTCTTTTGTCAAAAGGCAGTGAAAGTAGACTTGAAGAACCCCTTTGGCTTGTCTGGCAAGTAACACATCTATGCTTGAAATTTCTTTTAAGTTACGATTACGGTTAGTACCATGTCTTTCTAACCATTTTAAGTCATATTGGTTTCTTTTTTCAAGGTGGCTTAAGGTTTCATAGGCAGCGTTAATTTTCGCCATAACTTCAACAGAAATGGCGTTTTTATTCACATCCGGATGATGCTTCTTGGCAAGATTTTTGTAGGCCAGAGCAATCATATCGGAATCGGCTAAAAAATCGATTTGCAAAAGTTTATAATAATCTTCCCATTTATGCATAATCCACCTTCTCACTTTTTAATTTTATGCCCGAAAAAGAGTAGCGTCAATCATAATATTGAGCGTGAATTGCACAATCGGTTATTTTGTCATACACTAGTAAACGTGAAATGATAAAACCTAAATAAAGGATGGTGTTCTTTATGGAAAATAAAAACAAATTGGCAAAACGCATTGAAGGTTTAACGCTTGAACTCGTTGGCGTGAGAAGTGTTGTAGGGACAACGGACGAAATCGACATTAGCAATAAGGTGAAACAGCTTTTTTCAGAAATGGATTATTGGAAAAATAATAAGGAACAACTCATACAACTGCCTTTCGTCAATGACATTATCGGGCGCAGCAGCGTCGTTGTAACTCTTAAAGGAAAAAAAGGTAATAGTAAAAAAACAGTGATACTCATTGGACATATTGACACCGTAGGCATTGGTGATTATGGAGATTTTAAGGATTTGGCAACTCAGCCAAAGGAACTGGTAAAAGCACTAGAAACGCTTCTTTTATCCGATGAAGCCCGTCATGATTTAGAATCTGGCGATTATCTGTTTGGCAGAGGCATTTTAGATATGAAATGCGGCGTGGCAATCATTATGGCGATTATGGAAGATCTATCGAAAGACTTAGAATCGTTTGATGGCAACATTATTTTTGCAGCGGTTGGAGACGAGGAAGGCAATTCTGGGGGCATGCTCTCAGTCGTGCCTGAACTTGTGAGAATGCAGGAAAAGGAAGGCTATGAATATTTAGCAGTAATTGATACAGACTATACGGCGCCTCGTTATGAAGGCGATGAAAACCGCTATGTCTATGTAGGAACGGTGGGAAAATTAATGCCAACCTTCTATGTGGTGGGCAAGGAAACCCACGTAGGGCAGCCATTTAATGGACTTGACCCTACGCAGATTGCAGGCGCCATTATCAATAAAATCAACAAGAATATTGCCTACTCAGACGTAGCAGACGGCGAAGTGTCATTACCGCCGATTACGCTCCACCATCGGGATTTGAAAGAGGAATACTCGGTTCAAATTGCGCGCGCGGCGTGTCTTTATTTCAACTATGCCACACATAAAAGCACACCGGATGAAGTCATGGAGAAGATGATTCGGGCGAGTTTAGAAGCTTTTTCTGACGTTGTGAATACGCTGAACGAACGCTACGATATTTTCTGCAAAGCCAGTCACATAGAACCAAGACTGCTACCGTGGAAGGCAAGGGTCATTTCCTATCAAGAATTATATGAAATGGTTAAAGCCGAGCAAGGCGAAGCGGTGGACGGGCGCATAGAGGCGTTGAAACAAGAACTTTTACTCGACCAAACTTTAGACGAACGCTATTTTAGTCAAAAAATTGTCGAGGAAATTCACAGCATGTGGACGGATAAAGATCCTGTTGTGGTCGTTTATTTCTCTCCGCCGTATTATCCGCACAACTATGTCACTGGGAAAAATGAGAAGGAACTTAGACTGCTTGAAGCGGTTGAAGTGGCTTCTAAAAAACAGCGTGCGAAATACCCCATTGTTAACCGAAAATTTTACCCTTATATTTCAGATTTGAGCTTTGCTTCTGCGCCTAGCGACAGGCGTATTACGGCTTTGGAAAACAACATGCCCGCGTTCGGTTCACGCTATAATATTCCGATTTCAGACATGCAGAAGTTGGACTTGCCCGTTGTCAATATTGGGCCTTATGGCAAGGACGCGCATCAGTTCACAGAGCGCATTGAAAAACATTATTCGTTTAAAGTAGCGCCGACGCTTGTGTATGACACGGTGCTTAAGTTGCTTGAGTAAAAGTGTACTTTATGAGCCTCTGGAGGGTTAAAACTTTGGGGGCTTTTTTGTTATTTACATTGAGGACTTATCAAAACGAAACGGTCGTCAATGTTCCGTTCGCCCCACTCGCACATGAGTTCAAGAATCGGGAATAAGGATTTACCTTTTTCGGTTATTGCATATTCGACTCTAGGAGGGACTTCTGCATAACAAGTTCTTGTAATCAAACCATCATATTCCAATTCGCGGAGTTGGTTTGTCAAGGTTTTTTGAGAAATTTGGGTAATCGTACGTAAGAGCTGATTGAAGCGTTTTGAACCGTCTTCGATCAAAAGATATAAAATCAAAGGCTTGCATTTTCCGCCAATCATTTTTATTGTGATTTCGATTTCATTATGAACGACTGTTTTTTTCATTATAGTTACCTCCATTTCGCTAAGGGAAGAAAAAGTGCTTTATTGACAGGCATGCACTTTAAATTTATATTATTTACTATAGTAGTAATTTATACTGTAATGAAATAATTGTCAATGTGAAGGGATTAAGGTGAGATTTATATGAAAAAACTAGTCGTGATTACGGGCGCAAGTTCTGGTTTTGGCAGGGCTTTAGCAATGGCTTTCAGTAAAGCGGGGTATCCTCTGCTTTTATTAGCACGACGTATAGAGCTTCTTGAAGAAATGGATTTGGAGAATACCATCTGTCAAAAAGTAGACGTCACAGACAAAGAAGAATTTGAGCTGGCTGTGAGAAAAGCTGAAGCGGTATATGGGAAAACAGATCTACTGGTCAACAATGCCGGAATCATGCTTTTAGGTAATCTCGAAACGCAGGATTCAAAGGAGTGGCAGAGAATGTTGGATGTGAACCTCATGGGTGTGATGAATGGGATGCAGATTGTCATGAATGACATGAAAGAGAGAAAATCGGGCACAATAATAAACATTTCTTCAATTGCGGGTGTAAAACCATTTGGAAATCATGCGGCGTATTGTGCGTCAAAATATGGTGTCATAGGATTGTCTGAGGTTGCAAGAGGAGAGCTTGCGCCATACAATGTGCGTGTAATGAGAGTTTGTCCAGGAGCTGTAGCCACGGAACTTTTAAGTCATACTACGAGCGAGGAAATTAAAGTGGGTTACAATGAATGGAAAAATTCCTCCGGAGCAACTAGCATTACCCCAGAGGATGTGGCTCAGACAATTAAGTTCGCATTTGAGTTGCCTCAAGGGGTTAATCTAAGAGAGATTCAAATTGCAGATACGCGCCAGGATGCGTAATGACTAGAGCATAAGGAAAACTTGATTATCACACAGATGTTATGGAAAATGCTGACATGAATCATATTGATTTGACGTCACCAGTTATTGATAAGAATTCTTCGGAAAATTGTATTAAGGAGAAGGTGCGAATCAAGTAATCATCATCACCCTCTAATCAACCCCTCACAAAGCGCCAAATCAGCCTTCGTATTCACGCCCTGAGATTCAATCAGATTCTCAAGACGATGGGTCTCAACATGGTAGCCGTCGCGTGCGAGAATGCCTGGCAAATCAGTCAAATAGAACTCACTAGCGGCATTGTCGCTGGTGAGTTTTTTTAATGCGTCAAAAACAAGCGGAGCTCTCACCACATAAACACCCATGTTAAGCTCGGTAATAGCCTTTTGAAGCAGGTTACAGTCCTTCTCTTCAATAACTTCTACAAAACGCCCGTCTGAACCTCTGATAATGCGCCCATAAGGAAGCGGTGTTTTAGAATCGCCTACCAAAAGGCTACAATCGGCTTCCTTGTCTAGCTGATGTTTAACCATTTCTTGTAGCGTCTTTTTTGAGAGAAGGGGCATGTCGCCGTAGCAAATGAGCAAGTGACCTTGAAAGTTGGCTAGAGACGGCTCAGTGACTGCAACCGCATGACCTGTGCCAAGCTGAGAGTCTTGAAGCACATAAGCGTATTCACTCCCCAACTGTGCTTTAACTTGCTCAGGAAGGAAACCGACAACGATTGTTATGTCAGGTTTCTCTATAAAATCTAAAGCTTGAAGGACATATTCAATTAAAGGTTTGCCATTAGCCCTGCGAAGGACTTTTGGCACTTGCGTCTCTTCAGAGGACAACCGTGTCCCTTTTCCGGCGCCGAGAACAATCGCTTTGACCATTATTAATCCCTCCTAACGCCAGTATCCATTGAAAGACAAATGCCTGGGAAACCTTGTACAGCAACAGCTTCAAGAATTTGTTCGCTTAACGCTTTAGGCGCATAGACAAAGCAGCAGCCACCACCGCCAGAACCGTTTATCTTGCCACCATAGGCACCATTTTGAAGCGCCGTTGTTAAGATGGTTTCAATTTTTGGAGTGGAAATGCCCAGACCATCTCGGAGCTGATGGTGGTGCTCCGTTAATAGTGCGCCAAAACGGATGTCGTCAAACGTATTTGAGGTGAGCAGTGACAGGGCCTTTGCTCTAAGTTTGTCATTGTTTATTTGCGTTTGAAGCTTTAAGCGAACCATTTCGGGCAAGCTGTTAAGGATGTCAATGCGATTTGGGTGCTGGTCAAATTCGCGAAGGTGTGAAATGCCAAATGCCTTGATCAGAGCAAGGCCCTCAAGCACTGGGTCTCTTGCATTTTTTAAGACGGTCGTCGTGTCTTTTTCTTCAAGAGAATCAAACAAGATAAATGTGCCACTAAGCGGGGTTGCTAAAGGTTCAATTAGCAGTTCAGCGCCGCCAAAATCCAAATGAACCAGACCGCCGTAGGCAGACGTCAAATGATCCATTTTACCACCGGGTTCATTAAATTCGGCCACTTCAGCCTCAAATCCGAGCATCGCAATGGCAGATTTATCGTCTTTAAGGGCAGCATTTTCGGATTCAAGAAGCGCCTTAATAAGGGCAAGGATCATGGTGGTGGAAGAAGACATGCCTTTCCCAATGGGTATTTCTGAGAGCATTTCAACGTCATAGCCTGTTTTTGGAAACCATCCATTATTGAGGAGCGTGTTTACGCTGCTCTTTAAATAATCGCGATTATGAGAATAGGCAATAGGCTGGTCAAGGTCTATCCATAGCTCAGTGGCTTTTATAGCAGCCCTTTCATCGGAATTCATGCTAAAAATATCGCTATTAATGAGAATATGAAGGCTTCGGTCGTCCCTAGGGGTCACTTTTGCTTTAAAGCGCAAGTTGACGGCGACGGCAATCACTTCAAGTCCAAGGTAGTCTTGGTGTTCACCGAAGAGGCAGAGCCGACTTGGTGTGGAAACATTTATAGAGGTCATAAGAATAGTCCTTTCACAATTAGGCATGAAGCGTTGCTTTTACCTTTAACATACCCGAAATATACGCGCCATGCTATATAATTTTTAACGATATATTTGCACTATTTAACAAAGTGCATTATGACGTATCCACAAACGTAAAAAAATCGCTTATAATCAGAGTAAGTAATAGATTACAGGAGGCTTACATGAAGAAAATCACAGCCATATTAATGGGTGCAGGGGACAGAGGCTTAAACGCTTATGCGCCGTATGCTTTAAAATTTCCAGAAAAACTTGAATTTGTTGCCATAGCGGAACCCGACCCTGAGAGAAGAGCACATTTTGCAGCGCTTCATAAGATTCCGATGGACAGACAGTTTTCAGACTACACACAGCTGTTAGACCTTCCGAAAATAGCAGATATGGCACTTATTTGCACGCAAGACCAAATGCATTTGGACCCAACGCTCAAGTCGCTTGAGAAAGGCTATCATGTGCTGCTGGAAAAACCTATGTCTACCAGTCCGCTCGAATGTTTGCAAATTCAAGATGCCGCTAATAAGCACCAGAGGCTATTGTCTATTTGCCATGTGCTCAGATATACCAACTTCTTTAGCACGCTTAAAAAGCTTTTAGAGGATAATGCCATTGGGCAGCTAGTGTCTATTCAACATAACGAAAACGTAGGATACTTCCATCAGGCACACAGTTTTGTCAGAGGCAACTGGAGAAATTCTAAGGAGAGCAGTCCGATGATTCTTGCAAAGTGTTGCCACGACATGGACATTATGCATTACTTGGCAGGTTCGCCGTGCAAAAATATTGCTTCATTTGGGTCGTTGATGCACTTTAAAGCAGAAAACGCCCCAGAGGGCGCCCCAAATTATTGCTTGGACGGTTGCCCCATTGAAGACACCTGCGCTTTTTATGCGCCCAAACAATATTTAACCGACAATGTGGCTTGGCCAACCTCGGTTATTTCAAATGACACAAGCCACGAAGCCAGATGGAACGCCCTAAAAAATGGCCCTTACGGCAGATGTGTCTACAAATGCGACAACGACGTCGTTGACCATCAAGTGGTTTCCATCGAGTTTGAGAATGGGATTACGGCAGCGTTTACGATGTCTGCTTTTACCATGACTTGCACACGCACCATTAAATTGATGGGGACAAAGGGTGAAATTAGAGGTTCAATGGAGCGTAATGAGATTCAGGTACATGATTTTGAAACTGGGAACAATGTGACCATCGATTTGTCAAAACCAATATCAGGTCATGGCGGCGGCGATTTTGGGATTATTTCTGATTATGTAAAACTCCTGCAAGTTGAAGGTCGTAAGGGTTTAACCACTGTGGAACACTCTGTAGAGAGTCATATGATGGCATTTGCGGCAGAAAAGTCCCGTATTGAAGGCGGCGTGGTCAATCTCAAAAAATACATGCAAACGCTAAAGGAGAACGCGCAGGGTTATTAACAAGAAAAAAGGCTGCCTATGTGAGGTGTTCAAATATTATTTGAACTGCAATAGGTAGCCTTTTAATTTTGATTATAAAATTTTGCAGTGTGGAAATTGCTTATTTTGCAATTTCTGATAATAAACTTTCTTCAATTAAGTCTGAATCCGAAACAATACGTTTTGGATCTTTATAAAATGCCAATACGATAATCCCAAGACCGCTGAGAAGTGCAACGAGTAAATACATTTGCGTAAAGCCTTTGTTTAAGCCACTTTGGAAGGTTGATTGGATGCTTGGCGAAAGGTCTTTTAAAGCATTGAGATAGCTTTGTTTTGAGTCTTTAAAAGCGCCAGGAATGGCGTCTCTAATTTCAACCATTTTATTGCTGGTTTTTGTAAGAAGGTCTTTTCGCGCTGCAATTGCTGTTATACCATCTTGCATACCTGTTTGACCGCTTTGAATACCTTTAATGGCTTCTACCATGCCAGTTTGCGCTTTGACTATATCATTGTATCTTTGGAGAAGCGCATTTTTTTGGATTTTAGTAGAGGCAATTTTAGCACTCATAGCGTTTGCTTGTGCTTTGAGGCCAGGATTAGGCGTAAATTTTAAAGCGGATTGTAGTCCCTTAAGGGCTTGGTTCATGCCGTCAATGCCTTTTTGAGTGCCGTTGATGCCATTTTGTATGCCTATTTTAGCAGCATCTAAATCTTTAATATTTTTTTGTAGCGCCAATTCTTTTGCATGAAGCGCTGTTTTCTGATCGGTTAAAGAAACACTGGCTTTGTCCATTTCTGTGATGCCCGTGTTCATGCCGTCAATACCATTTTGTATGCCGCCTTGAATTTGCGCGATCAACTCAGGTGTTACACTGCTTGAATACATTTCGTCCGCAAAGTTGACAATGACGGTTGGAATGGTTGTAACGTCTGCCTTTTTAAAAGCATCGACTAAATTTTGAGGAATTGGGGCACCTTTTTTATTCATAGTTGAGCTATTTGTTCCAGCCATTTGTTTATCGATGTCTAGCATTGCAGGATCAATACGCTTCATGAGCTCTGGGTCTTTTTTGATCTGTTCGAGAAGGGGCTTGATTTCGTCTACTTGTCGAATGACCAATTGACTTGGAGGCTGTGGCAATTGGTTCATCAGTTCTGGCTGTAAATTAGAACCAGCTGCTGCAAGGAAGCCTATCATAATCGCCGGAGAGATGATGGTGCCAATTGAGCGAATGAGAGACAAAGTCGCAAGTGCTGAGTTGGATTCGCTCTTAGGAACAGCATTTAATACCATATAGTTGAGTGGCGTTCCCATTGTGAAGCCCATGCCTAGTCCCATAAAGAATAATGCGATAAAGACTGTCCATATATTCATATACGAAGTGGCGACAAAGGCGAGGAATAGACCTCCTGCTAAGTTGAATGAGAAACCTGCCATCAATACGATTTTGGCACCATATTTGTCGACGAATTTACCGCTAAGAGGTGCGCCAATACCAGCGAATACCCCTAGAAGCGTTACGAAATAACCGCCGCTGCCAGTTTTGATTTTAAGTGCATTTTCCGCGAACTGAGGGACGAAAATCATACCCATCATGGCAATACCTACGAGAATACCGGTGATATAGGTGATGACCATATTTTTGTCTGCAAAGTAGCTAAGGTTAAGAATTGGGTCTGCAGCCCGTTTTTCAATGAAGACGAGGACAGGCACTAGCGCAAGGAACAACAATAAATATGGGTAAACATCAATGCTTTGAATCGAGTTTGCAAAGTCAAAGAATTTTAATTTTGTAAGACCATACATGAGTGAAAGAATCATTGATGTTAAAACAACCGTACCAGTGATGTCCATTTTTTTAACCACTTCAGCGCGATGGTTCTCTAAAGTGAAAATACCAGCAATGACAATGAAAATACTGATTGGAACGTTAATAAGGAATAACCAGCTCCAACCTTGATTGCCTGCAATGCCTAAAATGGCGCTGCCTGCACTTGAACCGAGAATGTTGGCAATACCGTAAACCCCACCAACGAGGCCGAGTGCCATGCCACGTTTTTCAGGTGGGAAGCTTGTGCCAATTTGAGCGGTTACAATCGGCATAATGCCACCGCCACCAAAAGCTTGGATGACTCTTCCAAATAGTAAAATTGCAAATGAATCTGTGGTGGAGGCAAGGGCGCATATGAGTGAGCCTGTACCAAATAGAACGATGCTGACCATATACATGACCTTGCTGCCATAGCGGTCAGCCAACTTGCCTGTAATGGGAATAGAAGCGGCATATGCCAGAGTAAAGATGGTGATCATCCAGATACCGATACTTTCAGAGACACCTAATTGTGTTTGAATAACGCTTCGTGCGGGGGTCACAATTCCAGTGTCGAGTGCACCCATAAATAGTCCTAATAGGTATAATACCAAGATCCATGACGTTTTCTTCTTCGTTTTCATATAAGCCCTCCTGGTTTATTTGAACATTGTTCATTTATGTTTTAAAAAAATCGGATTTCTGCGAAATCCGTTGAATATTTATTGAACTAAGTTCATAATACTCCTATAAATAATGATTGTCAACACTAGTTGTAATGATTACAAATTATTTTTTTCTTTGCATAAAATACAGGTAAAATAAAAACAACTTCCTTCTGCATCGCTCTCAACCCATATTTCACCATTCATAAGTTCAACAAGTTGCTTAGAAATAGCAAGACCCAGTCCACTACCCGAAAAGGCATTGGAGTCAGCGTTATCCAGCTGCTTAAATCGATTGAATAATAATTCTTTTTGATTCCGGGCAATGCCTATACCTGTATCTTTAACTGCGAATTGTAATGTGAGTTGATTCGAAGTCTCTTCTATTAAAGTAGCCGATACTGAAATACCGCCTTTCGGTGTAAATTTCACTGCATTTCCAATAAGATTTGAAAGAATTTGTCGAATTCTAAACGAATCTCCTAAGATGGATTTTGGAATGTTTTCAGCAATGGAATAGTTAATTTGTAGTCCTTTTAAATAAATAGATGCTTTAAATAGGTTCACGACATCTTTGATAAGATTGATTATGTTAAAAGAAAGAATCGTAAGTTCAAGTTTATTTGCCTCAGCTTTTGAAAAATCGAGCACATCGTCAACCAAATCTAAAAGTGATTCAGTAGAAGACTTTCCTATTGTCATATAGTCCATGACTTCATCAGAAAGCTCAGATAACATGGCAAGCTGAAAAGCACCCATAATGCCGTTCATAGGGGTTCTGATTTCGTGAGATATATTGGCTAAGAAGTTGCTTTTTGCAAGGTTAGCGTCTTCAGCCGCTTTTGTCGCTTTAAGCAGCTCTTCTTCAAGCAATCTGCGCTCAAGTTCGCCAGAGGCTCTTGCGCTAACAATTTCTAAGAGCATCTCGGAAATTCGAGGATTCTTAAGTGGTTTTCGACTGATGGTTGCAATTAGCCCAATTGGGCGCCCAACCCGATTAAATAAAGTGGTGCCAACGTAGCTTTCTGCGAGCATTTCTTGGAGAAATTCATCGTTTGGGAAAAGTGATTTTACATTTTCGGGGAAAGTACAAATGCATTTTCCTACTAAGGCGCCACAAGGCGTATCTTTTAATGAATAAGAGACATTGTCTTCAAACTTGCCATCGTAGAAAACAGCAAGCGTCTGGGCTGTAAGATTATCGCCTTCTAAACGATCAATACAGATATATTCCATCTCTAATTTTTCAGAAATAAAGCGCGCTAATTCGTAGAAGAAATCTTCGCTAGGCGAAAAATAGAGTTGTGAAAGAAAATGCAACGATTCTTCCATTTTTTTTCTTTCTGAAATGTTGCGCACAATACTGACAATAATACGCTCATCATTATAATTTGCGCCTTGTGAGCTAACTTCTACTGGAAGAGCAGAACCGTCCTTATGAAAGTGTATGGTTTCAAATAAATGACCTTCACTTTCTGCATACGAGAGTTGTTTTAGTACCAACTCCTTTTCGTAAAAGCGGCGAATATCCATAATGGTGAGTGATAAAAACTCTTCTGAAGTATATCCATACATTCGAATGGCAGCGTTATTGACATCCAGAATTTTTCCGTTTTTAGCTATAAAAAATATCGCATCAATGGCATGTTCAGAAAGCAATTGGTATTTGGTTGAGCGTTCTTCCATTGTCTCGCTACTGCAATCGTATTGATTACTATCCATAAGTTCCACTCCCGTTTAAAGTAAAGTTACACAGAATTAATACCCAAGTCACTCGTAAAAAAACGCCGAAATGTAGAATCATGAGATTTAGCTTAAATTGCATTGGCTCAGATGCAATTTAGGTTATAATAGATTGAACAATATATAATTTGTTTTGGAGGATCTTATGAAATCATTTATAAACAAAATTGTGAGACTATTTACTGGACTCGCGCTCTATGCACTCGGCATTGTCTGTACCATAAATGCCAATCTAGGATTGTCCCCCTGGGATGTTTTTCATCAAGGGGTTTCAAGACTTTCTGGAATTACGATGGGGCAGGCAAGCATTTCAGTCGGTTTAGTAATTGTCCTTTTAGATTGGGCATTTGGAGAACGTGTGGGACTTGGCACCATTTGCAATATGTTCTTTATAGGCCTATTCATGGATGTGCTCATGATCAATAATCTTATTCCCCATTTTGACAATATGCTTGCACGTTTTGCGATGCTCTTTTTGGGGATGTTCATCATTGGCATAGCGAGTTACTTCTATATTGGGGCTGGGCTGGGCTCAGGTCCTCGAGATGGTCTGATGCTCGCACTCACTAAAAAAACGGGCAAATCAGTTAGATTTATCAGAAATAGCATAGAAGCAACGGTTTTAGTGATTGGCTATTTTTTAGGTGGTTCATTCGGACTGGGCACGCTTATTATGGTTTTCGGTGGCGGTTACTTTGTTCAATTTGCCTTTAAGTGTTTTAAATTTAATGTCACCACGGTAAAGCATGTTTTTATAGACGATTATGTAAAGTCATTGTGCAAAAATTAGGAGAAAATAATGATTAAAATAAAGGATTTAGCAGTCCCATTAACTTATAATTTAGAGACTTTAAAGATACAGATCATTGAACGACTTGCCTTAGAACCAAGCCAACTTGACTGGATTCGCATTGAAAATCGGGCTGTGAATTGCAAAGATAAATTGGATGTACATTTCAAAATGACGGTTTTGGTTCAAATTATAGGCGATGAAAAAATCGTAGTCTCCAAAATTAAAAATAAAGATAAGCGGATTTCCAGAGAAACAGAAGTTGAAGCTTATGTCGTGGATAGAAAAAGTTTGGACAAACGGCCAGTTATTATTGGCTGTGGGCCAGCTGGTTTATTTGCGGCTTTAATTTTGGCAGAAGCAGGGGCAAATCCGATTATCCTAGAACGAGGGTTAGACGTTGACCGCCGTAAGGAAAAGGTTTTAGCATTTTGGAGAACGGGGCAATTGGACCCAAAAACCAACGTTCAGTACGGCGAAGGCGGTGCGGGAACTTTTTCTGATGGCAAACTCAAAACGGGCAGAAAAGATGCTCGGAAAATGAAAGTGCTTCATGAACTGGTTGAGGCAGGTGCGCCACCGGAGATTGTTTATCTGAGCATGCCTCATATTGGGACAGACCGATTAAGCGAAACGGTTAAGACCATTAGAAAGAAAATAATTGCCCTTGGAGGCGAAGTGCGATTTGATGCGCTAGTGACTAAGCTGATGATTGAAAATGAGCAGATTACGGGTGTTGCATTCGAAGAAAATGGCAAATCTAAAATCCTTATGACAGATCATGTGATTCTAGCCATCGGAAACAGCGCGCGTGACACTTTTGAAAGTTTGCAAAATAGCGGCGTTGCCATGGAGCAAAAATCATTTGCCATTGGTCTTCGCATTGAGCACACACAGGAAATGATTGATCAGATTCAGTATGCTGGTTTCTCGGGTCACCCTGCGCTTGGTGCAGCGGATTATAAAATGGTGGTACACTTAAAAAACGGAAGAGGTGTTTATACCTTTTGCATGTGTCCAGGGGGGACGGTGGTTGCCGCAACTTCTGAAGAAAATGCCCTCGTAACCAATGGCATGAGCTATTTTGCGAGAAACGGACGAAATGCAAATACGGCACTGCTTGTCACCATTGAAAAAAGTGACTTAGAGAGTGAAGACCCTCTAGCGGCTTTGGCTTTTCAGCGTAAAATTGAAAGTGCGGCATTTATCGCTGGTGGCGGCGGTTATAAAGCGCCAGTTCAAAGACTAGAAGATTTCCTTGAAAAGCGAAACAGTACTTCATTTGGAAAAGTACTGCCAACCTATCTTCCTGGAACGACCTTCGCTCAGGTGGACGATTACTTGCCTGATTATGTAGCAGAGTCACTCAGAGAGGCTATTATAGAGATGGGTCTTTGGATGCCAGGGTTTGCAAATTCTGACGCACTGCTGACGGGTGCTGAAACACGAAGCGCATCACCAATTAGGATTACAAGAGATGATAACTTTGAAGCTGTTGGCGTTAAAGGCCTATACCCGTGTGGAGAAGGCGCAGGCTATGCTGGTGGCATTATTTCAGCAGCGGTCGATGGCGTACGGTGTGCGGAGCAGGTTTTGCTTCGTTAACAATACAATGCTTTTAACGCCTCTTCAAGGTCTGGATATTTAAAAACAAACCCATTTACCAGTGCTTTTTCTGGAAACCCTCTTTGACTGTTTAAAATCACAAGTGACATTTCACCCATGAAAGCTTTTAGGATAAACTGCGGAATTTGAGCAAAACTTAAGCGATGGAGAACCTGCCCGAGTAATCTGCTGAAGTCATTCATTTGCTCTGGGTGAGGAGAACAGGCATTTATTGCGCCTTCGAGCGCAGGTGTCTCTATTATATGTAAAATCAGATTGACCAAATCATCAATATGAATCCAAGGAAGCCACTGAGTGCCATTGCCTAAGGGGCCGCCAATGCCATAGCGGTAAGGGCGAGCCATCATTGGAAGTACGCCGCCATCTCCAAGAACTAGACCAGTTCTTAGCAGTGCAAGGCGCGGTGGTGTATTAAATGTGTCAAAATGATGATCTATTATATGCCAAGCTTCATTTTCCCAAACTTGTGCCAATTGGGCAACGAAGTCATTGCCACAAAGATTAGATTCTGTGATCATGTAATCTGAGCAGTGTCCATAATAACCCATCGCAGAACCGCTAATGACTAAACTCGGCGTGTAAATACCTAGTCTAATGGCTCTTGCCAAGGCCTGCGTGACGGAAATGCGACTTTGAAGGAGCTCTTTTTTTACAGAAGCTGTCCATCTCTTGGCATTGATCTTTGAACCTGCTAAATTAATAATCACATCTAATGGTGGCAAAAGCGGAGGGTAATTATTGTCCCAAAAGACGTATTCGATGCCATCTGTATCGGACTCTTGAAGTTTATTTATTTGACGCGTGCCAACAAAGACCGTGTGGTTTTGAGCGGTGAGAGCAGTGCATAGGTGACGACCGATAAAGCCAGTGCCGCCTAGAATAAGTATATTCATAAAATCCACTCCTTATATATCAGCCTAATACCCTAATAATTAATGCTTAAAAATAAAATATTAAAAGAGGAGGATGACTTTCTGAGTATAAGCATATTAAAATTAAATTGAAGGACAACAACTTGGGAAAGAAAGATAAAAGTTCAAAACGACATAGTCTGAAGAAGTCTGCTTAGGCCAGTTTAAAAAAGTGTATTATAAGAACTTTTGCACTGTTAAATTTTGCGAGTTTATTGGTAATGCTTGCGCTTATCATCCATAAATTTAGAAGATCCTGTTAATAAACCGATGAATTTCATTCATAATGTAGTCAAGAAAAATGGATAAGTTGTTTTATGATTTAATCAGTCAAACAGTTGAGGATGCTGAGCTCAGCAAAGTAATCAGCGAACTAATGCTAATGAAAAAAGTGAATGCTAAAAGCGTCGAATCCTTTAATGAACTGAATGACGAGGTTGCTGGGGCTTTTGAAGTAGATTAAATCCAATTCTTGTTTATATCGTCTTTATGATGCTATTGTTCATTGCAATTGACCTTTATGGAAATAAGGAGTTGACTTATCTCACTCGCGAAATTCACACGGTAGAGGGAGTTTTAGTCAATGCAATTGGCAAAAAACGGTTTATCATTTAGATTAGCTCGAAAATGAATTGCTAATTGACCCGGAGCAATTTGACGAAAGAAAATTAAGTGAGTCAGCAATTTTGGTGGTAATGCCATTTGATTTAGAGGTTATCAGAAGCTATGCTGGTAGTTGTTTCCTAAAAGAAACAACGCATTATCTTGTTGAAAAAGATGAAACTAGGAAAGTTGAAAATCGTGTAAAAGAGCTTCTTTCAACAGAAGCATGTCGAGAAATGCTGCCAATGATTAAGGAACTTAGATACCTTGAATCTTATTTTTAAAGATGGCGTAACCAGTCTTAAGAAATTTTGACCACCTCGAGGGATACATAAGTATTCTCAAGTTTTGATTACCAGTCGTTACCTTGAATTTGACGAGCAAAGACTCAGCATGCAACTTATTGCGATTCACAGAGAATTTAATAAAGACCATTGATGCGGTTTTAAAAATGAAATTTGGGTTAAACAACCAATTTATATACTAAATTGGTTGTTTTTTGTTTGAAAATATAAAGTCAGTGTATAAATACAAGGTGAGTGATAACTTACTTACCCGACAAAACTGGAAAAAATGCGGTTTAAAGGTGGATAGATGTATATGATTCATAGCAAATAACTGATTGTATTTACTGGCACCAAAGTTATGAACGAACTGGGTGTACAATCTTTCTCTACAAAAAAAGTGGAGTATGAAAAAATATCAGAGAGTAATGTTTTTAAACACTTTGAGGATAAGAATATGATGTTATTAGCAGTACTGAATTTTTACGCTAAATTTGTTTTGGACATTATTGAATCCATAAAAATAAAAGCGTTAAACGGCGTAGACGGGGTAAATTATTTCACAGATGCATTTACCAATTAGCATCAAAATTATCCGACAATTACACAAGGGTTAGATGAGATACATAGAGCCATTAGCGGCTCAAGTTGAAGAAATTTTACGATTAGGTCAAACTGTATGCTTTCATTACTTGAAGAGGCACAGGAAAATGGTGAAATAGACCCTGCTGTGTCTGCCGAATTATTGGTGGATATTGTTACAGGGACTATTAATGGGATTGTGAGGTGAAATGTGTGTCTGTGAAATTTGAAAATGAACCAATGTTGGAAATATACATTTTTGAGGCAACACAGATATTAGATCTGCTAGAACAGGTCATCATCAGCAGTGAAAAAACGGGTAAGTTCACTGAAGATGGCGTCAATGAAATTTTTAGATTCATGCATACAATAAAAGGGTCTTCCGCGATGATGTTGTTTAATAATATTACAACAATGGCACATTCGATGGAGGATCTTTTTTATTTTATCAGAGAGAAAAAACCAAGCAATTTAGATTTTTCAACACTCTCAGATTTGGTTCTTGAAAGTGTTGATTTTATCAAAATTGAAGTGGCAAAAATTAGAAACTCTGATGCTCCAGATGGTAATCCCGAAGCGCTTGTTGAGCAGTTCAAGAAAATGCTTGAAAGCCTAAAAGCCGAATATGCCGATGGGACAGAAATAAAAAAACCTGAATCTGAGAAAAAAATTCAGTATTATATCCCTCAAGAAAAAAAAGCTAAGGTTTCGGATTTCAATCGTTATAAAGGAAAAATTTTCTTTAGTGATGATTGTGAAATGGAAAACATTCGTGCGTATACGGTTATTTTTGGATTAACCGAGTTAGCGGAAGAAGTATTTTTTCTCCCGGCAGATATTTTAGATAATGACGAGACAGCTCAGCAAATTAGAGACAATGGTTTTGAAGTTTTTATCAAAACCAATATGCCAGAAGTTTTTATTCGCGAACATCTTGAAAAAACTATTTTTTTAAAGACTTTAGAGTTTAAGGAAGTAGACGAGGATGCTTTTGATCAGTTTAAAGAACCACTCGAACATAAAATAGCGATTGAAATATCGCCAGTTAAAGTACCATTCATCGAAATACCTCAGGTAGCAGACGTGGCACAAAAGGAAGCTGGATCTGTGGCTGCACAGACGATGATAAGTGTTCATGTTGAAAAGTTGGATGGTCTTATGAACCTTGTAGGAGAATTGGTCATAGCCGAAGCGATGGTCACTCAAAACCCTGTAGCGGAACTGGTCGAATCAGAAAACTTCCAAAAATCGGCGAGACAACTCCATAAAATTACGGGTGAACTTCAGGATATGGTCATGTCCATTCGAATGGTACCATTATCGACTACCTTTGTGAAAATGCACCGAATTATGCGAGATATGTGCAAAAAATTAAACAAAGAAATTACATTGGAATTATATGGTGAAGAGACTGAAGTAGACAAAAATATTATTGAGCACATTTCAGATCCACTCATGCATTTGATTCGAAATTCAATTGATCATGGAATTGAAGACGAACAAGACAGAGTTAAAAAAGGAAAAGAACGCGTTGGAAAGATTATTTTAGAAGCTAAAAATTCAGGCAGTGACGTTCTCATTATTATTAAAGACGATGGGAAAGGCCTTAATAAAGATCGGATTCTTGAAAAAGCCAAAGAAAACGGACTGCTTTATAAACCTGAATCAGAAATGCTAGACCGAGAAATCTACAATTTGATTTTACTGCCAGGGTTTTCTACTAAAGAGCAAGTCACTGAGTTTTCCGGCAGAGGCGTTGGCATGGACGTGGTAGCAAAAAATTTAGAGGCGGTAGGCGGCGTTGTACTCCTAGACAGCGAGCTTGATAAAGGCACGACCATCATCTTAAAAATTCCTTTGACGCTTGCCATTATTGAAGGGATGAACATCAAAGTGGGACAATCTCGCTATACCATTCCAATCACGACCATTAAAGAATCATTTAGACCAGAGCAGAAGGACTGCATCATGGATCCGGACAATAACGAAATGGTTATGATCAGGGGGCAATGTTTCCCGATTTTAAGGCTTCATGAGCATTATAAGGTCAAAGAGGCAATGACTGATTTGACTGAAGGCATTCTTATTATGGTCGAGCAAGATGAAAAAATTGTCTGTCTTTTTGCAGATGAACTTTTGGGACAACAACAAGTTGTCGTAAAATCTCTGCCAAATTATATTAAGAGCATAAAAAAAATTCACGGCATCGCCGGTTGCACGCTTTTAGGCGATGGCAATATCAGTTTGATTCTTGACATCAGCGGACTTACAGGACTGCGAATTAGATAGGCTATCATTAAACCAGAAAGGAAAGAGGTGGAATAATGGCAAAGGTAATGGTTGAAGAATACTTTGAAGAAGACACCCAAAAGGGTAAATACCTAACATTTGTTCTAGGCAATGAATCTTACGGCATTGGTATTGAATATGTTACTGAAATTATTGGTATTTTGCCCATCACTGAAGTTCCAGAGCTCCCTATTTTTATAAGAGGTATTATGAACTTACGAGGTCGAATCATTCCTGTAATGGACATGCGACTGCGGTTTAAAAAAGAATTTGTAGATTATGACGAACGTACTTGCATCATCGTTGTTGACATTTTAGACAGCTCAGTTGGACTGATTGTCGACAGTGTGTCGGAAGTGACGAACATTGCAGACACGGACATTGTAGATCAACCGATGCTCAGCTCGGGCGTCTCGAACAAATACATTAAAAGCATTGGAAAAGTCGGAAATGAAGTCAAGTTACTGCTTGACTGTGAAAAGTTATTGACCCCAAGTGAGCTTGAAACGCTAACGAATGTTGCTGAATAAAAGGAGGAACTTAGGATGAATTGGTATAACGATATGAAAATTGGTTTTAAAATGATTCTTGGATTCTTAATCGTAGCACTTATTGCAGGCGGCATTGGATTGGTAGGCGTTATAAATCTTAAACAAATTGATGCATTAGACACAAAACTCTATGAAAAAATGACGGTTCCACTTGGTGACATGATATTAGTGGTAGAGTCGTTCCAACGTATGAGCGGTAATGTTAAAGACATTGTTCTTGCGACAACGCCAGCTCAAATATTGGACTACGAGACCAGAATAAAAGAACGAAATACTGAATTCAATACAAATCTTATATCATTTGAAACAACAATTTTAACGGAGGAAGGTAAAAAAAAGGTAGAGGATATCCAAGCAAATAAAGACCTTTACGATGCATTGGTAGTACAGATTATTCAACTTAAAAAAGCAGGTAAAATTGCTGAAGCAAACGTTATTATAAGCGGAGAGGGAGATAAGTTAAGAACCACCATTGAAGATGACTATAGATGGTTAAAAGAGACAAAAGTTAGTATTGCCAAAGAGACATCAGAAAGCAATACTAAAACCGCTAATTCTGCCGTGTTTACCATGATAGCTCTACTCATTGGTGGTATGTTAGTTTCCATGTTCTTAGGCATTTTCATTTCAAACTCTATTAAAAAGCCAATCAACAAAATGGTAGACGCTTCAAAACGTTTAGCAGATGGCGACTTGGATATTTATTTAGAAATCAATACAAAAGACGAAATTGGCGTCTTAGCCAAGTCTTTTAGTCAAATGGCGGCAAATTTCAACGAAGTCATGACCAACATCAATTCAGCATCTGAGCAAGTGGCTTCGGGTTCTAGACAGGTTTCTGACTCTAGCATGTCTCTTTCTCAAGGAGCAACTGAGCAAGCCAGCTCTATTGAAGAATTGACGGCTTCTATTGAAGAGATTGCATCACAAACACGCTTAAATGCTCAAAATGCAAATCAAGCCAACGAATTGGCTGAAAGTGCTAAGCTCAATGCAAGCCAAGGCAACGACCAAATGAAAATGATGCTCAAATCTATGGATGAGATTAATGATTCTTCTAATAGCATTTCTAAAATCATTAAAGTTATTGACGAAATTGCTTTCCAAACCAATATTTTGGCACTCAATGCAGCGGTAGAAGCAGCGCGTGCAGGGCAACATGGTAAAGGGTTTGCAGTCGTTGCAGAAGAAGTCAGAAACCTCGCGGCAAGATCGGCAAATGCGGCAAAAGAAACCACCGCTATGATAGAGGGTTCTATTAAAAAAGTTGAGGGTGGTACAAAAATTGCCAATGAAACGGCAGCGGCTTTGGTTCAAATTGTTGGAAGTATCGAAAAAGTTTCCAATTTGGTCAGCGACATTGCTGTGGCTTCAAATGAGCAGGCTATTGGCGTAGATCAAATCAATCAAGGCGTCAGCCAGATTGCGGACGTGGTTCAGACGACCTCTGCTACTTCAGAAGAAACGGCTGCTGCCAGCGAACAATTGTCTAGTCAAGCAGAAATGCTTAAACATCAAGTAGCGAGATTTAAGCTTAAACGTATGAGCCATGGCGGCGGCTACAACAGAGGCATGGATGATGTCAACCCTGACGTTCTTAGAATGCTCGATAATATGAATGAACCTAAACGGTATATGCCTGAATCAAGAAGCTCTGATCATGAGGACGGCGCAAAAGGCAAAAAAATAGTGCTGAGCGAAAAGGAATTTGGTAAATACTAAAGGGGTTAATGAGCTTTGTAATTGAAAAGTGCAACTTACAAATATGGGAGGGTTTTCGAACCCTCCTTTATAAAAAAGGTGATGGCTATGATTAATATAACAGACAAAGAATTTCGATTATTATCAGAATTTATTCAAGTCAATTATGGCATTCATTTAAAAAAAGAAAAAGAAACGTTATTGACTGGCAGATTAAACAAGTTGCTCATAGAATTGAATTTTTCAACCTTTACAGAGTATTATAATTATCTGATAGCCGATAAATCTGGAAAAGCGGTAGCTGGACTAATTGATAAAATTTCAACCAATCATACTTTTTTTATGAGAGAACCAGAACATTTTTTTTATTTTAGAGATTTGGTACTTCCTCAAATTAAGACTGCAGTCAAAAGTAAAGATTTACGCGTTTGGTGTGCGGCAAGTTCTACGGGTGAAGAGCCTTATACGCTAGCGATGATTATTGCCGATTTTTTTGCAACAGAAATGCCGAAATGGGAGACCAAAATTTTAGCGACGGATATTTCTCAAGTCGCATTAGAGACAGCCAAGGAAGGACTCTATAGTAATGAGCGGATTTATCCTCTACCAATCACTTGGAAACAAAAGTATTTTAAAAGAGTGGCGAATGAAAATTCTGTTGTAACGGATGCTATTAAGCATCAAGTTATTTATAGAAGGTTTAACTTAATGGATGAAGTATTCCCCTTTAGGAAAAAGTTTCATGTCATATTTTGTAGAAATGTCATGATATATTTTGATCAAAAAACGAAAGATTTGCTCGTAAATAAGCTCTATGATTTACTTGAAGATGGTGGATATTTGTTTATAGGCCACTCAGAATCCATTAATAGAGAAACAACGAGATTCAAATATATAAAGCCAGCCATTTATAGAAAATAGAAAATGTTGTATTAGGAGATGGTTAATATGGGCAGACGCATTAAAGTTCTAATTTTAGATGACAGCATGTTATTTAGAGAAGTCCTCGGAAGAGGCTTATCGGTTGATCCAGAATTATATATTGTCGCAAAAGCTGAAAATCCGTTTGACGCCATTGAAAAAATTGAAACATTTCAGCCAGATGTGATTACCTGTGATGTAGAAATGCCTAAAATGGATGGCATTGAATTTATAAGACAGTTATTGCCGCAGCATCCTGTTCCTATTATTGTAGTGAGTTCTGTTGGGAAGGCAGTTTTTGATGCGATGAATGCAGGGGCGGTAGATTTTGTGACCAAACCAAACATGCAGTCTGCGCAAGGTGTAGAAATATTTATCATCGATCTCATACAAAAAATAAAAGAAGTATCAAAAGCTAAAATTATTAATTCGGTAGTTGTGGCAAGTCCACGCGACATTGGAAGTAATTTTAAAACACAAAAAAATATCATTGCCATTGGCGCTTCTACGGGTGGAACTGAATCTATTTTTAAAGTGCTCATGGCTTTGCCGCCTAAAATACCAGGGATAGTGATTGTGCAACATATTCCGCCTAATTTTTCAAAAATGTTTGCAGATCGATTAAATCTGCAAACCCAATTTCAAGTGGTTGAAGCGAAAACAGGCGATTACGTTGAAGCGGGAAAAGTCATAATAGCACCTGGAGATCAACATATGCGCATTAAACGCATTGGCGATCAGTATAGGGTTGAAGTTTTTTATGGAGACAAAGTCAACGGGCATTGCCCCTCCGTAGATGTCCTATTTGATTCAGTTTCTAAGGAGTGCGGTGATAAAGCAATCGGTGTTATTTTAACAGGAATGGGTTATGACGGGGCAAAAGGTCTTTTGTCGATGAGACGCCGTGGCGCTAAAACGATTGGTCAAGATGAAGCTTCTAGCGTGGTTTATGGCATGCCAAAAGTGGCTTATGAAGTTGGTGCTGTCGAACGTCAATATCCTTTAGAACAAATTCCGGGTGCGATATGCAATTTACTCAGGTAGGTATGTTATTTGCATGGGGAGGGAGTCCGAGTTTGCCTACTCGGCAGTTTATGGATTATGTAATTGGGATAGGTGAATATTTAGTCATAAAAGGTGATGGCAATAGGTTGATTACCTATGCACTGGCTTCTTGTGTGGCGGTTACCTTTTACTTTGAAGAAATGAAGATCGCTGGAATGATTCATATTGCATTGCCAGAAGCATTGAGTTCCTATAATGCTGAGAACAGACCAGGTTACTACGCTGAACTCGGATTGCCAATCCTTTTGACTAAACTCAGAAATAGTTATCAATGCGATCTGAGCAAAGGAAAAATTTTCTTGATTGGTGGTGCAAACTCGGTCAAAGAGTACGATCATTTCAGAGTGGGCGAGAGAAATATTTCAAAAGTCAAAAGTATTTTGAATGAAAATAATATCAAGTACAATACGGATGAAGTTGGCGGGACTGTAAGTCGTACAGTTGTTTTGGAAGTCAGTACAGGTAATATAACCATTGATTATCAAGATATTGTTATATAGCAAAATCTTATCAAATGAAAAGTAATTTTTTAGAGGTGCTGGTTATGGAAGATTTAAGAAAACAGTTAAAAAATCATGATAAAGAATGGTTGGTATCGACATTGTCAAGTGTTGGTGATGCTGTAATTACCACCAATTCACAAGGCGAAATTGACTTTGTTAATTACGAAGCCAAACATATTTTAGAGTGCAGCACTCAAGATGTAGTTGGTCAAGACTTTCATAAAGTATTAAGAATTTTTAAATCTGGAGACCCGGAACCTATTTCATTTTTTGAGGGTGAAAAAAGTGACCAATTTATTGAAGGTGGTCTTCCTAAGGGCAGTTTCTTAAAATTGAAAAATGGCACTCAGCGTAATCTCTCTGCGCATTTCTCCAAATTACTCTCAAGAGAGGGTCAACTCATGGGATATGTCGTAGTGTTTAGGGACATTACGAAAATAATGGAAACAGAGAACGCCATGAATAGAGAAAGAAATAATCTTCAAAGATTATTTGAAATGTTGCCAACTGGAATGATTGTAATTGATTCAAATCTGTCTATTCAAAAGGTTAATCAGTCATTTCTTAATAGTTTTGGCGTTACTAAGACTCAAGTGATCAATAAACAATTTGGAGATGTTTTAAGTTGTATGTGGAGCTTGGAAGGTGGCTGCGGATTTTCAACAAATTGTAAATTTTGCAAATTCAGAAGCATTATAACTCAGCTCATTAAAACGGATGATATGATCAAGGATTTATTACTTGAAATGTCTTTTTTGAGAAACGGTCAAGTTCAAAATTGTTGGTTAAACATTAGTTTGATGCCTGCACACTCTGAATATGAAAAAGCTTATATTATTACAGTCGAAGATATTACTGAGCGTATCCATTATGAAAAAAGCTTAGATGAGGCAAGAAAGACAAGTTTAACACTATTGGATAGCCTCCCTGTAATGATTTACCGGATTAATTCTACCAATCATTGTGATTTTATCAATCAAACTTTTAAGCGCTACATGAATATAGGACAGGAAAGTTTTTTCACTGCGTTAGAATCAAATATGACGCCAGAAGATTTTAACAAGTTTAATACGGCACTTGGGAAGAGCATCCAAATTCAATCGGACTTTAAAATAGAAGTACAGCTTAATTCCCCTTACCAACTTTATCGATCCATGCTTGGTATTGGAAAACCACTCTATGATGAAAACAATGAATTTATGGGCATAATCGGTTTATTTCTTGATGTGCATGATGCACAAATGGCTGAAAGACTTTATATACAGAGTCTCAATAAATATTATTCTCTATTTAAGAATATGGAAATAAGCATTAGTTATCATCGCATAGAGTATGATATGAACCACGAAATAATTGATAGTGAAATCATCGAAATGAATGAGGCGACAGATCTTATTCTTGGACTTCATTCAACAGAAATTGTTGGAACTAAATTATCAGAAGTGAGTTTTCTTAATAAAGAAGAATTTAATAGAATCATAAGTTTGTTCCAAACTGTGATTTGTGATGATGAAAAAGTGCATCTGGTGGAGCACCATATGGAATCCATTAACAAGTGGGTAGAAGTTTCAATTTATAGTCCTGAAGAGGGCTATATTGCGATGCTTATTTCAGATGTGGATTATAAAAAACGTTCAGAAATTGAAATGAGACTGGCAAGTGAAGAGTCTCAAGAAGCCAATCGTGCGAAAAGCGAATTTTTAGCAAATATGAGTCATGAAATTAGAACACCACTTAATGGCATTGTGGGTATGATTGATTTAACAATGATGGATTCTTTAAGTTTTGAGCAAAAAGACAACTTGAAAACCGCAAAAGAATGCGTGAGTTCTCTCATCGATATTATTAACGATATATTGGAATTTTCAAAGTTAGAAGCTGGCAAATTGAGGCTCGAATCGGAAGATTTTGAAGTGCGAGCATTACTAGAGTCGACAGTTAAAGGGCACTATGCGCATGCACAACAAAAAGATTTGGAACTTAAGTTAGTTTATGAGTCGTTAATTGAAAATAAATTGGTGGGCGATGCAAAAAGAATAAAGCAAATTATCAATAATTTCCTTAGCAATGCCATTAAATTTACCAATGAAGGTGTTGTTAAAATTGTTGTATCTCAGAAAAGTCTACATCAAGCGGATAGTGTCCAACTTGAAATTTCAATTGTAGATACAGGCATTGGCATCGCAAATGAAAAGAAATCATTTCTTTTTAAGAGTTTTACTCAAGTGGATGGTTCTTATACGCGGCAATATGGAGGCACTGGTCTAGGTCTTGTAATATCAAAACAATTTGTCGATATGATGAACGGCGTGATTGAGGTTGAGAGTATTTTTGGAGAAGGCAGCACATTTACCTTTAAGTTGCCACTAAAAATTAGTCATACTTCAGAATATCAAAGTTCAGAAGCTGATATGATTTTTACACATTATAAAAACAAACACATTTTATTAGTGGAAGATGATCGGGTTAATCAAATAGTCATTGGAAAAATGTTAGAGTTAAGTGGCATTATTGTAGATATTGCTAAAAATGGACTAGAAGCCGTTGAAAAAAATGATATGATGAAATATAATATGATTTTAATGGACATTCAAATGCCAATTTTAGATGGACTTCAAGCCACTCAAAGAATTAGAAAAGAGTCACCTCATCATTCTAAAACGCCAATCGTTGCATTAACTGCTTTTGCTTTAAAGGGTGATGAAGAAATATTCAGAGCGAGTGGTATGGATGATTACATTTCAAAGCCTGTGAATCGTCAGCAATTAATGACTTTGCTAAGCCGATATTTAGACGCACCAGTGACTCATGCGAAAAAAGAAACAACTTATAGCCTGACTGAAACAGAAGATGATGAATTGTTAAAGAGAGTGACTCAAAAATCTCAAGAAGTGACGATGATTAATGAAGAAAAATTATTTGAACTCAGCATGCGAATGCAAAAAATCAAATCCATATTGGCAGAAGAAAATTCAGCGATGCTTGAGGTGGCTGCGCATCAATTAAAAGTTCAATTTGAAGAATTAAACGCGGAAGAACTTAAAAATTTAGCTTTTAAAATGGAATTAGAAATCAGAAAAGGACGCCTAGAAAACGTTAAAGTACTCTTAGATAGAATTGATCAAGTTTTAAGTATGCTCAAGATTACTAAAAATTGAGGAGGTTCACTTATGAAACGTATTTTGATAGTAGAGGACGATATGGTTAGCCGTAAATTTTTAAGCCGATTTTTAGCACAATATGGCGAGTGTGATATGGTCGTAGATGGATTGGAAGCCATTGATGCTTATATGATGGCAGTAAAAGACAATGAACCGTATGATTTAATTTGCTTAGATATCATGATGCCTAAGATTGATGGTGTGAAGGTTCTAAAAGCCATGAGAGATTTAGATTTGCAAAATAATATTGAGCCAAGCAAGCGCTCAAAAATTATTATGACAACCGCACTTGGAGAAAGCCAAATAGTGCAAACTGCATTTGAATATGGTTGTGATGCCTATGCGTCAAAACCCATTGACACTGAAAAATTCGTCGAAGTTTTGGAAAAATTAGGTATTTGTTAATAACAGATAAAGTAGGTGAGCGAATGAATGGCAACGTATTAATTGTTGATGATTCGATGGTTGATCGCAGCATTATGAGTATGATTATTCAGAAAAAAAATAGTAATATCAATGTTTTTGAATCTGAAGATGGCTTGAATATAAAATCTGTGATTTTAGAAAATGACATTAAAGTTTGTATTTTAGATTTAAAAATGCCAGGAAAAGATGGCTACGCAATTTTAAAAGAACTCAAAGAGGACAAGGAAGTGATGGACATACCTGTGATCGTATGCACAGGTATTCTTGATACGAGTTCGATCGAAAAAGTACTAACATTAGGTGCGTATGACTATTTTTCAAAACCTTTATCAGAAGAGGCTATGAAAATTTCTCTTCCCTTAAAAGTACATAATGCCATTGAATTAATGAAACGGACACAACATATTGTTCATATGAGTCAGATTGATTGGCTGACAGGACTTTACAATCGAAATTTTTTTAAAAATTATTTGCTTGAATATCAGAATGGTTCTGAAGATTCAAATGCCATTATTATGGGCGATATAAATGGTCTGAAACTTGCAAATGATGCATTTGGAAGTGATTTTGGAGACCAATATTTAATGGATGCTTCTCAAATTATCCAGAAAATATGTCCATCAGATGCGATTTGTTCCAGATGGGGTGGCGATGAATTTGCCATTTTCATGCCTCAAATTAATAAAAAAGAGGCCAGCGCTTATGCAGGACAAATTAAAAAAGCGTTTTCACAAATAAACAAGAGGGGCCTTAATCTGAGCATGGCATTTGGATTAGACATTCAAATACGTTCAGATCAAGACTTGCTTAAAGTGCTCAGCAATGCTGAAGATGCAATGTTTCGAGATAAAATTCTTGAAGATGTCAGCGTGAGGAGCAGCATGATTGTCACCATTCTTCACACACTTCATGAAAAAAACCCTCGCGAAGAGGCGCATTCAAGGCGTGTTAGCGAACTATGCCAACATATGGGTGAAGTCATGAATTTAAGTGAAAAAGACATTCATGATTTAAAGGTCATCGGACTTCTCCATGACATCGGAAAAATTGCGATTGATGAACATATTCTTAATAAGCCTGGGCATTTGGAACATGAAGAGTGGCTTGAAATGAAGCGACACCCTGAGATAGGCTATCGTATTATTTCGTCTTCTTCTGAGCTGCAAGATTATGCGGATGCAATTTTATGCCATCACGAGCGCTTAGATGGAAAAGGCTACCCGAATGGACTTAGCCATAATGCTATCCCACTTTATGCAAGACTGCTATCCATTATTGATAGTTATGATGCCATGACCTGCGAACGCACCTATAAAAAGACGATGACGGATGTTGAAGCTGCTTATGAATTTGAAAAGAATGCTGGGAGTCAGTTTGATGCAGAGTTAGCAGAAATATTCGTTACAAAAATATTAGGACTTTCTTTTTGCAAACAACAGAATTGATGGATGCATCTAGCTTAGAAGAAAGGATGTGTTTTAATTTGAAACAAATTATTGGGATTGTAAAAATAAAAACAGGCAAGAGGGTGACTAAAAATATTTTAGTTGTTGCTGGAATAATTGTCCTTTCAATAGGTCAAATTGGCTGCCAATCAAAAGAATCTATAAAAATAGGACTTGTAGGCACCATGACTGGTCCCAATTCAGATTTATCAGTATCTGGCAGACGAGGCGCCGAAATGGCTATTGACGAAATCAACTCAACGGGTGGCGTTAATGGTCATAAACTTGAATTGGTTGTAAAAGATGATTTAAATGATGCTGCTGTGGCACTTAAAATGGATCAAGAATTTGTTAAGGAAAATGTCAGATTAATTATTGGTCATTATACCAGCGGGATGCTTTCACCCAATATGGATTATATCAATTCACAAGAAGTATTAATGATGGGGCCAACCATTAGTGCCGATAATTTATCCGCTTTAGATGACAACTTCATAAGGTTTATCGCTTCAACAAAAGAGCAGGCAAGCGCATTGATACACGTAGCACAAAAACTAAACCAAAGTAACTTTATAATACTTTATGACGAACGCAATAAAGCTTTTACAGAACCGTTGGTTTTAAATTTTGACAATCAACTTAAAAATAAATTTGGTGCAAGCGCTAAAATATTATCATTTGATCCAAATCAGCCGGTATTACTTACTCAAGCTTTAGATGCCATTAAGGTTGAAAAACCACAGGCGATATTCCTTATTGGTAGTGCCGAAGATTCTTCAAGTATCGCTTCTAAGATTAAGGCAATCAATTCAGGCATTCAGCTTTATGGACCACTATGGGTGAATACCCCTGAGTTGATTAAAAAAGGTGGTTTAGCAGTCGAAGGCATGATGATTGTGGGTGCTCTTGATAACAGCAATCAAACAGTGACTTTTACTAATTTTAAAAAAAAATTCAGTGATCGTTATGGTGAGGTTCCTACTTTTTCTTCCATGTACTCTTATGAAACGATGAAAGCATTAGCAAAATCTATAGATGAGAGTAATAGCATAAAACCAATCGATATCAAAGCTAAAATGATTGAAATTGGGACTTTTGAGGGGGTACAAGAGCCTTTTACCATTGATCAGTTTGGTGATAATTCTAGGAAATATTTGATGTTTAAAATAGAAAATGGGTCGTTGGTATTGTATTGATCCTGTAATATCAATAATCGAAAGAGGTAAAATGAGATGAGCAGACAGAGAAGTTTGAAATGGCAACTGTTGGTTGGAAATACAATAATTTTTTCAGTTATGCTTACCTTTTTTGGCGCGTTGCTTTTTCTATTTATTTATAATCAGTCGCTCGTCGATATTCAAGAACATAACAATCAGATTGTTACAATGGTAGAGGACAGAATGGATTCTTTCATTGACAACCCTATTCGAATGATCAAGGAAATAGCACCCTATTTAAGTCAAAAGAATGGTGCACTAAGCAATGAAGCTAAGAGTATTTACTTGGAAGATGTTGTAAAAATGTATCCTTATTTTGAACAGATTAAGATTATTAATGAAAAAGGCGATGTTGAAATGGTAGCCCCATATCAAAATGAGGCAATCAATACGAGTGTAGCTTACGAAAGCTTCTTCATTAATAAACCGAAGGTTAATCAAACCGCTTTGTCAGGTGTTTATATTTCCAGAAAAACAAATCAACCAACAATAACAATTACCGCAAATTTAGGAACGCATTTAATTGTTGGTGATTTAAGCTTGGACAAAATGAGTGTATTGATTGATAATACTTCTTATAGTGCCTTAGATGCCATAACGATAGTAGATATAAATGGAAATTATCTTGTGGATAAAGATGTAAAGAAAATTTCTGAGCGTCAGAGGTATGTCGATTTTGACATAATCAAACAATCCATTCAAGATGGCGAAAAATTTACAGATATTCCGAGTCGGCCGAAGAGTTTAGTAAAGGGTGTAAAAATTGGAGCGGGAGAGGGGTGGTATTTGCTTCTCTCTTTTAGTAAAGCTGTTATCTATAAATCATTATATGATATGACCAAAGTGATTATTAGTTTGGTAATCATTGTTTTGTTAACAAGTTGGATTTTTATATACCTTAACTTTAGAAAAGCCATTATGGATTTAAAAGCATTATCTGAGAGCACACTTCGTATCTCAGAGGGTGAGTATGGAATGTTAAAAGAAGAAAGCATTTTCGTCGAATTTCAAGAATTGGGAGATCATTTTGCAATGATGTCTGAACGGATAGAAGAAAGAGAGTCTGAAATACGTATCCTTAATGAAGGTCTTGAAAAATTAGTGATTGAAAGAACGGTTCAATTACAAGAAACAAACGAGTCTTTAGAAGAGCTCAACGCGCAACTGGAAGAAGAGATTGCAGAGCGACTAAGCACTGAAGAAAAGATCGTTTATATGAATCAAGTGCTTGAAGATCGGGTGGATGAACGCACATTGGAGTTAAAAAAATCAAATTACTTCTTAGAGGAAGTAAATGCTCAGTTAGAAGAGGAAATTGAAGAACACCAAAAGACGCTAGATTTAATAAAAAATAAGGATGAGGCGCTTGAAAAAGCATTGTTGGTTGCAGATGATGCCAATTTGTCGAAGAGCCAGTTTCTTGCAAATATGAGTCATGAAATTAGAACCCCAATGAATGGCATATTAGGCATGCTTAATATTATGTCAATGACATCCTTAAATGAAGAGCAACAAAATTATTTAAGAACCATTAGGTCCTCTTCTGATTCGCTGCTCACAATTCTTAACGATATTTTGGATTACTCCAAGATTGAAGCTGGAAAGATTATGATCAAAGAGGAAATTTTTGAATTGAATGAAACCATTCATGATTTGTACAATCTTTTTTTAGTCAGTGCAAAACATAAAGGACTTGATTTACAGATTTCTATGCCAAATGATTTTCCAAATATCCTAATAGGTGATGAAAATCGATTAAGGCAAGTTCTTTCAAATTTGGTTGGAAATGCATTGAAATTTACCGCGGAAGGATTTGTTAAGTTGAAAATTCAAAAACTGCATGAGACTCAAAATATGATTTCTTTGCGGTTTTCTGTATTTGATTCTGGAATTGGAATAAGTGAGTCAGAGCAAGCACTATTATTCTCAAGATTTACTCAGTTCGGACACAAGGGTGGTAAAAAAACCAATGGAACTGGATTAGGATTAGCCATTTCAAAGATGCTGGTCACATTAATGGGGGGGCAAATCGGTGTCAACAGTAAACTTGGAGAAGGCAGTGATTTTTATGTTGATATGACCTTTGAAATTGCTGAGGAGGGGCTAGGTTTGTTTAAGCGACATCAAAAATATGTCAAGCCTGTCAGTAATGATTTAAGCGGCTATGAAATTTTAGTCGTTGAAGATGATACGACCAGTCTCTATATGATGAATATCATTTTAAGCAAATTAAATGCCATTGTTACTTTAGCTGAAGATGGCTCTATTGCGCTCGACGAAGTGAGCAAAAAGCAG
>JAYVIR010000048.1:0-2116 GCA_043770095.1 Eubacteriales bacterium
TTCTCGCCAACAATCGCGGCGAGATATTGTTAGACTGCAAAAAGTTCGTTGATGCACTGCCTGATATATTAGATGAACTTATACCCCTGAAAAAGAGAATCACAATTAAAGCCACCGCAACAGGATATGACCTGTATTATCACGCCAACACTGCAAAACCGTCTAACATCTTCTCTCTCCCCATGGAGAAGACATGCTCAAGCACTGAGTTGTCTGTTCCATACTTCACCAAAGACCTTGAAGTCTTAACAGGGACGTTAGCACTTATTCATCTTCTTACTGCCCCTAATGCAGTTGTTCAACCTCTTGTTGGCGCGATGACTAAAAAAGATGGCTACAATAAAATGCTTGAGTATGTTTACGAGAGCATAAAAGCCGTAGCCGATAAAAAGGGAATACCCATGCCGCTAGAATTTGCAATTAAATCCATTTAATCACTTGACAATATCTTGCAATCATGTATAATCAAAGTATAGAAAAGTTCGCAAAGGGAGTATACCATGACAGTCGTGATTACAAGACAGAACAGCCTTGACAACAGCAGCCCCTGCCATCTTGCTCGCAACGAGAATGGCAAGTGGGTTGTTGACCTTCCTAATGGCACCCTTGCAGACATTCGCGCCATTGAGAAAGCAGTGTCTGGACGCGTGCTTGTAAGCTTGACTGAAAACTTTACAATAAAAGAACTTGTAGTCACCAACTAAGGGGAACCCAATGAAAATTCAGAGCTTGTCTGTAGTCGTCCCAAACAAAGCTTGCATTAATGACTGTGCTTTCTGCGTGAGCAAAATGCACAACGAAGATTACCCGAACAAAATGGACTGCAATAAGCCAGCCTTTGACCTGCACTTGAAGGATTATATGAGACGGTTAGAGTTTGCAAGGGATAATGGCTGCAATACAGTGATGCTGACAGGGACAAGTGAGCCTCAGCAGAACCGAACGTTTCTTACCTTCTTTGGGCTGTTTATGAAACTTATGGAGAAGCCCTTTCGTACTATTGAAATGCAAACAACAGGAGTTTTGCTAGATGATGAATATCTCAGATTCCTGCGTGAGCACGTTGGCGTGAATACAATCAGTCTTTCTTTGTCTAGCCTTGATGTGGAAGCCAATGCAAAATACAATGGCACACCAACAAAGCAGCGGGTTGTAATCAGCAGCCTATGCAAAAAGATAAAAGAACATGAATTCACGTTGCGCTTGTCCTTGAACTTGACTGATGAGTTTGCGGGCTTGCCTCCTAAACAGATTTTTAAAGTAGCTCGTGACCTTGGAGCAGACCAGGTAACATTCAGAGTGCTGTTTAAAAGCGACAACAACACGCCACAAGATAAGTGGATTGAAGAACATGCCTGCACAAGTGAAACAATGCAAAACTTGCGAACTTATATTCTTGAACATGGTAAAGGGTTGGAAATCTTAGAATTTGGCGCAATTCGCTATTCAGTAGATGGCTTATCAGTGGTAATAGATGGCGATTGCATGAGCAAGAAAGACATAGATAGATTGAAATACCTTATTCTTAGACAGGATTGTAAGTTGTATTCTCGTTGGGACGATGCAGCAAGCTTAGTTTTTTAAGTTGGCGACTATCACCTAAAGTCCAGCATACGATACCTGAGCGCAACCAAGAGGGTGCAAAAATGAATAACGATAAATTAGATGCGATGAAAAATACATCACATCGTTGGCTACAACGCAAATACCCTGAGTCTTACCAAGAAATCAAAAAGTTCCTAGACGGTTACAGTGAATCCACCTTTGACAGGGAATTTAAGCAAGAAAAGCGCAAAATCGGTCGTCTGAATAAGGACATCTCCTACGTTGGCAAATATAAAAAAGGTGCCCTTGTTGTCTGGAACAGCTATAAAGTCCATGATAGCGACTGCGAAAATAGCGACAGCGAAAATGATGATGGTGTCTGGACAGGAGAATACGATATTCGCTGCGATGTAAAATGCAAAAAAGGCTTTACTGAAAGCGGCTATCACACAATAAACGTTATCAGAGCCGACATTGACGAGGTGTTACGCTAGACGGTTGCACTTGCCGCCTTGGAAAACACCCTTTCCCAGACACAGAAAAGCACGTCTTTTCAGCACCCTCTCCTGAG
>JAYVIR010000049.1:0-180101 GCA_043770095.1 Eubacteriales bacterium
CATTTAAATTGCGATGCGCTAGGCATCTTATCAATCTAAGCTTTTGGTTATACACTGTTTAGTTTTCAAGGATCGTTGTGCGTCGTTTCAAACTGTTAAATTTACGTTAACCGCTCTTGGCGACTATTACATCTTAACACTTTCATATTTATCTGTCAAGTATTAATTTGGAATGATTATTTGTGATGTCTTTTCGTTTTTCTTGCTGCCCACGTTCATATCTGTGGGACTTCACTATATTACCACCCTTTTAAAGATAAGGCAATAGCACTTGTAAATGTTCTAATTTTCAATTAATTGTCGGGTTCTGTGCTTGTTATATAGTGGGCACTTCCTTTTCTTATTTGCTTTATAACAACCGATCTTTTGGTATCTCCATTTTGATCCATTGTTATATTGCCTGCTGCACCTTGTACATTTTTTGCTAAGTGGATTGCTATATTGATTTCCTTGGAGTCAATTTTGTTCACTCGTTTGAGTGCATCGTAAATTAGCAGATAAGCATCATAGCCTAGTGCACTAAATGAAGTTGGATTTTTATCATACTTTTTTCGATAAGCCAACAAGAATTTTTTTGCTTCTTCAGTCTTAGAAAATTCATGACTATAAAAGGTAGAAAAGTATATACCCTCACCTGAGACATCTGATAATTCTATAAATTTCTCAGTATCCAATGTATCTGTTCCTATTATCTGGCTTTTAATGCCCATTGATCTCGCTTCTTTTGCAATCTTAGCAACTTCCGTGTAATTGCCTGGAATAAACAGAACATCTGGTTCAAACTTTTTAACTGTATTCAATAATGTTTTAAAGTCATCTTCACCAGGTTGATAATAACCTTCCATCAGAATAGACTGCTGGTAGTTGTTTAATTCTGCGAAAGCATTCATAAAATATTCGCCTAAGTCTATGGAATAGTCATTCCCTTTTTCAATTAAAATGACTGCTGTTTTTGCTTTTAATTCTTTATGAGCGAATTTTGCTAATGCAGTTGCTTGAAATGTATCAATATAACTTACTCTTGAATAATATTGATTACCAATCGTTATCCTGGGATTAGTACAACTCGCACCCACTGTTGGAATTTCTTCTTCATTGATAATGGGTCCGGCTGCAAGTGAATACATGGATCCCCAACTGCCTATCATCACGTGAACTTTATCACCTTCAATAAGTCTCATCACAGCATTTACGGTTTCGTATTTATCCGATTTATTGTCTTCAATATAAAGTTCTATCTTATTTCCATTTACCATCGGATATAATTCGTTGGCTAATTTTATGCCTTCTAGTTCAGAAAAACCACCTTCTTGACTATTTCCTGTAAGTGGTTCAAAAACGCCAATTCTAACAGTTTCTAACTTTACTTCTTCAATTTTTATTGGTATTTCTTTATTACTTGTCAATTTTATATTTTGTTTTGTATTTAAAAGTAAATAAATACTGATCAATAGAAAGGATAGTATCGTAATGCTAATGAGTATTTTTTTCATATAATCTCCATATTTAATTTTCCAACTTACTCAATAGTAAATATAATTTTCATCGCTTAGATGTTACATTTTTTAAATATATGGTTTAATCATATGTATTTCGTTTTCTTTTGTCAATGAACTCATAGTTAAGTTGAATCTATCTAATGCTTATATTATAATGTTTCTAACTGAATACAAATTTATTCTAATGTTCAAGGAGGTATTTATGAATAAAATTTTTTCTGGTGTTCAACCTACGGGTCAAATACACTTAGGTAACTATATTACAATGCGTAACTTTGTTCCCATTCAGGATCAATCTGAATGTTTCTATTGTGTTGTAGATATGCATTCTATCACTGCTGCACATGATCCTGCCTTGTTAAAAAAATGCTCAATTGAACTTGCGGCACTCTATATTGCCATTGGTATTGATCCTAAAAAATCAACACTATTTCTTCAATCACATGTCTCAGCGCACGCTGAACTAGCTTGGATTCTACAATGCCACACTTATATGGGTGAATTGAGCCGAATGACACAATATAAAGACAAAAGTAATAATAATACTTCTTGTTCAACAGGCCTTTTCACTTATCCAGTACTAATGGCTGCGGATATTCTTTTATATGATACTACTCATGTTCCGGTTGGGGATGATCAAAAACAGCATATTGAGTTAGCCCGAGATATTGCAATTCGTTTTAATAACAAATATGGAGATACATTTAAAGTCCCTGAGCCTATGATTCAAAAAATTGGTGCTCGTATTATGTCTTTAGATGATCCTACCACTAAAATGAGTAAGAGTAATCCCAATGAACTTAGTAAGATTACAGTACTTGATGATCATGCTAAAATAAAAAAGGCCATCATGAAGGCCACTACTGACAGTGAAGGTATCATTAAATATGATGAAGTTGAAAAGCCTGGCGTCAGCAATTTAATGACCATCTATTCTTCTATGTCTGGTCTCTCACTAGATGAAATTACAGCTAAATATGAGGGAATTGGTTATGGTCAATTTAAGAAAGATCTTGTTGAGGTTATTTTTGATGGCTTAGCGCCTATTAGAAACCGTTATCATCAGATTCTTGAATCTGGCGAAATTGAAACTATATTAAAAAATGGCGCTCTTCATGCTAATGAAGTCGCAATGGATGTTCTCAATCGCGTAAAGGATAAAGTCGGTTTTGTACGATTTTAACTATTCTGTTTAACTTTTTTTATTATTCAAAAAGGCCACCCAATTATTGATTGGGTGGCCTTTTAAAATATTAGATATTAGCTGTTAAATGTTAGATGTCACTTAATTTTTTATATTCCTTTTTAAACTTCTTAAGGATTTTCTTTTCCATTCTTGAAACGGTCATTTGAGAAACGTTAAGTTCATTGGCAACTTGAATCTGAGTTTTGTTATAGAAGAATCGATCTTTAATGATCTTAATTTCTATTTCGTTAAGTTTATCCATGCACATATCAATAAAATCTTTGTTTTCAATAAAATCGAAATACTTGTCATCTTCACCGACAATGTCCATCAATTGAATGTCCTTATCATCGCCATTGGAATCAAAACTAATATCCAAAGATTTTGGTGTGTATACTTGGGAGGCTTCCATAGCTTCTATGATTTGCTCTTCAGTACAACACAAGTAATTTGCAATATCTTCGATTTTAGGCACACGTTGAAGATCTTGTTGAAGTTTCACTTTAGCAACATTGATTTTTTTAGATAACTCTTGAATTCTTCTTGGTACTCTAACCGACCAACCTTTATCTCTAAAATACTTCTTTATTTCTCCAATAATGGTTGGCGTTGCAAAACTAGAAAATTCAAATCCGCGATCAATGTCAAATCTTTCAATGGCATAAATTAGACCTAGAGAGCCTACTTGGTAAATATCTTCATATTCAATGCCTTTGTTAATATATTTTTTTGCAAGAATTTCCGTTATATATAAATACCTAGAAATAAGCTCATTTCGAATCTCAATTTCTTTAGTGTTTTTATACAATCTGAATAGCGTTTTACTATCCATTTCATGAAAATTCTTGATCTCTATGGCATCGATTGCTACGTCTGCTTTAGAGCTTAGCGTATTATCCATAAAAATCAGCCCCTAATTTGATCAATTAAATTGACCTCTCTTTTTAAAATTTTATAATTGAAGTCTCAAAATTTATTCTAAGAATTTTTTTAAGGTGATTTTTGTGCCTTTTCCAGGCAACGTGTCTACGATAACTTCATCCATTAATGATTTCATAATAAAAATACCGAGACCGTTACCTTGAGGATCACTCAAGTTCGGTTCTTGATACTCATTTAAATTAAAACCATTCCCACCATCTCTGACTTCGCAAACAAATGCTTGATCCATGACCTGAAATGTAATATCGAATGTTGCTTCACAGTGACTATGAATAATGGCATTATTGCAAGCCTCACCAACTGCAACCTTAATATCCTCAATTGCCTCGATGTCAAATCCCATCTGATTGGCAATCACCGAGGACGATAATCTCGTTATGCTCACATATTCTGATTTACATGGCAAGGAGATAGATACTTGATCCAACATATTATTCCACCTTTTTTTACATGAGATGAGATTAAATTACTTAATTTTAAATATTTTATCTAACCCTGTAATGTTTAATAATTTTTTGATATTGTTTTGTGCATTTACAATGGTGATTTCTTTTTCTACTAATTTAACCCTTTTTAGCACGCCAATCAATACGCCTAATCCAGTGCTGTCGATGTAAGATAAATTTGCGCAATCAATCGTTAAATCAGTTTCCACTTGATTTAGCATGCCATTAATTTCTTCTTTCAAATGGCTGCTTGATTGAATGTCTACATCGCCTACGAGCTGTATGTCCCAGAGTGATTTTTCTTCGTCAAATCTTTTACTAATTTCTAAAGACATTCTTGCCCCTCCTTAATAAAATAAAAGCTTTTTGTTTATACCCAAACATAATGACTCTAATCAAGTTCATTTATAATGTTTATTTTCTATTTTCATTATAATTATAAAAGAAAGATATTACAAATATTATATTTTATAATATGGTAATATCTTTCTTTTATAATTATAATTGGGTTTGAACTAATCTTAAGTATTGTTTTGAATATATATTTATGTTAAAATTTTTTGTATGTATTGAAAAGGAGTGAATTATCTATGAAGAAGCGTTTATTTCATTGGAAATCAGTATTTTTCTTATCTGTAATATTGCTGATTATTTTACTGTTTCAAGTTTTAAAAAATGACTTTATGGCACTCCCAGATAGTGGTTTTAGTCGGGGAATTTTACTCGATCAGGTCGATATACCAAAGGGGTATGACGCTTATTACTCTGATTATTTTGTCAGTCTTGTTAAAAATAATAAACTCTATCTCATTTCGTCCGATGAAAATGGCTTAACCATTAAAAGTTTTGATTCCTCCGCAAAACAAATAGATTCATTCAGTTTAGATGAGTATAAATCATATTCTAAACTTAAAGCACATTTTGAAGGGAATCAAATTATACTTAACACCTACAATGAGCAAACCCGTGATTTGGTTTTCATCACGATTGATTTACAAAAAAAACAGGCTTCAGTTGAACATCAAATAAAACTTAAAGATCATCGAATACTTACGCTCGCGCCGCAATTTGTGCTTTACGGAACGGATGATGCTTTAATTCTTGATACCATAGCCCAAAAAATTACGGTGGCCAATCCACGATATATTGAAACGCTAGCTTATACTATTGATTCTAATGATAATTCTATTTGGATTGCCTATACAGATTATGTAGATAGCCGCTATCAATTAAATCTAAAGCATCTAGATTCTAATTTTAAGACCTTATCTAGCCATCCATCTCTATTTAATTTTAATGCTGGCGGTGCTACTAAACCGCAGGAACTAGCTTTGCAAATAAGCGGAAATAAGCTTAATCTGCTATCTGTCATCAAAGATAATAAAACAGGTGTAAACACCGCTTACTTATTAACAGCAGAAAAAACAAATCCAGCTGTGATTGCCTCTAAGTTTTTTAATGCTTATACTTATTCAATGCAACCAACCTTTTATGATACGCCTAAAGAGACTCAACTTATTGTTTCAACAAAAACAAATATTGGCCGTGTAGAAATTGGTGCCAATGGTTCTTTCCAAAATCTTGTCACTTTAGATTTACAATTAAAAGAGATAAAATCTTTAACCAAAAGCACATCTGTCACCTTATCTCCTCAAATGAATGAAATGGGTGACTATAATTATCTTTGCTATTTGCAAATCAATCAAGGTATAGGCAAAATAATGCTGAGTTCCAATCATCCAGAGATTATTCAGTTAAGTAAAAAATCGACTGTTGCTGAAAATTTCAATATATTGATGACTTCTCTCACAACATTTTTACCTTTGTCATATATTTCTTTAATCATTGAAGCTTATGTATTAACCCCGGTTATGCTAGTCATTATACTCCTTTCAATGTTCTTCCTTACTTGGTCGGAGCGAAATGGCAGTAAATTGATTATTTTGGCAATCAGCATTCATATGATTTTTAAAAATTTGTTTATCTTAAACCATATGATTCAATCATCAGAAACGCTTACTCATTTTCCAATATTTTTGAATAGCCCTTTAAAGCTACTTGGCTGGGAGCTTTTATTGACACTTTCTTCACTCTATTGTCTATGGAATTATAAAAAACAGCACCCGCATACGCATTATCTGATGCAATATTTATTCTTTAATCTTATTGATGTGACACTATTTACAATGCTATTTGCACCCTACTACTTATTGACGTAAGACAAAAAAATAGAGCCTTGAAATCAGGCTCTAAAAAATAACTTTTTTAAAAGGGGGCTATAGCTAATATATAGCCCCTTTTATTTATTTTAAACACTATTCTATTTCAGCCGCTGAAGTATTTTCATCTTCGTCAGATTCTCTTTCGGCAATGCTTGCTGTAGAGGTAATAACCGTCTCACTATCCGTTCTCATCAGCATGACGCCACTCGTTGATCTACCCATCTTCGAAATTTCAGAAATTTTAATTCGGATGAGTATGCCTTGGCTGTTGATGATCATTATTTCCTCATCGTCTTTAACAACTCGTGCACTAATGACATTTCCAGTCTTTGCTGCTAAGTTATAAGTTTTAATCCCTTTTCCGCCTCTGGTCTGAGTTCTGTACTCATCTAGATCGGTACGTTTTCCAAATCCATTTTCACTAATGACGAGAAGGGTACATTCCGGTCTAATGATTTCCATACAAACAACGTTATCGTCATCATCAACCGAAATACCTCTTACACCAGTAGCACTTCTGCCCATTTCTCTTACATTTTCTTCTGCAAAACGAATGGACATCCCTTTAGTCGTAACAACAATAACCTCATCGCTGCCACTCGTTTCTCTAACACTCATCAACTCATCCCCTGGATTAAGATTAATCGCTATGAGGCCTGATTTTCTTGACGTATCAAATTTATTGAGCGCTGTTTTTTTGACGACGCCGCGACGTGTCATAAAGAGAAGGTAGCCAGTATCAAATGCTTTAATTGGAATAACCGCCGACACGCTTTCATTTGGCTCCAGTTGAATCAAATTGACTACAGCTGTTCCTCTAGAAATTCTTCCGCCTTCAGGAATTTGATATGCTTTTAAGCGATATACTTTTCCGAGGTTAGTAAAGAATAAAAGATAGTCATGGGTGGATGTGGTATAAAGATTTTCAACGAAATCTTCTTCTTTGGTGGTTACGCCCGTTTTCCCTCTACCGCCTCTTTTTTGAGAAGTATACGTACTTGCAGGAACTCTCTTAATATAATTGTGATGTGTCAATGTGATAACGACATCTTCTTCTTCGATTAAATCTTCAATGTCTAATTCATCATAATTGATTTTAATTTCAGTTCTTCTTGGATCATTGTATTTATCCTTGATTCGAAGAAGATCCGTGCGAATAATTTCAATTAAAAGATTTTCATCGGCTAAAATAGCTTGAAGTTCTGAAATAAGAACCAGTAATTCTCTATGTTCATTTTCTATCTTATCTCTTTCAAGACCTGTAAGACGTTGAAGTCTCATTTCTAGTATTGCTTGCGCTTGAATTTCTGATAATTGGAATCGTTCAATCAATTTGATTTTTGCATCGGCTGGATTGTTGGCCCTTTTTATCAATTCGACAATTTCATCGATATTATCAAGTGCAATCTTGAGACCTTCTAAGATATGCGCACGTTCAAGTGCTTTTCTGAGGTCATATTGAACTCTTCTTGTCTCAACTTCTTTTTGGTGCTTGATATAGTAAGAAAGAATCTCATACAAATTAAGAACCTTAGGAACACCATCCACGAGCGCAATCATGATGATTCCAAATGTTGTTTGAAGTTGAGTATGTTTATATAGCTGGTTAAGGACGATGCTTGCGTTGGCATCTCTTCTGAGTTCAATGACCACTCGAATGCCTTCACGATTGGATTCATCTCTGAGATCGGTAATACCATCAATTTTCTTGTCTCTAACCAATTGTGCTATATCTTCAAGAAGTTTTGATTTATTCACTTGGTAAGGCATTTCCGTTAGGATAATGGATTGTTTGCCTTTGCCATTGTCTTCAATTTCGACTTTGGCACGGTTAATCGCTCTACCTTTACCTGTTCTGTAAGCTCTTTTAACCCCTTCTGTGCCCATAATTTCAGCACCAGTCGGGAAATCAGGACCTTTTACGATTTCGATAAGATCTTCAACATCACAAGCGGGATCGTCCATCATTTTAATAATGGCATCAATAATTTCACCTAGATTATGAGGCGGGATTGAAGTTGCCATTCCTACTGCTATACCATTTGAACCATTAACCAAAAGATTCGGGAATCTCGATGGCAATACCACTGGCTCTTTGGTTGATTCATCGAAGTTTGGAATGAAATTAACGGTTTCTTTATCAATGTCTTTTAATAATTCCATCGCAAGCTTTGCCATTCTAGCTTCAGTGTAACGCATTGCTGCTGCAGAGTCTCCATCGATTGAACCAAAGTTACCGTGCCCATCGACTAACATGTATCTCATAGAAAAATCTTGCGCCATACGAACCATGGCATTATAAACGGATGAATCGCCATGAGGGTGATACTTACCAAGAACGTCGCCGACAACTCTAACCGATTTTCTATGCTGCTTTTCCGGATAAAGATTAAGTTCACTCATGGCATAAAGTATTCTTCGATGCACAGGTTTAAGTCCATCTCTGACATCAGGCAGTGCTCTACTTACAATAACACTCATTGCGTAGTCCATATAAGACGTCTTCATCTCTTTGCAGATGTCTCTAAAAACTACCTTTCCATTACTATTTTCCATTTTAAGCACCTCTAAATATCCAGATTTGTTACGTATTTTGCATTTTCTTCGATAAATTCTTTTCTTGGTTCAACTTTTTCGCCCATTAGTGTTGAGAAAATTAAATCCGCTTCTACAGCATCATCAATGCCAACTTGAAGCATCGTCCTAGTTTCAGGATTCATTGTTGTATCCCAAAGTTGATCGTGATTCATCTCACCAAGACCTTTGTAACGTTGTATGTCGCCTTTTCCTTGCTCTTCAATGATCTTTTGAAGCTGAGCATCAGAATAAGCATAAGTTTCTTTCTGCCCCTTTTTAAACTTGTATAAAGGGGGTTGCGCAATATAAACATAACCATCTTCAATAAGCGGTCTCATATATCTGAAGAAGAACGTCAATAAAAGGGTTCTAATGTGTGCACCGTCTACGTCGGCATCCGTCATGATGACGATTTTGTGATATCTTAATTTAGCCAAATCAAATTCGTCGCCTATTCCACATCCAAAAGCGGTAATCATCGCTCTAATTTCCGTAGAATTAAACAATCTGGTAAAATTAGCTTTTTCAACGTTAATAATTTTTCCTCTAGTGGTAAAATAGCTTGTGTTCCTCGATCTCTGCCCATTTTAGCACTACCGCCTGCTGATTCTCCTTCGACGATATAAAGCTCAGTTTTTGAAGGATCTCTTTCTGAACAGTCTGCTAATTTCCCGGGTAATGTCATGCCATCAAGCAAACCCTTTTTACGCGTCATTTCACGTGCTTTTCTTGCTGCTTCACGTGCTCTTGAGGCTCTGACACACTTTTCTATAATAATTTTTGCTTCTAAAGGGTTCTCTTCAAGGAAATTACTGATCATCTCACTTGAAATTGACTCCGTAATGCCTCTAATCTCGCTGTTTCCTAATTTGGTTTTAGTTTGACCTTCAAATTGCGGATCCATAATTTTTAGCGATATAATCGCAGTGAGTCCTTCTCTGATATCCTCTCCAGTTAAATTCTCATCTTTTTCTTTAAGAGAACCTTTCTTTCTAGCATAATCGTTGACGATTCTTGTTAATGCTGATTTAAAACCACTTAAATGGGTACCACCTTCATGCGTGCTAATATTATTGACAAAGGTATAAATGTTTTCTGAATAGCCGTCGGTGTACTGCATTGCAAGTTCAACGACATTGTTATCAATAACCGATTCATAATAAATAACGGTATCGTGAATTGGCGTTCTATTTTTATTGAGATAACTTACGAATTCCTTAAGACCACCTTCATAGACAAATAATGCTTTTTTCTTAGAATCAGGTCTTTCATCGCTTAAGCTAATTCGAATCCCTTTATTTAAAAAAGCGAGTTCTTTTAAACGAAGTTCCAATGTTTGATAATCAAATATAACTTCTTCAAAAATTTCATGGTCTGGCTTAAAGATGGTTTCTGAACCTCTTTCATCCGTTTCACCAATAACTTTCATTTCACCAACCGTTTTACCACGGTTAAATTCGATGCTGTAAATTTTGCCATCTCTTTTGACTTCGACAATCATCCATTCTGATAACGCATTTACAACTGATGCGCCTACGCCATGAAGACCACCAGAGACTTTATAGCCACCACCGCCAAACTTACCGCCTGCATGCAGTACGGTATGAATAACTTCTACGGCAGGTCTTTTTAATTTTGGGTGAAGGTCAACTGGCATACCACGACCATCATCGGTTACTTTAATGGTGTTGTCTTCGCCAATGATGACATTAATATTTTTACAATGACCAGCCAATGCCTCGTCGATACTGTTGTCTACAATTTCATACACCAAGTGGTGTAAGCCTCTTGCACTCGTTGAGCCAATGTACATGCCAGGTCTTTTTCTTACGGCTTCTAAACCTTCCAATACCTGAATTTGTTCGGCATTATACGCATTATTTATTCTATCAGTCACACTTTAATCCTCCTGAACAGTTTGTCTACAGGATATTTCCACTTGAAATCCTGAATAATTTACCATTTTTTAAATGGTCTTGGTACAATTGCCCTACCTCAGTTGTTGTAACAATTGTTTGAACCTTTTCAAAAGTTTTAATAAGAAAATTTTGACGACTTGAATCTAATTCAGACATGACATCGTCTAATAAAAGTATTGGGTATTCTCCAAGTTCATTATATATTATTTCTATTTCTGAAAGTTTTAGCGATAACGCTGCTGTCCTTTGCTGTCCTTGTGACCCATAGGATCTTATATCATTTTCATTGATTGACAACCCTAAATCATCTCGATGAGGCCCAAAAGTTGTGTATCCCTTTTCTACATCTTTCTCATGATTTTTCGTTAAAGTTGTTAAAAATTCCTTGTATATTATATCATAATCTAATAAGTTTTTTGAAGTCAGAGCCGAAATATACTTTACAGCTAATTTTTCAGAGCCATTCGTTATTTGTCCGTGAATTCTTTCACTCATATCAGCAAGTTTAGTAATGAATTCTGAACGTTTCATTACTATTTTAGTGCCTATTTCAGCAAGTTTTTCATCCCAAATTTCAAGCATGGCTTCGTCTATTTTTCTTCGAAACTGCATTTGTTTCAATGCGCTGTTCCTTTGATCCAATATACGGTGATAATTCATTAGTAAATGGCAGTAAGCAGGACTAATATGTGAAAGTTCTCGGTCTATAAACCGTCGTCTCTCTGCCGGTGAATCTTTTACCAATTTTAAATCTTCTGGAGAAAACAATACCAAATTTAAATGGCCAATCAATTCACTCATTTTTAAGAGAGGCACGCCATTCACTTTTATTTCTTTTTTTCGATTATTGAGTTGCTTTATTTCGATGGTGCCAATATGTCCATTTTTTTCATACTCAATCCGAATTGTTGTTGCCTCAGAACCCATCTTCATCCACTCTATATCTTTCGAAGTTCTAAATGACTTTCCAAAACCACAAACATAGATAGACTCTAAAAGATTCGTTTTACCTTGTCCATTATCACCAATAAGCAGGTTTAAATGATTCGAAAAATCAACAATACAGGTTTCATAATTTCTATAATTCTTTAATTTAATTTGATTGATTTTCAAGAATACCCTCCCTTATCGGGCTTATTCTCCTTTTACTAAAATATCCACTACTTCTTCTATTTCGTCTTTATCATTGTACAAATTAATGGTAACTCTATCGCCATCGCGAATTTTTTTACCTCTCATTGTACATAATTCATCATTGACTAGAACCATTTCTGCTGCAATCATCACCTTTGCGACACCGCCTGATGGTGCAATTTCAGCTAATTTCAATAACGAATCTAACTTAATATACTCCGTTGTAATTTTAATATCCAATTTAAAAACCTCCTGCAAACGTTTTTCAATAAACGGTTAAAGTCTTCTGATCAAGACTTATAACACTGTTATTGTTAAGATTATTAAGATAATCTTACCGGTAAAACCAGATAAGTATAGTTTAAATAATCTGCTGGTTTCATAATACATGGACTTACGCTCGTAGAAAATTCAAGATGAATTTCCTCACTGTCCATAATTTTTAATGCATCTACTAAATATTTAGGATTAAAGCCAATTTCGAGTTCTGGTCCATCCAATTGAATTGCAACTTCTTCATCCGCACTACCTATTTCAACATTTGAGGTAATTGAGAGATAATCTTTTTTTACACTAATTTTAATAGAGCTATTTTTACTTTCTCTTGCTAATAATGAGGCTCTTTCTATACTATTTAAAATCTCATTTGTTTTTACGATGACTTTTGTTTTATTGTCCTTAGGAATAATTTGTCCATACTTTATAAATTCACCTTCGAGCAATCTTGAAATAACTCTGACTGAGCCAACTTCAAAAAGAATATGCTTGTCCGTGAACGCCAAACGAATTAAATCCTCTTCTGATAAATTTGAAATGATCTTACCAACTTCTGAAAGTGTTTTTCCAGGAATAACAGCTCGACCTGAAGCATTCGGGTTTACAGATGCCGTTCGAAGGGCTAATCGGTAGCCATCGATGGCTACCATCGTCATTGTCCCTTGCTCTATTTCTATGAGACAGCCTGTTAGAATAGGTCTTGTTTCATCTTGAGATGTTGCAAATAGAGTCTGTCTAATCATATTTTTAAATAAATCACAATCAAGATCGCAGACTTCAGTATTTCCTAACTCAGGTAGCTCTGGAAACTCAGCTGAAGGCTGTCCTAATAAATTGAATTTTGATTTTTCACAATGAATATGAACTTGATTTTGTTCATCAACCATAATTTCAATGTCCGAATCTGGAAGCTTTCTTATGATTTCTCCAAATAATCTAGAGGAAACCACAATAGAACCTTCTTCACGGATATCCGCTTCAATTAAACATTCAATGCCAATATTTAAATCATTTCCAGTCAATTTAAGTGTGTTTCCATGAGCTTCAATTAATATGCCTTTAAGTATAGGATGTGTTGATTTTGTAGAGACGGCTTTTTGTACAGTATTGATAGCGTTAGATAGAATTGATTGCGAACAAATGAACTTCATTGTGGAAAACCTCCTTTTGATTAAATCAAATTTAAGCTAAATATAATTAAATAAGAATAAGAGTAATAGTAGTAGGGGCAGTGGATAAGTGGAAAACCGCTGATTCAATTGCAAATAAAGAGAAAGAGTAAAAAACTGGCTGTGGATAAGTTGAACATAAACAAGCTAAAAAATACCCAAAATTGATGAGTAGCGATTGCTTAAGTTATCCACAAAATAGAACAATAATATATACAGGACCTTGTGGGCTATTCTCCTTGAATTTCTTTGATCAGTTTTTCAAGCTGAATTTTGAATTGATTATCTGCAGTTTTATCCTTTGTGATTTTATCATAAGCATGAATAACGGTTGTATGATCACGACCGCCAAATTCTTCGCCTATTTTTGGAAGTGACATATCCGTTAGTTCTCTGCAAAGGTACATTGCAATTTGTCTAGGAAAAGAAATAGACCGTGTACGTCTTTTTGATTCAAAATCTTCCATTTTAATGTTGTAAAATTGAGAAACAACTGATTTAATAAGGTCTGCATTTACTTTTTTAGGTTTTGAAGACGCGATGATGTCTTTTAGAGCTTCTGCAGCTAAATCTGCAGAGATATCTCTATTTGTGAGAGAAGAATAAGCGATAATACGGGTTAAAGCGCCTTCTAATTCTCGAATATTTGATTTGATTTTTCGAGCAATAAATTCGTAAACTTCGTTAGGAATAATGATGCTGTCTATTTCAGCTTTTTTACGAAGAATTGCGATTCGCGTTTCGAAATCAGGTGCTTGGATATCCGTAATGAGGCCCCATTCAAATCTTGAACGAAGACGGTCTTCAAGAGTAGGAATTTCCTTAGGCGGCCGATCGCTAGAAACAATAATTTGCTTATTGGCTTCATATAAGGTATTGAAAGTATGGAAGAATTCCTCTTGAGTACGTTCTTTACCTGCAATAAATTGAATATCATCGACCAGGAGAACATCTACGGTTCTATATTTATCTCTAAATTCCGTATTTTTATCATCCTTGATTGAATTGATTAGTTCGTTAGTGAATTTTTCACTGGTGACATAAACAACTTTTGAAGAAGGGTTCTGTTCAAGGATGTAATGGCCAATAGCATGCATTAAATGCGTTTTTCCAAGACCAACGCCTCCATAGATAAAGAGTGGGTTGTAGGCTTTAGCAGGTGATTCTGCTACGGCTAGAGATGCGGCATGCGCAAAGCGATTGCTGTTGCCAATGACAAATTCATCAAATACGTACTTAGGATTTAACCTTGGGATGTCAAAATCTAAAGAGGGATTGAATCTTTGAGCATTTTCCTTACTTTCAGCAATTTCATATTTAGAAAGTTCGTTTGGTGTGATGAATTCAAGTTGGAAATCTTTATTGGTCACATGTTTAAGTGCATTTGAAATGAGTGAAACATAGCGATTTTCAAGAATTTCCTTGTTAAATTCATTTGGAACAGAGAGAACAAACTTATTCCCTTTAATACAGACTGGATCAATGGTTTTTAGCCAAGTATTAAAACTGACTTCAGTAAGTTCGGTTTTAATAAGTTTAAGCGTCTTATCCCAAACTTCTTTAATGTTGAGATTCATGTAATAACCCCCTGGTAATAAATAAAGAGTATTTTAAAAGTATCCACATGATAATGCACATATAATGAGGATCGTAAAAAATGACGAATAATAATAAAATTATCAACAGGTCGTTGTGACTAATGTGGATAAACAAACAAAAAAAAAGAATTTAAAAAATTCATTCACATAATCGCAAAAAGATAACTAACATAATCATCCTAGTAATTTCAATGGTTTTTGATGATTGTTAGTAAAAAAATTAAAAATATTCACAGTTTTATCAACAATTTGTGGATAGCTGTGAATTATTCGAATAGATTTATTAAGTTATCAACACGTTTCATTATCATAACAAATCTGTGGACAAATTTCAATCGTTAGTCGATAAATTATCCACAGAAATTTACATGTGGATAATTTATAATGTTGATGAGTTTTTCCAAAAGTCTTCATTATAATATATAGAAGGCAAATAAGACGTAATAAAGAAATCCTAAATTACTAAAAGTCATTGACAAAAAGGGGATTCAATATTATAATGACGTAGCGGACTTTTTGTTTTGTGATAGAATTATCTATATATATATCATTGATGGATCAAGGAGGTGTTTTCTAGTGAAAAGAACTTATCAACCTAAAAAGAGACAAAGAAGTGTAGAACATGGTTTCAGAAAAAGAATGAAGACTAAAGCTGGTAGAAATATTTTAAGAGCTCGCAGACAAAAAGGAAGAAAAGAATTGACTGCTTAAGACCGCGACAAGTGGTCTTTTTTTGCAATTAAAAGACTTTTCGGAGGTTATTGTGAGCGTAGAAAAGCTTAAAAAAAGTAGTCAGTTTTCAGAAGTATATAAAAAAGGAAAGTCATCTGCTACAAGACTGGTTGTTTTATATAGACTTGAAAATGGATTAGATTTTAACCGTGTAGGTTATTCTGTCAGTAAAAAAGTTGGAAAAAGTGTTGTAAGAAACAGAGCAAAAAGGTTAATTAAAGAAGCATATCGGTTAAATGAACTCGGTGAAAAAAAAGGTTGCGATTTAGTTTTCATTGCTAGGGTCAGAATGAACACTGCTGAATTTAGCGAAGTGGAGAAGTCTGTCAAACGTTTGTTGAAAGAACTGAAATAAGGTGATTAAAGTAAAACGTTTAATGTTAGCAATGATTCGGTTTTATAGACAGTTTATCTCTCCTTTTTTAGGACCGAGATGTCGGTTCTATCCGACATGCTCTCAATACACCTATGAAGCCATTGAGAAATATGGTCCCTTAAAAGGGGGCTGGCTCGGGTTAAAAAGAATATTGAAATGTCATCCATTACATCCTGGCGGACATGATCCTTTGAAATAATGACGATTTTTATAAAAGAGTATGGACTGAAGTTTAATAATTTCAGATGGGAGGTAGTCTATTGAGTTTTCTATATACTTTATTAGGGCAGCTTTTGGGCTTTATTTATGGGTTTATCGGGAATTATGCTTTTTCTATTGTACTGTTTACTTTGTTTGTAAAGCTACTTCTCTTCCCATTAAATGCAGCACAAATTAAATCTTCTAGAGAGATGCAAGCGGTACAACCAAAATTGAAAGCAATACAAGAAAAATATAAAAATGATAAAGAAATGTTAAATACGAAAACCTTGGAGTTATACAAGGACCATAAAGTAAATCCACTAGCGGGTTGTCTTCCTATTTTTATCCAAATGCCAATTATTTTTGCGTTATTTGGAACATTAAAGGAACCAGCAAAGTACGTTATTCTTCATGGAGCACCATTATCCAATGAAGCCTTGACTCAAGGTTTTTTATGGGTAAAAGATTTGGCATTGCCTGATACAATTGGTCTAATTTTTCCTTCAGCGCCTTCATTTATGTTGGGATTACCAGGATTTATGCCTATTGTAGCAGCTGTATTAACTTATTTCCAAATGACAAGCATGTACAAAGGTCAAGAAGTTAATGAACAAATGAAAATGATGAACAATATTTTCCCAGTCATGATTCTGTTTATGTCACAAAATCTTTCTGCTGGTCTTATGGTTTATTGGGTGATTAGTACACTCTTCTCTATTGGACAACAGATGGTATTTAGTGCAATGCCCAAGGGGGATACTAAATAAAGATGTTTACCGTTGAAAAGACAGCCAAGACAGTAGAAGAAGCATTGAAACTCGCTCTCATTGAACTTGAAGCGCAAGAAGAAGAGGTTATTGTCGAAGTACTAGATGAACCCAAAAAGGCACTTTTAGGTTTGATCGGCGGAAAAAATGCCAAGGTTAAAATCACTTTGAAAGAAGATAGTGACCGAAGAGCTAAACAGTTTTTAGAAAGCGTTTTTGAAAAAATGAATGTTGTTGGAAAAATCAGTGCAAAATTAAATGGAAAAGATTTGTACGTAAATGTTGAAGGTACAGATATGGCAGTTCTTATTGGTAGAAGAGGGCAAACCTTAGATTCTCTTCAATATTTAGTAAGTCTTGTTGTAAATAAAGACCGCGATGATTATATTAGAGTGGTTCTTGATACCGAAAATTATAGAGAAAAACGCAAAGAAACGCTTGAAAAATTGGCCAATCGATTGGCGTATAAAGCCAGAAAAATGCGCAAAGATATTCTTTTAGAACCAATGAATCCTTATGAGAGAAGAATTATACACTCATCCTTACAGGGCAATCCTTATGTGAGTACCCGCAGTGAAGGTGAAGAGCCATTTAGAAAAGTCATTATTTTCTTAAATAAATAATAGATAAAAACCCAGTCGTTGCTGGGTTTTTATCTATTGTGTTGAAAGTAGGTGTCCTATGGATTATTTTGATGAGCCAATTGTTGCAATTGCAACCGCTCTTGGCGAAGGTGCTATTGGTATTGTACGTGTTAGCGGCGAAAATGTTATTGCATTAGTGGGTGATATTTTTAGACCTAAACATAGAATTAGATTTGATAAAAATGACGATAAGCGTTTGGTTTATGGTCATATTATAGATAAAGAACATGTCGTGGATGAAGTAATGGTTGCCGCAATGTACGGACCTCACACTTATACGAAAGAAGATATGGTGGAAATACAGTGTCATGGCGGCATGGTGCCACTTAGAGCTATTGTATCCTTATTATTATCAAAAGGATTTCGCATGGCGGAAGCTGGAGAATTCACAAAACGTGCTTTTTTAAATGGCAGATTGGATTTGGCACAGGCGGAGTCCGTCATGGATCTAATCAGTGCAAAGACGCCTGATGGGTTTGATTTAGCGTATAGCCAGCTAGAAGGGACACTTTCGAAAAAAGTAGCCCTTCTTCGCGAGGCATTAATTAGTGTCATGGCTCATTTAGAAGTGAGTATTGATTATCCAGAAGAAGATATCGAAGAAATTACGTATTCTGAGCTCCTTTTTAAATTTGAATCCATTAAAGAGGGTATTGATAGATTATTGGTCAATAGTGAATCAGGAAGAATTCTTAGAGACGGTTTGAGCACCGTGATCATCGGTAAACCGAATGTAGGCAAGTCATCTTTATTGAATGCTTTATTAAAAGAAGCACGGGCCATTGTGACAGATATTCCTGGAACTACAAGAGATGCAATCGAAGAATATATTCAAATTAAAGGTGTTGCTCTCAAACTTGTTGATACTGCAGGGATTAGAGCCACAGAGGATTTGGTTGAGAAGATTGGCGTCGAACGGAGTAAAATTTTCTTCAACAAAGCAGATTTGGTGATTTTTGTTTTAAGCGCAGATCAACCGTTGAGTGCTGAAGATCGTGAAATAATTGGATTTTTGAAAGATAAGAAAGCAATTACAATTATTAATAAAATGGATTTGGAATTTGTTTTAGAAATTGACGAAATTGAAGCTCTATTAGGCCATCAACCCATTATTAAAACGTCAATTTTAATGGAAGATGGTATCGAAGCGCTTGAAGAAGCCATTGTGGATATGGTTTATGGCGGAATGAAGGTTCATGAGCAAGCAATGGTCTCCAATGTAAGGCATGTATCCGCCCTACTAAAAGCCAAACAGGCGATGAGTGATGCAATTAAAGTTGCCAAAGAAGGTATGCCTTATGATTTTATTGAGGTAGATGTAAAAAACATCTATACTTATTTAGGTGAGATTACTGGAGAATCTTTGGAAGAAGACTTGGTAAATAAGATATTCAGTCATTTTTGTTTGGGTAAGTAAACAGGAGGTAAATTTTGGATTATTTTGATGCAGGACATTATAGCGTTATAGTTATCGGTGCAGGTCATGCGGGATGTGAAGCTGCTTTAGCATCGGCAAGAATGGGTGTTAAAACGCTTATGTTTTCAATTAATTTAGACTCTGTGGCGATGATGCCTTGCAATCCTTCAATTGGAGGTACTGGAAAGGGTCAACTCGTTCGTGAAATTGATGCTTTAGGCGGAGAAATGGGTTTAAATATTGACAAAACTCTGATTCAAAGCAAAATGCTTAATACTGGCAAAGGACCAGCCGTTCATTCTTTAAGGGCTCAGGCTGACAAAACCAGGTATCATATTGAAATGAAAAAAGTGATTGAAGAGACACCCAATTTGATGCTGAAGCAGGGTGAGGTTATCAGTTTGGATGTCCAAAATGGAAAAGTTTGTGGACTTACAACAAGTACGGGTGCTTATTATAGCTGTGATGCGGTTGTTCTTGCTACTGGAACTTATCTTGGCGGTAAAATTTTTATTGGAAGTTCCGTATTTGAAAGTGGCCCGAATGGCTTATCACCATCTAAACATTTAGCCGAGTCACTTACTAAGAACGGAATCGAAATGAGACGTTTTAAAACGGGCACCCCTGCGCGTGTAAGCGCAAAGACACTTAACTATGATCATATGGAAGTGCAATGGGGCGATCCAGAAATCGTACCATTTTCTTTTATGAATGATACAGTAACTTTTAACGAAATGCCTTGTTGGTTGACCTATACCAACGCGAAAACGCATGCAGTCATCAATGAAAATTTGCATCGTTCTGCAATGTTTGGCGGACAAATTGAAGGCACTGGACCAAGATATTGTCCTTCGATTGAAGATAAGATCAATCGATTTGCAGACAAAGAGCGTCATCAATTGTTTATAGAGCCTGAGGGACAAGAAACGATTGAGATGTATGTGCAAGGAATGTCTACCAGTATGCCTGAAGATGTTCAACTGGCTTTCATGAGGACTATTCCAGGTATGGAGTCTGTTGAGATCATGAGACCGGCTTATGCGATTGAATATGATTGCATCGACCCTTTGCAATTAAGTTTGAGTCTTGAGTTTAAGCAAATATCGGGACTGTTTTCAGCGGGACAATTCAATGGCTCTTCAGGATATGAGGAAGCAGCGGCACAGGGATTAATGGCAGGCATAAATGCTGCATTAAAAGTACAAGAAAAAGAAGCGTTTATTATTGATCGTTCCGAAGGTTATATAGGTGTACTTATTGATGACCTTGTGATTAAAGGCACAAATGAACCTTATCGAATGATGACTTCACGTTGTGAGTATCGATTGATACTCAGACAAGATAATGCAGACATCAGGTTGACGGAAAAGAGTCATAGCATTGGACTTGCGAGTTCTGAGCGTTTTCAAAAGGTGATTGATAAACTTGAAAGTGTTGCAGTTGAAATGAAACGCTTGCAAGAGACTACTGTTAAAATCGAAGCGATTAATCCAATACTCGAAGCGATCGGTAGTACGCCACTCATGCATGGAATGACTTTATTAGATTTGATGAGACGCCCTGAAGTAAGTTACTTAGACTTAACGCCTGTAGATATTCTTAGACCTGTTTTAAGAGAAGATATTTATAAGCAGTGTGAGATACAAGTCAAGTATGAAGGGTATATAATAAAACAGTTGACTCAAATAGAAAAATTTAAACAATTAGAAAATAAAATTCTTTCATCAGATATTAATTATATGGGCATTGAAGGTCTTAGGATTGAAGCGAGACAGAAACTTAGCCAAATTAAACCAGCGTCAATTGGACAAGCTTCTAGAATATCTGGCGTTTCACCAGCGGATATCTCTGTTTTATTGATTTATTTAGAACAGATTAGAAGAAAGAGAGGATAGTTTTTTGGATAATAGAGAGTTATTAGAAAAAGGCATTATTGAAATGGGATTAATCCCTACTGAAGCGATGGTTGATGACTTTTTTGAATTCAAAACGTTATTGATTGAATGGAATGAAAAAATTAATTTAACGACCATCACAGACGATAACGAAATTATTATCAAGCATTTTTTAGATTCATTGTCATGCTTGAAGAGTAATATCAGTTTTGCAAATAAGCGGATACTTGATTTAGGAACGGGTGGCGGATTTCCTGGCATTCCTTTAAAAATTTACGATAGGAGTATTCGCATAACGCTCTTAGATTCTCTTAATAAGCGGATTAGCTATTTAAAACTTGTCGGTGAAGCTCTGAATTTTAAAAATGTTGAATATTTGCATTCAAGAGCTGAAGATGCGGCAGTCGATGCGAGACATCGCGAGGGATATGATATTGTTGTCTCAAGAGCGGTAGCGAATATGTCTACCTTAAGTGAATATTGTCTGCCATATGTTAAAATTGGTGGTTATTTTATTGCACAAAAAACACTGGATGCTTTAAATGAGATTCGTGAAGCTGAAAAAGCAATTGGATTGCTTGGTGGTGAGGTTGAACAAATCATTGAGGGTTCTGTACCTTTTAGCGATTTAAGACACAACTTAGTGCTTATTCGTAAAGTAAAACCGACACCTAAAGATTACCCTAGAAAGGCTGGAATGCCTTCTAAGTCGCCATTAAAATAGGAGGTTAATATGAATTTACATACAAATGTGATTCAGATTTCTCTTGATGATATTGTTGCTAATCCTTATCAACCGAGAAAAAAATTCAGTGAAGAAGAACTGATTGAACTTGCGGAATCGATTAAGAATATGGGGTTAATCCAGCCCATTACGGTTAGGAAATTGGCAAATAAGTATGAGATTATTGTTGGAGAAAGAAGATTTCGCGCGGCTAAGCTAGCGGGTCTTAAATATATTTCTGCAATTGTAGTCAGATTTACTGATGAGCAGTCAGCTGTTATCGCTTTGATTGAAAATATCCAAAGACAAGATCTTAATTTTATTGAAGAAGCAGAAGCATTAGCGGTTTTGTTGGAAAAATATGGTTTTAGTCAAAAAGAATTGGCTCTAAAAATAGGTAAAAAACAGTCAACCGTGTCCAATAAACTTAGATTGTTGACATTGCCTGAAATAATCAAAGATTTGCTTGTAATGAATGATTTGACTGAACGGCATGGTCGTGCGCTGCTTAAATTAAAATCCGACGACGACATACATCATGTTATTAAAGCGGTTATAAAGAACAATTTAACGGTGAAGGCAACAGAAAAATTAATTGACAGTTTGTTGTTGGATCCACCTCACGTTGATGAAAGTAAACAAAATATTAAATACTCTATTAATTACAAAATTTATGTGAACACTGTGAAGCATGCATATGAATCCATTCTCAACACAGGCGCTGCTGTTAAATACAGTGAAAAGGATAAGGGTGATTATATAGAGGTTACCTTAAAGATCCCAAAGGAATCTAAAATTTAATAAAATGTTTGATTTAGCGTTCTATCAGAGGAAATATCTTCTGATGGGGCGCTTTTTTAGAATGTTTCACGTGAAACATACTAAAAAGTAAGTATGTTTCGATAAATACCTTTAATGAGTTGCAAAATAGTATATAATGATTATATGAAAAATATAAAATACTCACATTTGAGGTGTATTTTTAATGGAGGTAAGTTCTTTGGCTAAAGCAATAGCGGTATTTAACCAAAAAGGTGGCGTTGGTAAAACAACAACAAATGTTAATTTAAGTGCAGCACTAGCAGCTCAAAATAAAAAAGTATTGGTTATTGACAACGATCCGCAAGGAAATTCGACTTCAGGACTTGGGATTGATAAAAATGCTATAGAATTCAATATTTATGATGCTCTAATTGATCAAGTTGATGTTTCAAAGTGCATTATTCCTACACCGTATAAAAATTTAGACATTATTCCTTCTGATGTTCAATTAGCAGGGGCTGAAGTTGAGATGATTGATTTGGAGCACCGCGAGGTGAGGTTAAAACGAATAATCGATGAAGTGAGAGATAAATATGACTATATAATGGTTGATTGCCCTCCGTCTTTAGGTTTGTTGACGATTAATTCACTCGTAGCTGTGGATAGTGTTATTATTCCAATACAATGCGAGTATTATGCATTAGAAGGGGTAAGCCAATTAATAAACACTTATCAATTGATTCGCAAAAGCCTCAATCCTAATCTTGAAATTGAAGGGGTATTGTTGACCATGTATGATTCAAGAACTAATTTATCCAATTTGGTTGTTGAAGAAGTGAAAAAACATTTTAAAGAGCGCGTTTACACGACGGTAATTCCTAAAAATGTGCGTGTCGCGGAAGCACCAAGCTATGGTATGCCTGTTATTGCATATGACAGCAAGTCAAAGGGTGCTATTGCATATGTGAAACTCGCTAAAGAGGTCCACAAACGTTCAATCGGAGGTAAAAATAAATGAAACCAATGAAAAAAGGATTAGGAAAAGGTCTTAGCGCATTAATTCCTGGAGATGACATGCTGGATTTTGGTCAACACGCCATTGCAGAAGTTCTTGAATTGCCTCTAAATGAGATTAAACCTAATAGCGAGCAGCCAAGAAGACAATTCAATGAGGAGTCAATTGCATCACTTGCTGAATCTATCAAAAATCATGGCGTCGTGCAGCCAATTCTTGTTAGTCGTATTGACGATATGTATATGATTATTGCGGGAGAGCGAAGATGGAGAGCTGCTCATGTGGCGGGTCTCACGAATATTCCTGCCATTGTTAGAACTATGGATGATCTTAAATTAGCTCAAATCTCTTTGATTGAGAATATACAAAGAGAAGACCTGTCAGATGTAGAGGAAGCTAGAGCTTATAGACTTTTAATTGACAATTTTAATCTAAAACAAGATGAAGTGGCTGATTCAGTAGGGAAAAGTAGATCATATGTTGCTAATACGCTTAGATTGCTTAAACTTGAGGTTAGTATACAAGATAAAATTGTACAAGGTAAGATTAGTGGTGGACACGGACGCGTATTGTTGAGAGAAACGAATCCCGTTAGTCAATTAAAATGGGCAGATTTAATTATACAAAAAGGGATTAGTGTTAGAGAGTTAGAAAAACTAATCGTTAAGCCAAATAAAATTACAAAAAATATAAAATTGACTCGGAATGAACTATCATATGAAACGATTCAATTTGAACAAGATTTAAAAGATGTTTTTGGAACAAAAGTAGTCATTCAACATAAAGAGAATAAAGGAAAAATTGAAATTGAATATTATGGACTCGATGAGTTTGATAGGATAATGAAGATTTTAAAGAAATAATTAATGTTTCACGTGAAACATTGAAGAGCGAATACTTTGCTTGTAAAACAAGTTGATTGAAAGATACCATGATTGATCAATAGAAAATATATAGGATTAGAATCAGCAAATACAAAAGACAATTAAGAGGTATTTATGAGAAAAATACTGTTTATCATCAATCCTGTTGCGGGACATGGCAATGGGAGTAATTTGATTGTTGTTATAAGTAAGTTTATGGAGAAACATTCAATAGAGTATACGATTAAGGTGTCCAATAAAATAGGGAATCTAACAACACTAACTGAGTGGGGTTGCGAAAATCAATACACGGATATAATTGCTGTTGGCGGAGATGGCTCATTGATTGAAGCACTGAATGGATTGAACTTGGAACAGAATATTAGACTAGGAATAATCCCTGCAGGAACCGGAAATGATTTTGCAAGAGTCCTGAATTTAAGTAAAGACTATGAGACTTGTTTAGACATAATCTTAAATGGCGTTACCAAGCCTGTAGATTTATGTGAAGTAAACGGACAAAGATTTATTAACATTTGCTCCTGTGGAATTGATGGAGAAATAATACTGGATACTGATCGGATTAAAAGTAAAATAAGAGGTTCTTCAGCCTATATATTATGTACAATAAAAGCGCTCATTTCCTATCAGGCCAAAAAAGTGATTATACGAATTGATGGATTGGAATTGAAAAGAGAGATTATTATTGTGGCAGTTGGTAATGGGAAGTATGTTGGTGGGGGAATGAAAATCACAGCAAATGCAGAAATTGATGATGGTTTGTTAGATGTATGCATCATTAATAAGTTGAGCAAATTCAAGTTGCTTACATTATTTCCCACTATATTCAAAGGTCAACATATTCACATAAAACCAACTGTTGAAAATTTTAGAGGTAAAAATATACAAATTGATGCTTTACAAGATCGACTATTAATTAATGCAGATGGAAATTTAATTGGGATGACTCCAGCCAACATGTCCATAACGGGAAAAAAAGTAAATTTTATATACAATCCTGACAAAACCGAGGCTCTGTAATTCGATTTGGCGATACTTTTGATATGTTGTCGACGTATACGTCAAAGTCGCACTAAAATCTCCTTATGGAAGTTTTAGCGACTTTAAAGAGGTTTTCTATATTATCAACGATTTAAATTTTGAATTTGATAAGGTTTATTCAATATATTGACAATAGGTGAAAATACAATGAAAAATTTAGAAATATCAATTTCAAATTACTGGCTAATTGAATCTCAAATCCATGAAGCGCGAAAAGTATTTTTTGAAAAGGGAATTATCAAAAGAGAATTGCTTGATGATGAATTGGCTTTTTCATGGTTGCGGTGTAAGTACAAAAATATATCAGCATCGGCGATACCTGAGAAGTTTGAAAAGAAAAGCAAGAAAATTCCGATTAAACAAATGCGTAAGCTCCCTCTCTCTATAAGTGATATTTGGATCGGTACGTTTGATAAGGATAACCAACTTAATTATTATACTGGGAATATTGCACTTGGTGAGAAATTTTCCGATTGGGCATTTGATGAAGATACTGTTGGATATAATGGTATTGGATATTGTTTGGAGACGAACATCACAAATATAATTGTTGGTTTCGAACATTATAATGAAAATCTAAGTCAGTATATAACACTTGGGTTTTCGTACGAAAAAGAAACTGTTGGCATTATCATTCCTCTTCAATTAGCTGACGATGAATTCATCGTTCGAATACTTGAAAATTCGTTTGAAAATATATTCAATGCCGGTATTGAATTAAAAGAAAGTCCTTATTTAGACTGTTATTTTTTTAATTCAGATATTGAAGTATTTAAAAACTGCTATAAGCAATTTATGGTTACGGCTTTTAATTATCCGTATCTAAAAATATCTGCGGAGCAGTCCTATGAAGCAAATCTATTGGCAAGAGAAATTCATAAGAACAGCATTCGATCTCAGGAGGCGTTTTTGAGTTTGTCAGCAGACGATCCACATTCTCATTCACTTTTAGAATGTTTAGATATTGATTTTAAAGGAACCATTTTTATTGAAGGATGTCATTGGCTTTCGCTAGACTACCAAGAAAAAATTAATAATATCATAGAGTGTAAGTTAATTAACAGTAAGCAGTTTAAAGGTTTATACCAAGCTGATTTGGTGGTTTTTATTTTCAATAAAATTGATGACTCTTGCATGTTAGATTACCCAGAGGTATGCCCTAGTTTACAATCAAAGTGCTGTGATGCACATTTGATTATACCAAGTTTTAAAGAGTTAGGTCATCAGTTTCAATCGTATTTATCCAATGAATTTGAAAGACTTTCAATAGAACGCTTAAAGCAAGTGATTTGCTTGTCTGAGGAGACTTTAAAGGTATTGACGAACTACTCTTGGCCAGGGTCATACAAAGAATTGTTATATCTAGTGGACTACATTGGCAGGCGTGGTGACTCAGGTAGAGAAATCCATCTAAACGCAATACCGGACTATATTCTGGAGTCTGAGCAACATTCTATTGATAGAATGACTATTAAATATTTAGAAAAAAAATGGATTAAGAAATCTTTAGAAAAATCAAATGGCAATATAAAAAGAACTTCTGAAATTTTAGGTATTACGCGCACAACTCTATATAAAAAGATAAAAGAGTATGAGATTAAACTATAGTTAAACACTATTTTGCCACGAAAAAAAAATTATATAACTATGCGCAATAAAAAGTGTGCATTTAATATACACAATTAGACTGCATATTAAATGCACACTTTTATTAATAATTGACTTTTGACAAATGTATCTAAAACATGGATAATTGAAGAGTTATGATAAGTTGTAAGTGTTCATTACTAATTAAAAATAGAGTATTCAAATTATGTCCTATATACTAGGAGTGAAGGAAATGTATAAAGTTAAAGAAGCTGCAGATCTCTTAGGAGTTACTCGAGTAGATGTTTTTGAAATTCTACTAAGCCAGAGAGAACTTTTCGAACCTTATGTTGATAAAAGCAATAGCATCACTTATATATCCGAAGATGGTTTAGAGCTTTTGAGGCAAATGCTGGAAAAGAACTTTAAGCTTCGTGAAACACATTTGGAGATTGCTCAAGAACAAGCTTTAAAAATTGAGTTGGAACAAAATGAATTGCATTCATCGCAAAAACTCATCGAAGTGCTTCCTGAAGAAGAATCCGTTGACGATTTGATTCTTTCAGAAGATGCAATAGTCTTAGATGACGAAAAAAACGAAGATGCTTTTGAAGATCTCGAGGATTATGCTCAAGACGAAAACGATCTTGATGATGATAATGTTAGCCAGTGGTTAAAAAAAATCCGTGAAGAGGATTTTAAGGCAAGTAGGTATGATGGCAAATTAAAAGAGCAACGCACCTATATGACTCAATTGAGAAATAAAATTCTTGGTCTTGATAGTGAAATTAAACGAAAAGACGAAGCCATCAAACATTATCATGAAATTATGAAAGATGATATTCGATGGCTTGAAGATTTAGAATTAAAAATCCAATTGATTGTAAAACACGAAATTTCAGAGTTAAACGATTCTGAGATGGAACCAGAAGAAGATAAAGGAAATTTCTTTAAATTTTTTAAAAGATAAAGTCTCCGATGAAGGGGAGGTTTGGAATTGCTTAAAGTAATTGAAGTTGCAAATCAGCTAGGTGTAAGTAAAGTAACAATCTACAAAAAGATGGAACTTTATAAAAAAGAGCTAAAAGGAGATATTCAAAAGGTCAAAGGGATTACGTTTCTAAATCAAGATGCTTTTGATTTGATAAAACGTTCGCTAATCGAAAACGGCGTGATTAAAGATGAACATTTAACGCCAGAGTTGATAGAGTCTTATCAACGAAAACTTAAGGAAAAATACAGTAGAATGGCAGATTTATCCTTAAGTGTGGTTAATGTGAAAAAAGATAATCTTAATGACTTAGATTTGGTCTGTGAATTTCTTAGTAATCAAATCAATATGAAGCAGCAAATGCTGACTCAAAAAGATGAGCAGTTAAAAGCATATAAAGAAATGATCATGAAGAATAAAAAGAGAATTGAGGCAATGGAAGTTTTTATAAAAAGTCTCCAAAAATAAAATTAGAGACAAAACATAGGAGGGTTTAACAGTGACTTCGAAAAAATCTATTTTTGAAAAACTGGGCTTGGTTGAAGCTGTAGAAGAAAAAAATGAAAACGATGTGAATAATTCGGACAGGTTTTTCTTAGATCCAGAAGACGATGAGGTTGTAGCAGAATTTGAAGAAATGTTGAAAGAACAAGAATTGATTCAAAGTGAAAGTAACGTTGAACCGTCAGATTTTGATAGTACAGAAGAACAGAGTCAGGAAGAAACAACGGCGATACTTGATGAACTCGAGGAATTTAAGAATATCGAAGAGAAAACATCTGAAATTGAAGACAAATTAAATGTTTTGATGGTGGCATACGAAAAAAATAAAATGCTTTCAATCGAAGATATCTACAGAAATGCAAGGTTATCTGGAGACACAAGAAAATCAATTTTCATTGCGGACACTTTTTTAAAAACATTGCCTGAAAATCTGCCTGTAGACATTAAAAGGACTTCTTTATTAAATATATTGGGCGTTTCAAGCATCAGTATAGAAGAGTTGCTTACAGATGCATTCCAAAGAATTGATTCTTTAAACACTGTTTTAGAAAATACGGTGAATGTATCAGAGGATATTGTCAAAAAGAATGAATTGGCAATCAAAGAACTTGAAAATCGCATTGAAGAGTTAAAAAACATCACAGAAATTAGAAATAAATTCCAAGATGATCAAAATACGCTTATTGAATATGAAATTCAAAAAATTATTAACATTGTTGATTTTATTAAACCTAAGAAATGATTTTTAACTGAAGGTGAGCGCATATGATTATTGGAAAGTATCGTATAACTAAAAAAGGTAAACTTGTATTTGGAATGCTAGGAGTACTGTTGGTAGTGCTTATTGGCATGGTGCTTAGCAATGTGCTCAAGGATTCAAAACCTGAGATTAGAGATGCAAAAAGCATTGAACCGCCTCAAACGGTAGTGAATACAACTGAAAACACAACTTCAGTAGGCACTCAAACTAATAGTAATGTGGCTAATACGACGCCAAGTGAGTCAACAATAGCCCTTGAAGAAAAAAACAAAATATTGAGTACCGCTAAGGCAATTGTGTTTTTCAAACCAAATGATTATGAGTTAAATGCCTCTTATTATTCAGAACTAGATTTGATTGTGAATATGTCGAATCGGTTTAAAGATGCACAGATTCTTGTTGACGGACATTATAATGGGATTCCGGGGTTACTAAAAACAGATACTTTTATGACTTTGGCTTTAAATAGAGCTGAAATGGTTGAAGCCTATCTGCTTAGTCAAGGTGTTAGTCAAGACCGGATTGTTGTAACCAATTTAGGGTGCAATGTCCCCATTAATAAAGATGATTCGTGGCAGGAAATTGAGAAAAATAGACGGGTTGAAGTGCACTTTAAACCACTTAACAAGTGAAAAAATGATTGTCTGTAAATTGTAAGAATGGGTTAAATTTTGTCAGGATTGTTAAAACGTAAAACTATGCTATTGACAAATGGATGGATATTCATTAACATTGTAAGAGGATTTTGAAGACTTTGCACTCGTAGCTCAGTCGGATAGAGCAACCGCCTCCTAAGCGGTAGGCCGAAGGTTCAATTCCTTTCGGGTGCGCCAGATTTATCCCTAATACAAACGTCAAAAGGGGTATCAGTTACTTTGTGGAATCAATATGAATTTTTTATGAAAGAGGCGCTTATAGAGGCTCAGAAGGCTTATGAAATTCGAGAGGTTCCAATTGGTGCCGTTGTGGTTCGAAATGGCGAAATAATTGGCCGTGGGCACAATCAAAGAGAAACTTCAAAACGAGCAATTGCACATGCTGAGATACTCGCAATAGATGACGCTTGTAAATCTTTGAACGGTTGGAGATTAATCGATTGCGATTTGTATGTAACCTTGGAACCCTGTATTATGTGCGGTGGTGCCATATATCAATCGCGAATTGGCAGATTGATATACGGTGCAAATGATATTAAATCAGGTGCATTTGGATCATTATATGACCTGTCTTTAGATAATCGGTTAAATCATCAAGTACAAAAAATTTCTGGTGTATTGGAACAAGAATGTTCAATTCTATTAAAACAATTTTTTAAAGAATTAAGAAATAAATAGGCATGGAGAGATGTCCGAGTTGGCTAAGGGGCACGCCTGGAAAGCGTGTAAGACCGAAAGGTTCCGCGGGTTCGAGTCCCGCTCTCTCCGCCAATTATGAGATGAATCAGACTATATAGTATCTGTCTCAGAATGTTAAGGTCTTGCGCAATAGAAAATCGTGAACCCCGTCAGGTCCGGAAGGAAGCAGCGGTAAGCGAATCTTTTTATGTGCCGCGAGGGTGCCTGGCATTTCTGAGACAGATAGTGTATAGTCTTTTTTTTTATCCTATGCGCTCACGAGTAGCTTTTTAAGGTTCACTAACATATAATAGACATAGATTACTCTAATTATAAGGAGGGTGGCCTTGTGTTTCGATATGACTTTAGACGTAGAATCATGTTTTATTTAGCGCTAACAGTTTTAATTCAAGTCATATGGATTGGGTTCATTTTCAATAGAGATATATCAGAGTATACAACGTACTATAAAAAAGAAATAGTGGAAACAAATCTCAGTGGACAGATTAAGTTGTTAAACAATTGGGTGGGGATTAAGGGCAATATTGTTAAATATTATGCTAAATTGTTATCAGAAAGTAGCTTTGAAGTGCAAAATCCAGAGGAATTTAAAAATTTTGTCGATTCACTTGCTAAATTAGAACCTTCTTTTAGCAGTGTCTATTTTACGTCAGAAAAGGGTTTGAACGTTATTTCAAATGGGATAGCACCAAAGGTTGATGGTCGAAAGCGTGAATGGTACAGAGGCGCTGAGGTGCGTTCTTTGTATATTTCTCAGCCTTATATTGATGCTATAACCAATGAGTATGTAATTACGCTTTCTTCGGCGGTTAACGATAAAAATGGCAAGTTTATTGGCGTATTAGGTGCTGATTTCTTATTATCGGAGTTATTTAGTAGGATTCATTTGGCAGAAGATGACTTGATTATTGCAGTAATGATTACGGATGATAACGAAAAAGTTTTATACTTTGAGTCACTTGATGAACAAAGGAATAAAAACTATCAAAATGTTAAGTTGTCTTCAATATATAATGAATTTAATCATAAAAATGAACATATTCAAATTAGAGCAGATAATATGAATGCAAATATTCATATATATTTGAAGGATAATCGTCATTTAATTAAATTAATTAATTATAATTATGAGTTTTGGATTGCAATTATCGCGGGCGTTCTTGGAATACTAATAATACTGGTGATTATTTCAAAAAAATTAGCTGCTCCTATTCGTTCGTTGTCAGAAAGTATCAAAAATTTAGAAAATAAAATTGGTGATACTGATATTTCCCAGGAAAACTTAGATTCTGATTTAAATGAAATTGTACATTTATTTAGAAGTTTGCATAATCATATTAATGACAACATTAGACAAATTAGTCAAATGAATGAGAGTATGAAAGAAGCTAATCTGATTTTAGAAAATAAGAATACTGAATTTAGAACCGCTTTAACCGATTTAAGTGAAATAAATGTAGAACTTGGCACGTACGAGAATAATTACCAAATTCTTATTAATAATATCGAAGAAATGATCTGGATTGTAGATCTTGATGCAAAAGTAGTGTATGCGAATGATAAATTTTACAAGTGGTTGTCCAGCTATCAGATAACAGCAGAGACTATTTATTTAAAAGATTTTATTAAAAATATTCAGAATACGTCTAATTTTGATGGAATAAGCTTCTTTATAAAGAGAGATTTTACAGACTTTGATCTTCAAATTGTAGATCAGGCTAATAAGGCAATCGATGTAGTTGTTAACACCACCATCATTTATTTTAATGAATCACCTGTTTCAGTTCAGTTTATTGCAAGAGATGTTACTTCAGAAAAGAAGCTATACAACCAATATTATCAAAAAAACAAACAAATGGTGATTTTGAATGATATTAGTCGTTCCCTAACGATGAAGGAAGATTTGAGAAGCATCCTTCAACTTATTACAGATCGAATTGCGAGTCTTTTAAATGTGTTAGGTGTGAGCATCAGAATGTTAAATGCAGAAGGCTACTTAGAAATGGCTGCATTTGCTGGTCAGGAATTAAGTAAGATTTATCCTTATGAACCTCATATAGATAAATCACATATGGGACTCGCTTTAATTGAAGAGCGAATTATCAGCATTCAGAGTACGGAAGATTTAATCTTTGAAGATAATTATTTAGAATCTGTTTTATCGTCAGGTGTCAAGCTCTACTATTTCCCTTTATTTAACATAGAAAATCACTTTGGTGTATTAACTGTTATTGCGGAAAAACTTTTAGAGCAAGAAGACATCCGATTGTTAAAATCATTTTCAGAAAATGCTTCGATAGCGATTGAAAAAACGACTTTGTTTGCAAGCCTGCGAAACAATTATCTTATGACGATAGAATCACTTTCTAACGCATTGGAGGAAAAAGTCTATAACTATAAAAATCATACGAAGCGAGTTGCCGAATATTCTAAACTGATTGCAGAAAAGTTCTATTTGAGCCGCAAAGAATTAGATGATATTTATATATCTGGATTGCTGCACGATATAGGCAAGATTGGTATTTCTGATGATATTCTTAATCATGAAGATCTTTTGAATGAGGAAGAAGAAGCTTTGATGCGCTTTCATGTAGAAATCGGCAAAAAAATTGTTGATCCTATTGGCTTTAATAAGCAGATCGTTGAAGGGATATATTTGCATCACAAGAACTATGATATGAGTGGATATCCAGAGAATATTGACCTTGATCGCTTACCAATGTTTGCTCGAATTATTGGCGTGGCGGATGCTTTTGACTCAGAACTGATTGAATGCAAAGTAAGAGAAAATTGGAAATTAGAAATTGCTTTTAATCAACTGGAGCTAGGAAAGGATTCACTTTATTGTCCAGATGTGCTTGCTGCATTATGCGAATTAATACAAGATAACCGTGAACAAGTTATACAAATTTCCCAAATATAAGGGGTTTGATATATGATTAATCTAATGACTTCTTTTAGAAAGCGTATGGCTTTGGTAATGATATTCTTTTCAATTGCGCCCATACTGTTTTTTGGCCTTTATGCTTATAAGAATTTATCAGAGCAACGTAGGGATACGTATGAAAAAGGGTTTTATTATACGTTCTCAAATGATTTGAAGGGTTTGAACATCTGGCTGGAAAGTAGGAAATTGACTCTGATATCGGATGGAAAACTTCATTTTTTATCGGATAAAAAAAATCTAAAAAGTGGAATTCGAGAAGGTAGAAACTACCAAATCATCAAAGAAGGCGATGAAGAGTATAATTTATTGTTAGCAGAATTAAAAACAAAAAACGCGAATCAAATACTCACAAAATTTGTTCGATTCAATTCAACCCAAAAGATTGTTGATGAAAGAACCGTTCTGTACGTATATGCAAAAGATTTTAATTCTAAACTGGGTTTAAATTACTTCATTAAAGAAGAAATACATTTAAAAGAATTAATCTCTGCAGTGGAATCAATTTTAAATGATCAATTTATTACTTATAGTATTTTTGTGAATCAAGAAATTTTATTCACTCAAAATAAGCAGGAACTACTTGATCCATATGATGCCTATTATAATAGGAACTCATTTACGACGGTAAGCAATCGAGAGCATCAATATATGGGAATTTATGAGGGCGATGATGCCACCAATATTCACGTTGCGGTGTTTAGAGATTATAGCCAAGCGATTACGCAAATCAGAAACTACCAAAATGGTTTTCTTGTAAAAGTTTTTATTGTTGCCATATTCGGGATGATGATTTCTGTTGTATTGTCGAGAAAAATTAATTACCCAATTCATACGGTAAAAGTCGCAGTTGAAAATATTCTTAACGGAGATATTGAAAGTCGGATTCAAGTAAGTTACAAGGACGAATTTGGACAGATTTACGAGTCGTTTAATCAGTTGGCGGAAATTGAAACTTCAAATTACAAAGAAATTCTTGAATCTGGGAATGTGGTAAGCAAAAAGAACCGTCAACTTATTGAATTGAACAGTGAATTAGAGGTTTCTTACGAACAGCTCAGAACTGCAATGGATTTACTTGGCGTTTCAAAGAATAAACATGAGGCATTAATCAATAATATTGGAGAACTCATCTGGACAATGGATGAAGAGGGAATCATTACTTTTGTAAATCAATCGGTGGAAGATAAACTTGGGTATCCCGTGGAACTATTTGTTGGCTATCCTTTAAAACAGTTTATTCTAGAACTTGAGAGTGGTGATTCTGTTGAAACCTTTGTTGAGCAGATGCAATGCGTAGATTTATCAAACGTAAGCGTTTATTTTTCGAAAAACAATACTGAAGATCGAGCGTTTATGATGGTCAATACCAAAAGAATCATGGAGAACAATTTTTTAAAAAGTATACAGGGGTTTGCGCGAAATATTACCGACGATTGGATTCTTCATCACATGACTTTAAGACGGAATAAGGAGATGGATATAACCGGTCAAATTAGTTGGGTGCTTGCAAACAATATATTGCTAGACGAATTGTTAGAAGAAATTGTAAAGAAGATTGAACAGTTACTTCATCCCGATCTTTGCTTTATTGGGTTAATGGAAGACTCGGAGGCTGTTATTTATAAAATTGGCGGATTTTATAAGCAACAAATTGGTTCGGTAAAATTGGCCATTTCGAGTGAGCTCCTTTCAGAACTTCTCGAAAAACAGAAAATTGTAAGAGGCGAGGCACTTTATCAAAGTTTTAGAGTTGCCAATGAATCCATTTATGTGTCCATCCAAGACTATGTTATTCTTTCGTTGCGGTTTGATCAAAAAATTATTGGATTCTTCACAATTGCATCTTCAAAAAAAATGAGTGATTCTGATTTAAAAGTGCTACAAATTATTGCAAACCAATCTGCGATAGCAATTGATAAAGCACAGCTATATAAAACACTTAAAGAAGAATATCTCAATACCATTAGAGTATTAGCGACAGCGGTAGAAGTTAAGGATGCTTATACGGAGGGACATTCTTTCAGGGTTTCTAAGATGGGCAAATTAATTGCTGAGAAATTATCTCATTCCGAAAAATACATCGAAGAAATTGAAATTTCAGGAATTCTTCATGACATAGGTAAAATAGGGATTTTCGATAAAATATTAACCAAAAAAGGAAAGTTGAGCGATGATGAGTTTCGTGCAATCCAACAACATCCGGCAATTGGCTATAAAATTATAACCCCGATCAACCTGAGTCAGCCGATTATCGACGGCATTTTGTTGCATCACAAAAGATTTGATTTAAAAGGCTATCCGACAGAAATAGAAATTGATGAATTACCACTGGCGGCAGGCATTATTGGTGTTGCTGACGCTGTAGATGCAATGACTAGCACTAGGTCATATTCGGGTGCCAAAGATATCGCTTTAGCCATGTTAGAAGTTGAAAAATACTCTGGAACACAATTTCATCCAGGTGCAGCTTCAGCAATTTTAGCGATATTTAGAGACAATCCTGAAAAACTACTTCAGATTATTAATGAAGAACTATAGAAAGGAAATGAGTATGTCAACTTATACCGCTTTATACCGGAAATGGCGTCCTAAAATTTTTGAGGAAGTTGTTGGTCAAAATGATTTAATTCACTCGCTAAAAAACCAAGTAAAGACAGGCAATATTGCACATGCCTATTTATTTTCAGGAACACGTGGAACAGGGAAAACATCAACAGCAAAGATTTTTTCTAGAGCAATCAATTGTCTTTCACCAGTGGATAATAACCCCTGCAATCAGTGTGAAATTTGTTTAGGGATTCTTGATGAATCACTTATGGATGTTGTTGAAATTGATGCTGCTTCAAATAATGGCGTTGACGACATTAGAGAGTTGCGGGAAAATGTTAAATATCCGCCTTCGCGTTCTAAATATAAAGTATATATTGTGGATGAGGTACATATGCTTTCAACAGGGGCATTTAATGCGCTGCTGAAAACATTGGAAGAGCCACCTAGTTATGTTGTCTTTATACTAGCGACAACAGAACCTCATAAACTACCGGCAACAATTCTCTCAAGATGTCAAAGATTTGATTTTAAACGGGTCAGTGGAGAAGCGCTTTTAGATCGATTAAGTTTTATTTGCGATGCAAATCATGTGATTTGGGAGCCTGAAGCACTTGAGATGATAATAAAAAAGTCGGATGGCGCTGTAAGAGATTCTTTAAGCATGCTGGATCAGTGTTTATCTGCAGGTGAGAATAAGGTGACGGCAGAGCTGGTGGTAAGGTCACTTGGATTGGTTGAGGCAGACGTTCTTTCAAAGTTGGTTAATCAAATTGAAAACAGCCACTATATTGAAATCTTTGAAAGTATTCAGCAATTGATTCAAGATGGTAAAAATATAAACCAATTTGTAAAAGATTTAATCGATTACTATCGAGATTTGATGATGATTGCGTCAACAGGAAGTTATTCAAAGATGGTTAAGACCACGGCGGATTTACAAGTGGTTGAGCAGCAAGCGAAAAAAATCGGTCTTGATAAAATTTTGAAAAATTTGACTCAATTGATTGATTTAGATCAGCAAATCAAATGGTCAACCAATACGCGCATTATGCTCGAAATGACCTTGGTTAAATTGGCAAGCCCTGAAATGGCATTAAAAGTGGCAACTCAGTCACAAATGACTAAAACCGAAATGCCTAAGGCAATCGAAAAAAATCAAAAAGCAGCCGATGTAAAAGCGGTTGATATGAATCCATCAAAAGAAGTGGCTGAAATTGAACCTGTGATTGAAACAAATGTAGTTGCAGTGGTTGGTGATGCTAATGCCGATGTGATTGAGGCAAAATGGCAAGAGGTTATCAATCATTTGACAAAGAACAAGAAAGCCAGCGTAGGTGCGTTACTTATTGAAGGAACCTTTGTGGGCGTTAGCGGTAAAATTGTTCAAATTGGTTATCCAGATTTATATGGGTTTCATTTGAATGCCATTCAGAAAGAAGAAAATCGATCTGAAGTAGAGAAAGCAATTTTTGCAGTTACAGGATATTCTGTAAGGGTGCAATTTGATTTTTTGGAAGCTTTTCAATTAAAAAAGCCCAAGACTGATGAAGACGACCATTCGTTGGAGGCCTTAAAGAAAATGTTGGGTGAGCATGCTTCAAAATTAGACATTATGGAATAAAGATTACATGAGGCATAAGGGAACTTGTAAGTAAGTTGAAAAATGATTCCAACTTATATATAATAAATTTGACTAGTGAAGACTATGAGGAGGTAACACAATGGCTAAAGGAAAAAAACCAATGATGCCGGGTGGCGGCAGTGGCTTCAATATGAACAGCATGATGAAGCAGGTTCAAAAAATGCAAGATGATATGCAGAAGGTACAAGGAGAGCTTGAACTTCAGGTATATGATGCGAGTGCAGGCGGTGGTGCTGTACAAGTGAAGGTTAATGGTAAAAAAGAAGTTATTTCAATTACATTAAAACCTTCAGTTGTCGATCCTGAAGATATCGAAATGCTTCAAGATCTCATTCTAATTGCGGTCAATGAAGCAATTAGATCTTCCGAAGAAGCTTCTTCTAAGGCAATGGGAAAAATGACAGGCGGAATGAATCTTCCTGGAATGTTCTAAGATGAGTATTCAGTCCTTCCCCCAGCCGATTGCACAGTTAATTGAGGCGTTTGCAAAATTACCTGGGATTGGTAGAAAATCGGCTCAACGATTGGCATTTTTTATCATCAATCAGTCTGAGGCAGATGCCGTAAATTTTGCTGAGGCGATTATAACGGCAAAGAAAAAAATCAAGTATTGTTCAAGGTGCTTTCACTTAACCGATGTGGATCCTTGCTATATATGCTCAAATCCTAAAAGAGATCATAAAGTGATTTGTGTCGTTGAGGATCCAAGAGATTTATTGGCCATTGAGAGAACAAAGGAATTTCATGGACTCTATCATGTTCTTCATGGTGCGATTTCGCCGATGGATGGGATCGGGCCAGAAGATATTAAAATTAGGGAATTGGTTATTCGACTTCAAACAGAAAACCAAGTGGAAGAACTAATCATGGCGATGAACCCTAGCATTGAGGGTGAGGCGACGGCAATGTATCTTTCAAAACTGCTTAAAGGGACGGGTATATTAATGACCAGATTGGCTCATGGAATACCAGTCGGCGGCGAATTGGAATACGCAGACGAGATGACTCTAATGAAGGCATTAGAAGGACGTAGGAAGTTGTAAACCACATTACAGTAAACTGATTTAAATTCAAAAAAGAGGATGGCCTGATAATGGGTCATCCTTTTTTTACGTTCAAATATGAAAAATAAGACTAAAAAGCACATACAGACGATTGACAAATTAAGGCAATTGCTTTATGGTTAATGTAAATATATTCCACTTACTAGGAGGGCTACATGCGCATTAAATTAATTGCAGAAATGGCTAGCGATCGTTTGCTGTGGCAGCATCGTATTTTATACCATCAGAAAGAGGTCTCTTTTAGACTATTGTCGAAAGAGCAAGGATTGATAAGTGATCAAGAAAATGTGGTGGTTTGGGTCATAAGCACTTATTCAGAATACGAGAAAGTGCTATTGTTTACAGAAAAAAAAACCTATAAAGGCAATTTGCTATTGGTACTTTCACTTGAGTTGGAAAGGAAGTTATCTTCGGATGAGCTAGATGGTTTTAAAGAAAGGTGCATGGTCTGTGCAGATGAGTTTTTACTTGAATCGGACTATAGCGCAGAGGTTTTGTTTCAGAGGCTCTTTAAACCAAGGACAAAACAACAGCAAGCAATTGCAAAAGTCCACTCATCAATTGCAGTTGAAGAGACTGTTTTGATTTGCCAGACTCCAGAGGAATCGAGAATTCCCTTGATGTACCAGTTTCAAAGTAAATGGCACTTATTTTCATTAAAAAATAGAACGCCCGATAAAACGCCAGCGCCTAAATCATTTCCAAGAATGAAGCTATGTGTCTATGGACAATCCGCTCTAGCATATGAGCTCGCAGCAGTCGTTGCAAGTAGCGAGGGAGTTCAAGTGCTGGTAATGGATTTGGACAGACTGGCGCCGTCGGCAGATGTGTTTATGGGCGTAAAGCCAATGCTGCCTCAAGCATATGAATTTTTTACTAAAGTGAGCGCTACAGGTTTAAATGTGTTATTGGATTGCGCGAAAAAAGGCGCCATTCAACGCGAGACGTTTTTCAAAAGCACTCAAGCGCTAAAAGGCTTTCCTTCGTGCCATGTATTAACGGGTGTCTATCAAATGACAGACTATGAGTATTATAAAGCGGAAGATTTATCCTTACTCATTGACAAAGCCGCTAACTATTATGATGTGGTTATTCTAAAGACGAATGAATACCCTTATGATGGCTTTACTTTAATGGCGATGCATATGGCCGATATAATTCTCTCAGGACTTCCGCCTGAAATAGAAGCAATTCGCGCCCATCATCAATTGATCCTCTTACTTCAAGAGAAACAGCATATTTCAATTGAAAAGCAAGCTTGGGTTGTCTTTGAAGATGATCCACTTGGGATTTTAGAAATTGGCTTTATCGAGAGTTTGACCCGTGGCAATTATTTAGGCAATGTTTCTAAATTAGCGGAAAGGCAAAAGTGCGCTCTGACTGGAGAAGGGTATCTTAAAAAGAAGTATGCCACTTTAAAGCAAATTTACACACCTTTATTAAAGCGAATACAACAACAGGCGGAAACTATATGAGTTTAATTGCGAGTCTAAATGAGCCTTTTTTTAATGAAGGCTTGTACATGAAAGAAACGGAACAAGAAGACTGGTTTAATGAAATTATTGGACAGCTCATTTCAGATCATGCGGAACTTTTGACAAAAGTAGAAGCGGGTACCGTTAAGCAGTCTGTTTTGGAACTTGAGATTGCTAAAATGATTGATCGAAGTGGGCGTTATATTGGCCGAGGGGAACTGGTACAGGAAATAATAAACCATATGTTTGGCTATGGTGTTTTACAAAAATACTTAGAACATATCAATACAACTGACCTGATTGGAACTCGGTATGACCATTTTTTTGTGAAAGAATTTGGTCAAATGCGGTCTATTCCAGTTACATTTTCATCAGAGAAGGCTTTTGAGAACTTCTGCAAGTTAATTGTCATTCGCAATGGGGGTATTTTGAATGAAAATGACAACCATGCAAGGGTGGCGGATGAGAATTTAAAACTGCGCATTAATGTCGTGATTCCACCAAGGTCAGCGCAAGGAACCTTTCTATCCATTCGCAAGCATCGCGAAACTGCATATGATCTGGAATCGCTTAAAGGACACGAGATGATAGACGAACAATCGCTTCAAATTATTAGAAAGATGGCATTAAGTTCAAGCAGATTTCTAATCTGCGGAAAAGGGGCTGCGGGTAAAACAACATTGATGAGAGCCATAATCAATGAAATTGGACAGACACAACGACTCTTAATTTGCGAATCCGATACAGAAATATACCCCGAAAGTCCAACGGCTATGGTTCAAAGGGTCTTGATCAGAGGCAACTACGGAAAACAGGTGACGCTGAACACGCTCATCAAAGATGGATTAACCATGTCTTTGGATGGTTATTGCATTGGTGAAATAACAGGCCCAGAGGCGTGGGATTTTGTTAAGGCGGGCTATACAGATCATAGGGTCATGGGAACAATCCATAGTGCGGGAGAAGAAGAGGCTATTTTCAGGTTGCTGGTTCTTAGCGAAATTTCTGATTTAGGCATTGGAGAACATATTGCTCTGGATATGATCAGAAAGAGTCTGGACTACATCATTTATTTAAAAGACTTTAAGGTGGTTTCTATTAGCCGTTTTAAAAAGACGAAAGGAAGCGAAAACACTTTAAGCCAAGTTTACAGTTTTCAAATAGGTGACATAGATGATGCAACTGTTTAAATTGATGTTTCCGCATTTGATTGTGATGTGTTTAATAGTGGTTAGCTTATATCTGATCAGTGCTGAGTATTTTCTAAAAATAAAACAGCGCAATTTTAAAGTCAATCAATACTCGTATTTGTCAGAATCAAAAACTGGACATTATCGATCAATTAAAAGCATTCAGGAACAAGAAAAAATGGGTTTTCGTCTAAATATGAAGGCAAAATTTGAAAAAAAGTATTTGCTTGAAACTGGATTTTGGCAGCGTTGCTCGGGAGTAAGCGCTTGGCAGCTTGTGGGAATCTGTTTTGTGGTGGCTGCTTTGACAAGCAATTGGTTGTGGCATCTTTTTCGAATAGAAGGTTTGATGGTAAGCGGCTTTTTTCTTGGCTTTCTTTTGCCCCTTCAAATTTTAGAATTATTTAAAATGTACCGTTCTTATCAACTTGTAAATGCACTTCCAAGTTTTTTTGGCATTCTCCTCAGATGGGCGCAAATCCAACCGGATATTTATTTTTGTTTTGGACAACTCGAACAGAGTGGCATTCATCCAAGATTGTCAAAACCGTTCAAGCAATTTTTGATTGAATCTACAAATGGCTTATCAACCAAGAGTTCTTTTGAAAATTTATCAGAACAATTTGAAGGGACAACGATGCGACATTTTATTTCCTGTTTGGAGCGATTAATCAACCAACGCGGAGATTTGCCAAAACTACTACAGGGATTTGAAGAAGAAACCTATCAACTTCAAATAGAGGTGACAAAACGAAAACTGACACAGGTCAAATATAAACTGTTAATCAATGGCCTCTGCATGGGTGCATTTGTTTTAATTTATGGGTTGTTAAAAACCAATAAAGTATTATCCAGTTTTTATGTGGAAACCATTATGGGAAAATCGCTGCTTAGTACTTTATCGTTCCTAGTGGTCTTGTCATTCTTGGGAGGACTTCACTATGATCAAGATTGAATGGATTCAGAATCCCTGGATGTTAATAGGCTTGCTGCTATTAGTTACAGTGACAACCATATCAATTTTTGCTTTATTTGCATTGGTGGAGACCGCAAGGTCAAGTCGGAAATGGACAAGCAATCAACTAAATGATTGGAGGGTAAGGTACAAAAGAGAAACCCGGCTTAAAATTAGTCTGATGAATTCAGCTTGTTGGAAATGGCATTTTAATAGATGGCAAAGGTGTGGCTATAAATCCGAGACGTCGCATAAACGAACAGTCATTTGGGCGTTTATTGTTGTTGTGACAGCGGTGCTTGCTGTTTTGGCAAATCCACTTGAATTTTGGAATGCTATTTTGTTCATTGGCATACTAGAAGGAGTATTTTGGATTTTTACTGCCATTCGTATAAAAGAGCGGCAAGTTGAATTTGCAACAGGGGTTTACAAAATATATCGTTTTTTAGCGCTGCAGCTGACGGCCGGAATGAAAACGACGGAAACGATTCGATATCTTCACGAAGCAGTCGAGGAACCTTTTTTAAAGGAGGCGATGTTTGGCTTTTCATCTGCCTATTTTAGAACGATGGATATTGATTTAGCGACAGAGGAATTGACCAAACGGATTGAAGGTCAAGAAGTTCACGTACTGGTTTCAATTCTCAAGCAAGGTATTTTAACCGGTGATCATTACGAAATGATTCAAAAACAAGAACATTTAATGCTCAGACGTTACTATGTGGCGCTAGAAGCTCAGACCAATATGATTCACGCCAAAGGCATAGCCATCGCAATAGTGCTTTGTCTTGTCGTATTCGTATTGCTCGCAATGCCAATGCTTTATGAAATGAATCGTGCGACAAAAATGATATTTATTTAAACATATTGAGGGAGGTTATTTATGATGTGGATAAAAGAAATTTGGCATTATAGTCGTAGTAAAATTACAGAAATGATAAAAAACGAACGCGGACAATTTGCGCTAGATATTGCACTAGGCCTTGCGGTTGTATTAATCATCAGCGCATTTATTGTCATGCCAGGGTTAAGAACATTGAGTTCGGGCTTTATGACCTCTATGACGACTTGGTGGAATACTACGATGAGTGGACAAATTTTTAGAACGACGGGCAATTAAATGGACATTGGAAAATGGATTGCTGCAATGATGGGTACTTTACTCATTGCATTTTGTCTGGTTGCGGCAATTTTGTATTTATTGCCGCTTTATCAAAAGATTCAATTAGACCAGCTTTGCAGAGATTACATGTATCAGGTAAATGCCAGCGAAGGCTTAAACATCGAACTGAGAAACAGACTAACCAATGAACTTACTCAGATGGGACTTAGTGAATTAGAAATTCAAAGTCCTCAGGAAGGACAGCTAAAAAGACGAGAGGAAAAGCTGTTCACCATAAGAGGTGAATTACGACTTCGTCTGCCGAGTGGATTTCTGACGTTCGAGGAGCGCGTAGTGACTTATGAATATAAAGGAAAAGTTTATGGCAAGCGCATTATCAACTGAGAGAGGTAGTGGCGGACTTGAAATGGTTATTTTAAGCTTTATGACTTTAGTATTCTTAATGGCGCCATTTATGTGTTTTTTATTTGAAACCTATACCTACGGCGTTTATAGCTTGAAGTGGATCAGTGCAACAGAAAATGTGCTAGACGGCCTAGAATGGCAATTGGAGACGGAGGCCTTATCGCAAACACAGCGCGTTATTGTTCAGGAAAAAGCAAAATCTTATTTAGAGTTGTATTATAAAAAAATAGAAAATAAGCAGGCTGGAGAGCAGTGCCAGGTCGAAATTTGTGAGTTTTCTATGACCCAGCCACCAACTTTAGAGGTACAACTTCGGGTGATGTATGAACCAACCACCGTAGTCGGTCTTTTGTTATCAGAATCGGGCAAATTGCATTTTGGGATCAATTGTGTCAGAGAATTTCCGAGTGACCGTTAGACATTAAAATAGAGAAATGAGGATTGTTAAAATGCGACGTAAGTGGATAGCGATAGCAGTTTTATGTGCCATGATGGCAGTCGGCATAGAACTTTTTTTGATGACACAATTCTGGCAAAAGGAACAAGGCACTGTGGCATATTTACTGACACAAAACTGTGAGGTTGGAACGGTAATCGATAGGGCGCTTCTAACGAAAATAAGCTTGTACGATCAATCGGCTAAAACGCTAAAAATTGTTAAATTAGAAGCTTTAATTGGCAAATCCCTGAACAATTCTTTAGTGGGTGGGAAAATCTTAGTAGAATCCGATTTCGTGAAGAAAAACGAATCAAGACCTGTTCAAACGATGGTTCTTAAGTTGAATTTGGAACAGAGCCACAAAGGTGAATTGGCTGTAGGTGAGAAAATTAATCTTTTATCATACAGACAAGGTGCAAGCGATTTGATTGAGGATATAACCATTAAAGAAGTAACCTTAGAAAACAGTCTAAATGATAGAAGTGATTATTTGATAACGGTAGAAGGGTCGCCAGAAAAACTTAAAGCTTTATTTTTAGCACAGCAAGAAGGGATTCTCCTAATTGTTAAAAAAACTGCTGTTCAAATACCTTAAGCAATTGATATAATAAGGTATACGATATGCGAAACAAAGTTTTTAAAGCATTAACTGCTGTGACGGCGGTAATAAATCTTAAAAATACTTTGAGGCAAATATCTTGGGGGCAAATATGGAGAAAAACAACACTGGCTGGCTAAAAATTAGATCTAGAGACAAAGAAAGTTATCCCGCTGAAGATAAAAGCAAATTTGAAGCAAGTTTTTATAAAGAAATTCTGGATTTAATGCCTGATAACGTTGTTACGGTTGATCGGAATTTCAAGGTAACTTGGGCCAATGAGGCTGTTTTAAAAATGAACCCTGGATTGTGGGATAAAAATTGCTATGAAGTATTTCATCAGTGTACAAGTCCTTGTGAAAATTGCCCTTGTAGGAGATGCATAGAGACTGGGGCTATTGAAAAAGGGGTTATGTCGTATCTGAGTAGTAATGGACTGGACACGGTATACTGGGAAAAAACCGGTATTCCTGTAAAAGATTCAAGGGGGCGCATTGTTTCGGTGATCGAAATTAGCCGAGATGTCACTGACCGTATTTGCTCAACCAATGAACGTCAATTTTTATCAGAGCATTTGGATGCAGAGCTTCAGCGTTCAAAGAAAGAGACGATGGGTCGCCTAGAATTTATTCATAAGCTTTCAAACGATGTAAAAAATGACATTGAAGATATGTCGGATCAACTTAGTTACTTGCATCACTTAGATGAATATAAAAATTCTGAGTGGCTGACATCACTTATTGAACTTAATGAAAAAACACTGCGTCGCGTCGGAAATTTGAATGATTTGTTTTCTATGGAAGAAACAGGCGTGCAAATGGTCTATGTGCCATTTGAAGTTACAGAATTGATAGACGAGATCTACAATCGATTTAAGCAAAAATCGCGCGAAAAAAATATTAATCTAGAAGTCCATCGATCAAAGATGGTGCCCAAAAAATTGATTGGCGATCTGTTTAGGATGAACAGCATTCTTATGAATATAATGGAAAATGCCATTAAAAATACTCAAAATGGCAATGTAAAAGTTGATTTTTATGCGCAAGAAAAAACGGAAGATGGTCACGTTAAAATGCAAATTGTGATAACGGACAGTGGCGTCGGTTTGACATCGGAGCGCTTGGAGCAAATTCAGAGTCTGCTAAAAGAGAATTGTATAAAAGACTATTTTGATCAAGCTATTGAAATGAAAGGGTTGGGACTTTTAACAGCTCATAATACCCTTAAAGGCATGGATGGGTGTCTAGAAATAGATAGCCAGTATGGGCGTGGGACGCAAGTAAAGTTGAATTTTAGGATGGCATATAAATCAGAAAAAATGGATCACAAACACGGCGAAATTATTCATGAAGAGAATCTGCAAGTAGCGGATGTAATGAACCATTTCAAAAGAAAATCCATACTGATCGCGGAAGATGAAGTGGTCGGTCGAGTGACCTATAAAATTCATTTGCAGGAAGACTACGAACTTATTTTTGCTAAAAATGGTAAAGAAGCAGTGGAATTGTATTTGGCTGAAAAGCCTGATTTGGTATTTATGGACATTATGATGCCGGTAATGAACGGACTTGAAGCTTTTGATGAAATTGAGAAACATAGAAGAAGACAAGTGCCAATTGTTGCCTGTACCGCAAAGGTCATTGATTCGGAGAAGGAATATTTGCTTACCTATGGCTTTAGTGACTATTTGCCGAAGCCGGTAGACATTAACAATTTATTAAGAATGGTTGCAAAATACTTGAAATAGGATAATGCGCTATTCAAAAAAGAGGCACTCTAATCTGCAGATTAGGAAGCCTCTTTTTCATTGTTTAGACAAGAAAACCCCTTGACACCTGTGTTATAATTAAGGCGGTAGCTATATAGAAATGATAAGATTTTAAGGCAAGCCCTTGAAGAAGTGAGGAGAATATTATGGCGATTTATAGAATGATTGCGACAGCAGCATTTGGCATAGAGTCAGTAGTGGCAGATGAAGTAAGAGCACTTGGTTTTGAAAATGTGACGGTTGAAAATGGGAAAATTGAGTTTGACGCCGACGAAAAAGGGATCTGCATGGCCAATCTTTGGCTTCGCTCAGCAGACCGAGTGTTTATTAAAATTAGCGAATTTAAAGCAACCAGTTTTGAAGATTTGTTCCAAGGAGTCAAGAAAATCACTTGGGAAGATTATATTTCTGAAGACGGAGAATTTCCAGTCAACGCAAAATCGGTAAAATCACAGCTGTTCAGCTTGTCAGATATTCAAGCCATTTCTAAAAAAGCGGCGGTAGAGCGTTTAAGATCGGTGTATAAAAAAGACTGGTTCAAAGAAACAGGCGCAAAGGTATCTATTTTAGTGGCCATTTTAAAAGATGTCGTGACGGTGATGATTGATACGTCTGGTGAAGGCTTACACCGAAGAGGATACCGTGAACATGGAAATGAAGCCCCACTTCGTGAAACAATGGCGGCGGCACTCATCAAACTTAGCCGATGGAACCCTAAAATACCGCTTGTAGACCCAATGTGTGGTTCGGGCACGATCTTGATAGAAGCAGCGATGATTGGCAGAAACATTGCGCCAGGTTTAAACCGGAAATTTGCCTGCGAACAGTGGTCATTTATTCCTGCGGAGGTTTGGAAGCAAGTTAGAACCGAAGCCTATGCTGCCATCAATCACGAGGTAAGCTTGAACATTCAAGGCTACGACTGCGACCCACGAAGCGTCAAACAAGCTGCAATCAATAGCGATTTAGCGGGCTTAGAGGACGACATCCATTTCCAAGTGAGAGATATCAAAGATTTCAGCACAAAAGTAAAATACGGCTATGTCATTACCAACCCACCTTACGGCGAACGTCTCGGCGATGCTGAAGAAGCGGCGGCACTCTATAAATTGATGGGCGAAAAATTGTTGCCAAATGATACGTGGTCGTTTAACCTCATCACGGCTCATGACGGCTTTGAACACGCATTTGGAAAAAAGGCAACTAAAAACAGAAAACTCTTCAATGGTAAAATTAAGTGCTACTATTATCAATATTTCGGTCAAAAACCGCCTAGAGAAAGAGTGGCAGAAGAAGAATAGGCAATGTGCAAAACAAAACTGTTTATTAGAAGCGTGCAATGAAAGAGGGTGCTGGCTACTTGCTAGAAAACATAGACTCACTTAGGCGAAAACTTAACCGGGCGCTTTGCATTGGATTTTCGGGTGCGGGTGGCAAAACAACTAGCCTTTATCAGGTTGCACGCGAATTGCATATTATGCACGAAAAAGTATTAATAACCACAACAACGAAGATGTTTCCCGCTGAAAATAAGCTTGAATTTAGAGTTGTCGCACGTGAAACATTTAACTACAACGATTTGTCGGACGATTCTGTAACTCAATGGTTTTCTCGGTTAAACCGAGAAGGCAAAGGGTTATCTCCAAAGTTGGCAAATATCGAAAAAATGAATAATTATACAGATGTTTGGAAATTAATAGAAATTGATGGATCGAAACATTTGCCTATTAAAGCGCCTAATTTAGAAGAACCAGTTTACTGTAGTGGCATGGACTTAGTCTATGGCGTAATTGGAGCAAGTGTGTTTGGACAAGCGGTCTCAAAGGATCGCGTCCATCGGGTGGAGCGTTTGTTAGAAATCACGCAAACACAAATTGGAGATTTGATTTCGCCAGAAGTGGTTGCACGGTTAATCAATCACCCTGAAGGACTTTTTCGCGGACTCCCCGAAGAAACGTCGGGCTGCGTTCTCATTACGCAGGTCAGACCAGAACAGGAAGCGTTTGTCGACGCAGTAAGAGCGCTTTCGCACAAACCCATTGAGGTGATTCCATGGCGCCAGGTTTAGACTTAAGCGCAATCGGCATTATTTTATTGGCCTCTGGCAGTTCAGAGCGCATGGGGGCAAACAAACTGCTGCTTCCCGTCGAAGGGCAGTCCTGCATTTACAAAGTGGGAGAGATGATCAGCCAACTCAAAGTGGGTTGCGTGGTTGCGCTATATAAGGAAGACACTGTGAAAGAGCAGTTGGCAGACTTTAACTTCAGGTTGATTTACAATCCGAGGGCGCACTTAGGCCAGAGCGAGGCCATTAAATTGGGTGTTTCGCAGAGGTGGGACGAATCCATTAAAGCGTGGGCCTTTGTGATGGGCGATCAGCCGCTGTTAAGCGAAGACGTGTGCAACATGCTTTTTGAAGCTTTTTTAAAGAGCGATTCCAATATTGCTGTGCCTTGTGTTGGCGATGTGACATACAGCCCGGTGGTTTTTCATCGAGATTGGAAAGCTAAATTATTGTCTTTGGAAGGCGATTTTGGCGCTAAGCGACTCTTGAAATTGCCAGAAGCGAGGGTTCTTCGGGTAATGTTTGATAAGACGGAGCCGTTTGAAGACATGGATACGGCTGCTGCTTATCTAAGCATTCAAGCAATTGTAAAAAAACGCATTGTAGGGGGATAGGTTTTGAAAAAAAAATCAGAGATACCAGCAGGCAAATTACAAGAAATCAAAGCGCGAAAACGAAAACGCAGCATCACTTCTTTGATTGTTTTAATTTCATGCCTATTATTGGCCTTTAATGTTGAAAGTTTGATTTCACTTGTCAGAGGTGGTCTTAATTTAGGAGGCGTCCAATTTAACGCTGTGACCACTCTAAACTATAGCTCTACGGTAAAGGTCAGTGAAGGGAAAGTCGTTCAAAAGGCAGGCAGCCGCATGATTAAGGCTGAAGGAGGAAAACTTCAGGCGTATCAAGCCGATGGAAAACTGCTTTGGGAAAAGCCTTACGGTGGCACAAAAGTATTGGTATCTGCGGTGGGCAATCGTATTTTTCTTGTTGAAAAAGACAGTGGTGACTTTTTTATTTTAGATGAAAACGGAAATATAAAAATTAAGCGAGAAGGTCTGGGAAAAGTCGATCGAATCATTGCAAAAAGCGAGGACTATGCCATTCTTTACAAGGGTCTAGAAAAGAAGATTTTGGTCATCAATCAAAAAGGCGTCGATGAGGCGGTTATTGATTTGCCTTATCCCGAAATTTTAGACATTGATTACGCACCTGATTTAAAACTGATTGCAGTAAGTGTATTTTTTGTCGAAAAAGAAGGGTTTAATACCAACGTGTTTCTTTTTGGCGTCGATGGCAAGATGAAAGGTGCAAGGAATTTTAACAGCCGGATTCTCTCGCGTATTTCGGGTTATAAGAAAGAATTTGTAGGCGTTTCAGATAAAGGCATACTCGCTTTTAGCGACGAAAACGATAACTTATGGAATCAGGAATCAGATCGGCTGATCAATCGAATTAATTTTAACGAAAATGGCTATTCGGCCTATAATTTGGTGATTGAGGACAAGGCACTTGAAGATACGCGCAGCGAAAATACTGTTTCGGTTCTCTCGCCAGAAGGGACTTGGCTGTTTGAGGCAAAAGTGCCAATGGTGGTAGACCGGTTGTTTTTAGGTGAAAATCGATTGGCGATTTTGGGTGAGAGTCAGGTGGTCATCATGGACTTTAAAGGCAGAACGTTAGGTTCTAAAACAGTGGAAAATGGTCTAAAGGAAATTCTATGGATCAATGACAAAGAAATTGGCTTTGAGTACGAAAATCGGTTTGAATGGTATAAGCTCAGCTATTAGGGAGGTCTAGGAATGAACTGGATGGACATATTGGTACTCGTCATTATTGGCGGTGAAGTCTTTAGAGCTTTTCGGCAAGGAATGGCAAAAGCGATGATTGAATTGTCAGGTTGGATTGTCGCTTTGATTGTTGCAAAACTGTATTATAAGGCACTTGCGACTTATTTATTAGCACATTATGACGTATTTAAAAATTTAGAACACAATATTTACATAGGCCTGACAAAGAATTTTTCGAGTCCGGCGCAGTTAGAACAAGCAGCGGCAACCGGAAATTTCGGAGGACAGCTGAACCTGCCCAAAGTACTCAGCCAATTGCCGACAGATATTTTGAACCAGTCCCACGAGGCTGTGAATCAAATGGTGTTTGGTGATTTAGCGAAGAAAATTGCCGATACCATGATCAATGGCCTTAGTTTTATGATGATTGCCTTTGCAATCATTGCGGTGCTTGGTGTTTTAGCCATTGTCGCAGATAAGGTGATGAAGTTGCCCCTATTAAAAGAAGCCAATAAGCTAGGTGGCATTTTGGTGGGCTTCATACGAGGGGGATTTAGCGTACTTGTTTTAATGACCGTCATTACCTTTATTTTGCCGTTTATGCATAAGCCTTGGCTAATCGATGCCATTCAGAATTCGCAGTGGGCTATTTATTTTTACAATAACAATCTCTTACTATATCTGATATATTATTTATTGAGGTGATCAAATGATTAAGGAAGTCGATGCTAGAGGACTTAGCTGTCCCAAACCAGTCATTCAGACTAAAAAGGCCATTGAAGAATTATTGGAAGGTCAAATAACCACGATTGTAGACAATGCCATTGCGAAGGAAAATGTTACGAAGTATGCCAAGAGCCTGAATTTGCAGTATCAGGTTAGAGAAGTCGATGGGTTTTTCCATATTGATATTTTTAAAGACGAAATGGAAATATCGCCTGAGGCACTGCCGCAAGGGAAGCCTAAGATGGGCGAGCAAGTCATTTTGGTGGGCAAAGATAAGTTTGGAGAAGGCAATAACCAATTGGGCGAAGTGCTAATCAAGGGATTTTTCTATACACTTACAGAAATGGAACCTTATCCAAAGGCCATTCTATTCCTTAACGGCGGCATTACACTCACTCTTGAAACGTCACCGGTGTTAGAATATCTAAGAACCCTTGAAATGCAAGGGGTACAAATATTGTCGTGTGGCACCTGTCTTGATTATTATAACGCTAAAGAGCAGTTGGCAGTGGGTGGCGTGACAAACATGTATACCATTGTGGAACTTTTGAATAAGGCGAAAAACATCATCCAAATATAGTTTTAAAGGTTAAAAGGGAGTTCATAGCTATGTTAGAAAAAGAGTTTTACATCATTACCTTTGAGTCCACGCACTTAGCCATTAGCACGGAGAAGACCATTTTGGCAGAAATTGCCGTTGAAATGGTGCCGACGCCGCGCGAAATTTCTGCGAGCTGCGGGTTATCGCTCAAAGTGGGCTTAGACACGATTGAAAAAGTCTTATCCATATTGGATGAACGGCCAAAAGAAAATATGAAACTGTATCATATGATTCGGGAGAATGGTCTCAAAATCCCAACGCTACAAGTTTGGAGGGATTAATCATGCCGATGGACTTAAAAATAGGCGATGTGGTCGAGACTAAAAAAACACATCCTTGCGGTTCCAATCAGTTTGAAATTTTGCGTGTCGGAATGGATTTTAGAATCAAATGCCTAAAATGTCAAAAGCAAATATGGATTGAAAGACCCAATTTGGAAAAACGCATTAAGAAAGTCATTCAAAAAGAATCAGTCTAAAACGATTGATTCTTTTTTTGTCTAAAAGTTAAAGTCGATTTTGATTCACAAAACTTTGACAGATAATTTGCAATGTTTCGAATAAACGTTAAATTCTATGTACGGTTTTTAATACAAAGTGTTATAATGTTCATGGGCAAACCTTTTCCGTTATATTAAATGGAGGTGCTTTGCAATGGGGTTACATTATTCAGATAGAATGGAAGGTATTAAGGCATCAGAGATTAGAGAAATACTGAAATTGACGGAGCGTGCTGAAATTATTTCTTTCGCAGGAGGCTTACCGGCGCCAGAATTATTTCCAATTGAAGAAATGAAAGTGGTGGCGGTAAAAGTATTAAATGAAATGGGTGCCCAAGCTTTACAATACAGTGCAACAGAAGGGTACAACCCACTCAGAGAAAAAATTGCCAAACGCATGGAAAAAATGGGTATTCAGACTGAGCGCGACAACATTTTAATCACCAGCGGTTCACAGCAAGGGTTAGATTTTGCAGGCAAAGTCTTTCTCAATCCAGGCGATTATGTTGTTTGCGAGAGTCCAAGCTACTTGGGTGCTATCAACGCCTTCAAGGCCTATCAATGTCAGTTTATTGAAGTCGAAACCGATGACCACGGTATGATTATCGAAGATTTAGAGCGCAAGCTTGAAAATCAAAGCAATGTAAAGATGATCTATGTGATACCGGATTTCCAAAATCCATCGGGAAGAAGCTGGAATCTTGAGCGCAGACAAGAGTTGCTTCGTGTGGCAAAGCGTTTTAATTTGCCTATTGTAGAAGACAACCCTTATGGCGAACTTCGTTTTGAAGGGGAAATGCTCCCTTCAATTAAGTCAATGGATGACGATGGACGCGTGATTTTCCTCGGCACTTTTTCAAAAACATTCTCTCCGGGTCTAAGAATCGGTTGGGTATGCGCAAAGGAAGACGTGCTTCAGAAATTCATTACGGTCAAGCAAGGTGCAGACCTTCAAAGTAGCAGCATGTCTCAACGTGAGTTGGATATGTACTTAGAACTCTACGATCTGGATCTCCATGTGGAGAAAATAAAAAATGTCTATAGACGCAGACGTGATGTGATGCTCGATGCCATTAAAAAAGAATTCCCTGCGGAAGTGACTTGCACTTACCCTGAGGGGGGCTTATTTACTTGGTGTGTGATGCCAACACATCTCAATGCACGCGTATTGATGGAAGCAGCGATTTTGAGAAATGTCGCATTTGTGCCTGGTGGCTCATTCTTCCCAAATGGCGGTCGTGAAAATACCTTCCGAATGAATTATTCCAATATGCCAGAAGACAAGATCATCGAAGGCGTAAAGCGCATCGGAGAGGTCCTAAAAGAGGCACTTAAAGAGCAGCCAATTCAATATTAGCGGTAAAAGTGTTAAAGCGAAGGCGGATGGAGACATCGGCCTTCATTTTATGTAATTTTAGAAGGTTTTAGACCATTTGACGCATTTTAAAATAAAAGCATTGCATTCTAGAACGTATAATGATAAAATAGTAAACTGTACGGTGGGCAGTTATGTCCGCAATACTCTCTGCTCTACCATAGGGGTAGGGCCACTAAGTCCATAGGGAGGTGTCATTACATGAGAAATTACGAAACAATCTTCATCCTCAAGCCAAATATCGAAGAAGAGATCAGAAAAGAAGCTATCAACAAGTTCACTTCTATCATTTCTGCAGATGGTCAAATTGATAGGGTTGATGAGTGGGGTATCAAAAGATTAGCCTACGAAATCAAAAAAACTAAAGAAGGTTACTATGTTTATGTAACATTCAAAGCTAACCCTTCTCTTCCAATGGAACTTGAAAGAAACTTCAAGATTTCAGACGACGTTATCAGATACATCGTTATAAACAAAGACGAAAAGTAGTCAAAAGGACGTGGGAAAATGAACCATGTAATTCTTATTGGCAGACTTGTTAGGGATCCTGAATTGAAATTTATTCCGAATACGGGCAGAGCGGTCGTTAATTTTACCCTCGCAATCGATCGGAATTTAAGCCGTGAAAAGAAAGCGGAATTGCAAGAGAAAGGTCAACCGACTGCCGACTTCATTCGAGTAATCGCATGGGGTAAACTTGCAGAAACTTGCGCCAATTATTTAGCAAAAGGAAGAATGGTTGCCGTTCAGGGAAACATTCAGACTGGTTCGTACAAAACGAATACTGGGGAAACTAGGTATTCGACAGATGTACTTGCTAATAGCGTGGAGTTCCTTCAAAGTGGCGCCGAAAAACCGAAGAATGAGTCTACGGACGAATTCAACTTTGGCAATTACAATCCTGACGACTTCCAAGCAATCGAAGATGACGAAGACATACCATTTTAAGAATAGAAGTGAAGGAGGAAAACCAAGATGGCAATGATGAAAAGAAAAAGAAAAAGAAAAGGCTGTAGCTTCTGTCAGAACAAACACAGCGTGATCGACTATAAAGATATCAAGAAACTTGAAAGATATCTTACAGATAGAGGAAAAGTTCTTCCTAGACGTGTTACAGGAAACTGTGCTAAACACCAAAGAACGCTTACTATCGCGATCAAAAGAGCAAGAATTATCGCTTTACTTCCATTCGTTAGCGAATAGGAGTCAAGGTAAGATAAATGACTGGGTTTCATTGATTTATTTCAATGAAACCCAGTTTTTTTTGTAAAAAAATTAGGTTTTAACGCGAGGCCAATTATTGAAACACAGATGCTTAGAGCGTGCCCTTATTGGATATAATAGAGATAATGAATTCACATAAGTGGGAGGCTTTATTATGGAAAATAAACCAGTGATATTAAATGACTCTGATTTTGAACTCCTATTCTTGGCAGATGATGAGCCTAAAAAGTCTGTCGAATTAAAGAAACCTTATAAAATATTGGTGACGGATGACGATAAAGAAGTTCACGCCGCAACGAATTTGCTCCTTCGCAATTTTTTATTTGAGGGACATCCGCTAGAATTACTGCACGCTTATTCTGGGAAAGAAACAAAGCAACTCTTAGAAGCGAATGACGATCTTGCCCTTATTTTTCTAGATGTGGTGATGGAAGAGAACGACACGGGGCTAAAACTTGTCGAGTATATCAGAGAAGAGCTCTGCAATCAAAAAATCAGGATTATACTAAGGACAGGCCAGCCTGGAGAGGCACCTGAGGAAAAGATCATTGAAGCTTATGACATCAATGACTATCGGCTCAAGACGGAGCTGACAGCAACGAGGCTCTTTACATCGGTATATGAGGCCTTAAGGTCTTATCGTGACCTCATGGTGATTGAAATGCAGAGAAAGGGTCTCGAGGAAATTATTAAACTCAGCTCAAAATTGTTTACTTTAAACAGTGTAGAGGCGTTTTACAGCTGCATATTGAATCAAATATTGAAGTTTGAAAATGAAGGCACGGATGCCATTTGTTTTAGAGAGTGCGTTGAAACGGGCGGCTTTGTATTCCTCGACAAACCGACGTGCTGCAGCATTGTCGCAGCCACGGGCAAGTTTGAAAAATTGATTGGGAAAGACGCCAAAACCGTTGAGGAAATTCAGGCAGTCATGAATCAGGCAGATCACTTAAAAGATCAAAGCACCAATGAAATCATTAAAATCGACAGAGGTTATCTGATTTATCAACCAAGTCAGTATGGATTTAAGACTTTCATATACGTTGAGGGCAATGAGCTCAAGCAGAGCGTGAACACGCTTAAAGAATTTTTGATTCACTATGACCTTGCCCTAGATCAGTTTTTGCTTAACCAAAGACTTAGTAAAATTAACTGCGAAATCATCAATTTTTTAGATGATGACAAAGGGATGCGTTATCTGGATCAAAGAGAGGGAAAGAAAATAGATTTGGTAATGATGAACGCTTTTTTGAAACAATTTCAAGAGCTGAAGTAGTTGAAAATTAAGAGAAAAAGGAAAAAGGAAAAAGGAAAAAGGGGGTGCGGCGGTGTGTTTAAGGTTATGCGCAAAAGCATGGCGAATAGGATAGCCTTATTAATCTCTGTCATTTTTACATTAACCCTTGTCCTTATTGGGATTTTGAGCGTCAATTCTACCTATCAAGAAATTTTGGATAATAAGATAAAAGAGACTGCCTTAAAAGCGGAATCCATTTCAAAAGACGTTAAATCCATTTTTGAAAACGCGCGGACGGTTACGAGACAATTGGCCTTGCATCCGGAGGTGGAAGCCTATCTAAAAACGGCTGTAAGCCGCGAAACCATTAAAGATAACCCTTATTATGAGGCAACGCTCAAAACGCTCTTAAAAATAAAGGAAAGCAGTTCAATCTACTTTCTGGCGTGGGTTGCCAATGAAAAAGCAAATTTCTATTTAGACAGCATGGGGGTTATTCCCGATCAGACTTATGATGTCAAAAAGAGACCTTGGTACAACGTGGGGATGAACGCCGCAGAATCTGCCTTTACGCCGCCTTATGTGGAATGGGGAACGGGACGAGTGGTCATTTCATGTATCAAGCCAATGAGAGAGGGTTCAGCGGTCTATGGGTTTGTCGTAATGGACATTGTCCTTGAAAATATACCAAGCATTTTCCAAAAAGCTCAGATTAACGACTCTGACAAAAGTTTTTTAGTGACGGCTAGCGGGGATTATATTTATCACGATCAAGCTGAAAAAATAATGAAAGCAAACATTAATGATACAACGGATGCTCTTTACCCTTATGTGAAATGGATTAATGAAACCTCAACGGGGTTGAAAAAGGTTCAGTATGAAGGCAAACATTATTATCTGGAATCTTACCAAGTCGATGAAAATGGTTGGAAGGTCATCAACTTAATTGATGAAGGCAGAATTCAAGCTGAACTAAAGTCAATAGTCTTAACAATAATTGGTTTTTTAACGCTCATATTTTTAGCCACCTTGCTGGCCGTTTACTTTACGGTTAGAAAGACGATGGAACCCTACCAAGAAGTGCTTTTGTTTGCAGGAGACATCGCCAGTGGCGAATTTACGAAAAATATTCCAGATGATTATTTGGAACGCGAGGACGAAATGGGTGAGCTGTCTAGGTCGTTTCAAATTATCATCGATGCGTTTCGAAATGAAAATATTATTTTAGAAGAACGCATTGCTGAAAAGAATCAGGAACTTGAAAATCAATATGCGTTTATTTTGGAAACTGAAAAAGCGGCTTCCCTTGGGACGCTTGTGGCAGGCGTGGCACATGAAATTAACACCCCTGTAGGCGTCAGTTTGACCACGGCGTCCTATCTTAAAAAAATGAATGACGAGTACCGCAAAATGCTTGCAGACGGTAGTATGAACAAAGAAAATTTAAAAGAACTGATGAGCGTCATTGATGAGTCTGTACGGCTTCTTAACAATAACTTAGAGCGCGCGGCCAACTTGGTGAAAAACTTTAAGCAATTGGCTGTGGATCAAAGCAGCGGAAGCCTTGCGCGGTTTGATTTAAAGGAAAATATTGATGGCGTGGTCATCAGCTTATTCCATGAATATAAAAATCTGCCGGTCACCATTGAAAACCATTGTCCAAATTACTTATTTTTAAATACTTTCCCAGGTGCAACTTCTCAAATTATCACGAATTTGATTATGAATTCATTGCACCATGGTCTTAAGGACAGATTGTCGGGGGATAAGTTGGCGGGAAAAATCGATATTTTTGCCATTCAAAAAGAGGATTGGATCCACCTTATCTACGCCGACAATGGGAAAGGTATTTCCAAAGAAAATCTCAAAAAAATGTATGATCCATTTTTCACGACCAATCGAGTCAACGGAAACAGCGGGCTTGGAATGCACATTGTGCTCAGTTTGGTCACTCAGAAACTAAAAGGCAACATTCACTGTGAGAGTGAGGTTGGTGAAGGGGTAAAATTTACGATTGAGTTTCCTATGGAACTTGAGCGAAAAGCAAACGAATAAATAAGTTCAATTAAAGCTTAGATTGGTATAGTTTATACTCCTGAGTGTGAAAAGAGCTGTTAAAAACAGTAAAGACCGAATGTCTCGACAATGAGTCATTCGGTCTTTATTCACGTCTAACCTATGTGTCTGGTGCTAGGTTAAGCAACTACTTTGATGCATTAAGAATCACTTTTTTCAAAAGCCATTGATCAATCAATACGACATACAACACGATCAAGCTGACTAAGCGCAGGCACATTTGCATGACGCCGGTAAAGCCAAATTGCAGCTGATAATTCCAGTTATTAGCAAGCAGCTGGTAGATGTCATAGTAACTGCTTAAACTAAACCAATTGCTAGGGATTAAAACCTTTGGAAGAATCATATTGTCTAAGAATTTTACAAGGGTAAATCCGAGCAGTACTAAGCCTAATAACTTTAGGAAGCACCTGATCAAAGCTTTCTTTTCTGCTTTAACAAAAGTTTTAAAGCCATAAAATGGTTTTAACGCTTGCCGTTTTTCCAATAGCGCAAGACGGGTTTGATTGAAGCTATTAGAAAGCAAACGTACAAACAGTAGCAACGCATACAAACAAAGTAGCTGCGCTAAATTATAGAATAAATAAATTGGATTTTTAGAGAAATTTTTATTAAGAACTTCAAAACCAGACAAAGTCATGAGGTTAAACAAGCGTTCGTCGGTAAGTTCGGCGGATTGCAAATTCTCGGCAGTGTAGAAAAATCGGACGCGCTGCCAATTTTGTGTTAATAATTTTTCGTTGAAGGGAATAAAAAGATAATCGCCTTCGCGGATGACGTTGCTAACCAAAAACGGGTGATCAAGAATTTTCAACGTCTGTTTGTTGCTAGCCGATGTTTTAAGGAGTCGACTGGCAACAGACTCTGAGAGGACAGCCTCTTGTCCAGAAAGACTGCTCCAAGGCGTTTGTAATCCTGTTAATTTTTTGTGCATTTGGTCGTTGCCCGTCGTCATAACGAGCGTGTAATCGGGCGTTTTCATTTCCCAATTGAAGGTTGCATTTTCAAACGATTTATAAACTTGTTCGATAGGATCAGCACTTTTAATGGGTGCAAGCTCATAGCTGATGGTTTGGGCGCTATAGGACTTTTCTATCCAAATAAAAGAAGCCACTAATAAAAAAAGCAACATCATAAAACGGAGCATTTTGCTTACGGACATACATACACCTTCGTTCCGTCTTTAATTTTGGCAGTCGGGTTGATGATGACTTTGTTTGAAGGCAGGTTACGCAGTTCCTGTACAACGGCAAAATCATCGCCTACGGAAATCACTTGTACGGGCGTTGCAACTGCAACTTGACTTTTCCCGAGAGCGTCTTCTTCCTCTTGAAGAAGGTAAATCAGTGCGTTCTCTCCATTTAGATTGGCACCGCTTGAAACGATGGCTGTTCTTGGAATGGCCATTCGCTCACCGCCGATGGTGTAGGAACTTTTTGTTCTTGAGGCAACTTTCATGCTAGGGAAAACTTGAATATCGGGCTCTTCGTTAAAATTGGCAAGAACGCTGACTTCGCCATCGCTAAAGGTGGCAGAATCATAATCAAACCGCACCAATCCAATTTTACGCCCCTCTAAAGTGCTCAGGTCGACCATGTTGGATTGCTCGCTAAAACCATTGTAATCGCGCTGTGAGAGTCTTATCTCAAAGGCCAAATCTTCGTATGTCTTGCAAATGCCAACGACTGCGATGATTTCCCCACTACGGTAGCTAGAACCTTTTTCAGGCACTTTTGTCACGTAGCCTTCATACTTAGAGAGAGCCTCACCAAGGGCATTGGTTTCATAATAACGATCAGACTTTGTGGAGAGCTGAGTGAGTTGTGATTGATAATCAGCAATACTTTGCTTGATTTCGCTCAAAGCGACTTGATCTTGTGAATTTTGAAGCGTTCGATTTTTTAGAAGCACTTGCTGCTCAGCCTGAAGCGCTTTTAAAGCATTCTGGGCAGTGGTAAGCTCAAGATTGCTGATAGCGCCATTTTTAAGAAGTTGCTCTTGTTCCTTAAGCGATTTAGCGGCTAAATTAAGCGCAGTCGTATTTTGGGCAACCTCGGTTTGGTAATCAAGGTCCGATTTTGAGACAAGGGTTTCAATGCGCGCTTGTTCAATGCGAATTTTATTTTCTAACTGTTCAGTTTTATTGCTGTTTTGAACGCCGAGCGCCGTATCGATTCTGAAAAGAGGCGCGCCAATCCGTACATAACTACCCTTTTTAACCAGTACTTCTTGTATGATGGCATCTCCTTTAAGACAGATATCCGCACTTTTTTTAGCGACGATTTCGCCGGCGAGCTCTGAGGTATAGTCGACCTCAACGCCATCATAAAGCTCCGCAATTTGAACATTTGGCAGTGTGATATTCAGAAGTGATTTCGAAAAAAAGCCTAAAGCAAAAATCAAAACAAAGAATCCTGTTAAGAGGCGCTTGCCCCATTTTCCTACTGCATGCATCATAAGTCACTTTCCCCCATTGAAAATCCTTTTTCCAAATATTTTTCGCCTTTTAGGAAGATAAAAATAGCGGGTACAAGATAGAGCGTTGCACTGGCATAGTATAAAGTGTGGTGATTGCTATAAATTTGCTCTAAAAAAGCGGAAAGTGGACGCAATTTTTCATCGCTTATAAAAACAAGAGCGGTTTCGATGATGTTCCAGTTGTCAATAAAGGTGAGGACGATCAGCGCATGAATGGCGGGTTTCAAAATGGGAATGACCATTTGAAACAAGATGCGAAACGTGCCTGCACCCTCAATGCGTGCCGCTTCTATAATTTCATCAGGAATACCTTCTATGAACTGCTTCATCATAAAAATACCAAAAGCCGAAAAAGCACCTGGCAAAATAAGCGCCATATGGGTATTCAAAATTGGAAAATGCAAAAACCGCTCCAATTTTTCAAAGAAAATAAAGTTTGGCACCATGGTGACCTGTATGGGCATTAAAAGTGTTAAAAGGTAAACCACCATAATCGGGCGTTTAAATGGAATGTTAAGTTTTGCCAAAGCAAACGCTGCGCTAATGCCGAAAACCACTTGAAAGAAGATGATCAGTGCGACAATTTTTATGGAGTTGAGCATGTAATTGAAATACTGACTTTTATCGGTTATGAGTGTGTAGTACTGTTGCAGGTTAAAATTTTCAGGGATCCACTGGAGGCCATCGCGGTCTAATTGTACGGGATCCATAAAACTATTGATAAACGTATAGAGAATAGGCAGGAAAAACAGTAAGGACAAGCAAATTAAAATAACCCGTGAAAGCTTTCTCATGACTGACCTCCCATACGCCGTTGATGATAGCGGTCATAGCCGATAACAAACCACGCAAGACCGAGAATGATGAGCGAAAATAACGTAGCGGCGGCCGAAAGCTCCGAAATGGCCATGTCGTTGAATTTGTTGTTGATAAAGTGCTGGAATAAGTAAAGTGAGGTACTCGGATAACTGCCCTGCAAAATATAAATTTCTTTGAAAATTTTAAAGCTGTTGATGATGGTCACGATGCCTGAAAAAATGATGTACGGGGTCGATAACGGCAAGATGATATGCCAGACAATTTGTTTGTAAGTGGCGCCGTCAATTTTGGCGCTGTCCATGATAGAGCCTTTCATTAATTTGAAACCAGATAAGAAAATCAGTAGATTATAACCCGTATACTTCCATAAAAACAGTAAAATAAGAACGCTTAGATTCCAATTGGAATAAAGAATGCTGTCATAACTTGCACCAAAAAGATTTCTAAAAAATCCAATGGAGGCGCCAGAAGGAAGTGCGATGGGTAAAATCAATAGCAACTTAACCCAAGGGGCGGTTTTCAGCTCATGAATCGCGAGTGCGACCACATATGAGAACACCATTAATAGTGGAATGCCGATGGCTAGAAACAGCAGCGAATTAAAAATAGACAACTGAAACGCTTCATTGCTAAGGACTTCTTGATAAGTCCTTAGAGTAGGCGTTTGTTCTGGTCTGGAAAAGGACGAGATGACCATTCCAAAGAAGGGAATCAAATAGACCAGAGCAAAACCGATAAGGCTAGGGAGCAGTAAAATTAAGGCTTGTCGATCCCATTGACCAGGTTTGTGTGATTTCATACAGTGAGGTCTCCTTTTCGTTTATTCCTTAATCATGAGTTTGATTCGGTCTTCTGCAATTTTGAGTTCTTTTAACAGGTTGGCTTGATTGCTCAGTTTGGGATCAAAGATAATATTAAAAGTGGTGCGCATCAATTCTTCTCGAACAATCAATTCTCTTGAATCCATTTCTCCCAAGTCTCTATAGAAGTCTTTATCAAGAAGTGAAATAACCTTTTGGCGGATGTCCACCACATTTGAGTCTGATGCAAAAGCTTCCCCGTAGGCAAGCAGTCGGCATTCATTCTCAGCGTTGACCTGAGCAAATTTAACGCGATCAGAAAACAGTGCGAATTTGAACTGCGTATCCCAGTTTAGGGCAAGGTTTAAAAATAAAATGGCTTGTTCCTTATGAGTCGCTTTATCGCTGATGGCAAAACGGAGGGTTTCCATGCGATTGCCAATGGGCAAAAGCACTAAATCTTGCGTTTTGGCATACAGCTTGGTCAGCATGACCGCATTCATAGAGTTGATGCCTTGAACGACTGTAAAATTATCTAAAATATGTTCTTCAATATCTCGTTCCTGTCTGAGGTATTCCTGAGATTTTGGTTCGAAAATCATCTTTACCCTTGCCTGTTGATTGGGAAATTCATGCAAATCAAAATGGCGATTAAGGGTCGTTTTCATTGACATCAAGGCCTCTAAAAATGCGGGATCGGTTAGCGTAAAGTCATCGATGTTGCCCGTTAACTTTTGGGTAAGGTCGTCGGCTAAATAAGTATTGAAATAGCTGTCATACAAGTCTTTGGTGAGATAAAGCTTCATATTGGGTCGCTTTATTTTCATCTGATCAATCAAGGAAACGACGTCTGAATCCATCCAATCGGGAGACGGAATCTTTAAATCAAGCGCATCTATTAATTTTTTGTTAATGACTGCAGATTTGATATGAAAGCCGAAGGCAACTGTATGGGTACCTTTGAGTGCTTTATAGACATTGTTCATATTTTCTATTTTGCCTTCTAATGGCATTAGCACGCCAAGGTTTTTTAAATCGTCTAGGGGCTGCCTTCCAGCCAGAATTAAATCGGGCGGATGGCTGCTAAGCATAATGGTATTGCGTTTGATGTGGTACTCGTCGTCACTTTTGACTTCAAGAATGGTAAAGTTGATGGGGAGGTCCAATTTTGTCTTAACCATTGAGGTTATGGCAACGATGCTGGCTTTAACTTGCCGAAGTTCTTCGGGATTGCTGTTGTTGATATATAAAATTTCAAGACTTTCTTCTTTCGGAATTGCCTTTAACACAAAATATTGATATGTAAAACATAATATAGATATAGTAATTCCAAGTGCTATTAACTTTTTATATTTCAATATGGTTATCCTCCTAAAACATCTCAATTATTCTATTATAGAGAATAATTATTAAGGAACTATTAAGCGAATTGAGAATTGTCTGAAAATATGCTTCTAAGTGTGTTAAGGTTTTGTACTATAATAAACAAACGCTTAAAAGTTACAATGTTCAGAGGCTTTGTAAAGTGGTAAATATTATTGTATAATAGGCTGAAGTGGGATAATATAAACCCGGAATGGAGTGGCTCAATTGAATAATTCAACGAATTTAAGACGCATGATTGAAACGGCACTACTTTCAGCAATAGCAATTGTCATCATACTGTTAAGCAGTGTACCTTTTCTTGCATTTTTCTTTGTAGTGGCAGCAGTGCCAATTACCGTATTAACTGCAAGACAAGGCATTTACGCAGGAATCACAGGTTCCATTGTTACCGGAATTCTTCTTCTGATGATGTTTGATCCAATCACCGCATTTTCAAATGTGGTAATGTTTGGTTTTTCAGGGGTTGCAGCAGGCTTTATGTTCCGTAAAAAATGGAACGCTTCAAGAACTATTTTGGCAAGCGCTTTGTTTTTTTCATTGGGACTTAGCATTATTTTATTTGGATACACCTATCTTGGTGGTGTAGATGTATTTGATAGCATTTCTAAAAGTCTTGATCAGGCCTCTACAATGATAAAGGAAAGATCAATTGATATGAAATTGCCTCAAGAAGACATAAAAATCCAAATGGATATGGTGAAAGTGATTAATGACACCATCGCAAAGACCAAACCAGCTATTGTCATCAGCTATGGATTCCTCATAGCGACGCTGACGTTCTTCATTTCTCGTCCTATTTTAAAACGAAGCGGGACAGAAGTATCGGACATGGTCAAATTCAAGGACTTTAAGCTACCTTCAAGCATATTGCCAGGGATACTTCTGATGGTGGGCTTGACGTTTTTAACAGATTATATTGGTTATATAGACAAAGATATTATATTCATCAATTTTGTGGTGCTGTTTAACTACATCTTTGCCTTTCAAGGCGCCTCAACGCTTGCCTTTTTAACTGTAGAACGTGGCGGCAATGTTGAGAAGCGATCTGTTCTCGTGATCTTTGCCACTATCCTCTTCGTGTTATTTTTTGGACTGCAAGTACTCTCTATTTTAGGACTAATGGACGCAACGATCGATATTCGAAAGCTCTATAAAAATCGTAAGGTTTAGAGGTGATTTCATGAGTAATCCCTTGCTAAGCAAGTTGCTAAAACCCGATTCGGGTGTTTCATTTTGGATTACGAGCATTTTGGTGCTCATAGTACTTTTTTATAATCCTTATTTAGGCATCTTAGGCGTATGTGCCTTGGTTTATTTGCTGTTTCATAACTGGCAGTCCAATCGACAACGCCAAAAGAAAATGCAACATTATATCGAAGAACTTTCAATCGATATAGATGCGGCGGCGAGATATGCCATTTTGAATTTGCCAATGCCGCTGACTATGTTAGATTTTGACGGCAAAATCTCCTGGTACAATTCCAAATTTTCTGAGCTACTTGGCATTAAGGATTTGCTGGGAACGGATATAGAAGAAGTTGTGCATCATTTTGATCTGGATAAAATATTGGTAAACAAAGAATTAAATAACGTGAAAATCAACGAAAAATATTATCACATTTACGCCAATATCATCAAAATGGACAACGATCAAAATCGCTTCACGATTATGATTTATTGGATTGACACAACCATTGCTAAAACGATGATTGACCGTTATGAAGATGAGAAGCCAATCATTGCCATGATTCAAGTGGACAATTACGATGATGCCATGGCAGAGACAAAAGAAGACAAGCGCCCTTTTCTGACCTCAGAAATTGATGGGAAAATTATGCTGTGGGCTTCGAGAATGAATGCACTCATTAAGAAATATCAAAACGACAAATACATTGTCGTTTTTGAAAACAAATATTTAGAAAATTTAGAAGTGAAAAAATTCAGCATTCTTGACGAAATTAGAGAAATTGAAATTGGGAACAAGTTTCCTGTCACGCTCAGCATTGGCGTTGGACTCAGCGGAAAGAATTTTACCCAATCTGAGGAATATGCATTTTCTGCTTTAGAACTGGCTCTGGGCCGCGGCGGCGATCAAGCGGTTGTTCGCAAAATTGGAAACTTTGATTTCTATGGCGGCAAAACAAAAGCAGTCGAAAAGCGTAATAAAGTCAAAGCGAGAATTATTGCACACGGACTCAGACCGCTCATTGACGAAAGCAAACGTGTCATTATCATGGGGCATAAGTATCCAGATATGGATTGCTTCGGGGCTGCGATTGGCATCAACAGAGCGGTCATCAGCCGGGGCAAAGACGCTTACATCGTTTTAAACCAAGTCAATGAAGCCATTAAGAATATCTATGAAGTGTTTGAAGACGAACCAGCGTATAAATTCATTACCTCAGAGCAAGCACTTGAGTTGGCAGAAGAAAATGTGCTCTTGGTAGTCGTAGATACTCATCGGCCTAGCATCACAGAATGCCCTCAGCTACTTGAACTGCTGCCAAGAGTCGTGTTAATTGACCACCACCGCAGAGGCACTGAGTATATTGAAAATACGGCTCTCAAATATCATGAACCGTACGCCTCTTCGACCTGTGAACTGGTTACGGAAATTCTTCAGTATATGGAAAATAAAATAAACATCGAAAAAATTGAAGCAGAAGCCTTGATGGCGGGAATTGCTGTAGACACGAAAAACTTTACCTTTAAAACAGGTGTAAGGACGTTTGAGGCGGCTTCACTTCTCAAACGATTCGGCGCCGATACGACTCAGGTCAAACAATTCTTCCAAGACGATTTGGTGACCTTTATCAGCAAGGCCAATTTGGTTTCGAGTGCCAAACTGTATGGGCATGAAGTGGCCATTTCAGTTTGTCACGACATTATTCCCAACGCCCCACTCATTGCGGCGCAAGCGGCAGACGATTTGCTCAACATTAGAGGAATTTCCACTTCGTTTGTTATTTCGATGAACGAAGAGCATATCGTTTTTATTAGCGGGCGTTCACTTGGGGATACAAATGTACAGATGATCTTAGAGAAGCTAGGCGGTGGCGGGCATATGACTACTGCAGGCGCTCAATTTAAAGATACTTCTATGGAGGCGGTTCACGATTTGGTGATTCGCGCCATCAATGACTATTTTGAGGAGAGTGACACAAAATGAAAGTAATCTTATTAGCAGACATTAAAGGCACAGGCAAAAAAGGCGATGTCGTCAACGCTTCTGACGGACATGCTAGAAACTATTTATTCCCTAGAGGGTTGGCAAAAGAAGCAACGGATGGCGGCGTCAAAGAAGTTCAGCATCAAAAAGAATCATTGGACAAGCGTAAAGCAAATGAATTGGCAGAAGCAAAAGCTTTGGCTGAAAAAATTGCAACCTATTCGATTGAATTTAAATCTAAAGTTGGCGAAGGTGGAAAACTGTTTGGGTCGATCACCTCTAAAGACGTTTCTGAGCTTTTTGAAAAAACATACGGCATTAAAATTGACAAAAAGAAAATTGAAATTGGCAATATTAAAGCAGTGGGAACCTTCACAGCGGAACTCAAAATTTATCAAGGCGTAACAGCTAAATTGACAATTAACGTGACGGAGTAGTCACTTTATTGAGTGATTTATTAAAAAAACTTTGAAATGCATATAAAAAAGTAGGATTCTTAGAGTCCTGCTTTTTTTTATAATCAATATATTGAAAATTCTTAAAATTTATAATCTTCAAAATGAGTTATGATATAAATATACCAATACAGCTAAAAAGGAGTCTTACGAATGGTGCAAAATGAGAAAGACCTAAGAGGACAACTCCAAAAAGTAATGCAGGAAATGGAGCAGCATTTCATCGGCCATCCCAAAGTAATGAAACAAGTACTTGGAGCGTTCCTTTCAGGAGGCCACGTTCTCATTGAAGACATTCCGGGGGTGGGAAAAACAACACTCGTAAAAACGGTCGCAAGGTATTTGGAGACGAACTTTCAAAGGGTTCAGTTTACCCCTGACATACTGCCTTCAGATCTTATTGGCGTCAGCATCTACCATCAAGGGGAGCAATCATTCCAATTTAAAAAAGGGCCTATTTTCACACAGCTGCTTATGGCGGATGAAATCAACCGGGCTTCACCTAAGACACAATCGAGCCTTTTAGAAGCCATGGAAGAGAAGCAGGTGACCATCGACGGACATACATACCCACTTTCGGATTTATTTATGGTCATTGCGACGCAAAATCCAATTGAATTCGAAGGGACGTTTCCATTGCCAGAAGCTCAGATGGATCGATTTATGATTCAAGTCAGCTTAGGCTATCCAACAAAAGAACAGGAAGTGGCCATATACAAAAAAGAAACCCATATAGCGCCGCTTATGACGGATATTTTCTTGTCTGAGGAAGTGGTTAAAAATCTAAAGAAAGCCATCGAATTGGTGAATGTCTCTGATTTAATTTACGACTATGTTCAGCGGTTGGTTGAAAAAAGCCGAAAACATGAGTCACTATACTACGGACTCAGCCCGAGAGCGGGCATTGCTATGGTTAAAATGGCAAAGTTTGAAGCCTTTATGGATGAGCGAACCTATGTGATCCCAGAAGATATAAAGGCTGTTGCACCCTGCGTCATGAAACATCGGCTTATTTTAAAACCTGAAGCACTTTACAAAGAGCAGACAGCTGAGCGCACCATCGAAGAAATTTTGAATTGGGTGATCGTACCAAAGGGGTCTTTTGATCATGGACTCTAAAACATTTAAAATTGAGAAAGCTCTAAAATGGACGCTTCTTTTTTGGCTGATTTGGGTTGCTTTAGCGCTTGGAACTGGCGCACGGTTTTTTTATTTTGTGAGCTATGCGGGTTTGATCTTTATTTTATTTTCTTTAGGGGTACATCAAATCAACGCGCGTCAATTGATCAGTCAGTTTGAAATTGAAAAAAACGATTTAAGTGCTGGAGAGTCTATTGCGATCCGTTATAGGGTCGTCAACAACTCGATTGTGCCTGCTTTCAATGTGCAAATCGTTCCTGTTATTTCTAAGTCGTTTGGATATGAGTCTTTTGACTTTGACCAACATGGCTTTGACAGTTATCAATCAAAAATCATCGATCGGAAAATCATTTGCCACAGACGGGGATTTTACACACTTGGAGAAGTTCGCTTTGAGGTGAAAGACCCACTTGGATTAATGAGCAGTTCCTTTTCAAAGAGCAAAGCCATTGAGGTTGTGGTCAGACCTAAAATTTATCCGTTAAAAGAGGAGCTGCCGATGCCTCTTGAACGCTCTGGCAGTCGGGGCATGTCCCTTAGGCAACAAGCGGATCGCACGTCTATCAAGGCTGTGCGGCCTTACAGCCAAGGGGATCAACTCAGAGATATACACTGGAAACTTAGCGCGAAAACAGGCGAACTTAAGATTAAAGAATTCACTCAATCCGTCAGCGAAAAAATATACCTATTTATTGATGGCTGTAGCGAGGGCTATTTAGAAAATCCACACTTGGCTGACGAAGCAATGGATTTGGCAGCTAGCCTGACGTTTGCTTGGCTAAAAAGAGGCGTTCCTGTTCAGGTTGTGTTTAGTGACGCTTCTCGGACTGCCTTTTCGGGAAGGAATCTCGGCAGTCACGGTCGATTCATGGATCATTTTACAGCGTTTAATCCTAGCGGGTGGCTGAGCTTTGAAGATTTTTTAGAAAAAGAGTTGAAATGGTATAGAGAGGGCGCTCGTTGGGTAAGTATTTCACCACAGCAGAGCCCTAAGTTAGAACAAATGCTCAAAGTACAAAGAAACCATCATTTCGCATGGCATTATTACAAAGTCACAGAAGAGGGGAGGCTACTTTTATGAGAGAAGGGCTCAAACTTAGTAGCGGACTTTTTATGTTTGGCCTCTTAATTCTTTTTAAGCAGCTGACCTTTTTAGAAATGGATTTTTTGACCATGTCCACCTTGATAGCTTTGTCGGTTTATTGGTGTGATGGGCAACTCAAGAACAAAGGCGTTAGAACTATTCAGTGGATAACGCTGGGTATTTTTGTATTTTATACGCTTTCGGCATTTATGCCGTTTAATTTATTTACGAGCGCAGGAGCCATTTCGAGCAGTCTATTTTACTTCGATCGCGTAAGCCTTAAAGAAGTCGGTGCAAATGCATTCTTGCAGGAAGCATTTGAGTATTTGACCGATCCCAACAAGCTGGATTTTTATCACTGGCAATATTTATGGTTAATTTTTGTGATGAGCATGTCCGAACTGCTCTATCAGATTCATCGCAAAAATTATGCTCGCATTGCGTTCCTGTTCACGTTGGTTGTGAGTGGGCTACTCTGGTTTACCTATTTAGACGTCTGGGTCATTTTTACCTGCTTCTTTTTAGCGTATGCGATGGAACGACTGACTAGAAATGGAAAAGGTGCTTTGTTTGGGCTCGTTTTGCCGATTGGCGTCGTTGTATCGGCGCTGCTTGCAACGAATTTGACACCAGTCGAAAGCATCAATGAAAAATTAAGCCCCCTGACATCTGAAAACGGCTGGATTCGTACGGCATTTAATTTATCGCCGGGCTCTGGCATCTTTCAACTAAGCGAAATGGGTTTTTACCCATTAGGTGACCGTTTGGGCGGACCTGTAAAATTAAGCAAGGAAGTTGTTTTTCGAATTAATTCGCAGACGCCTAATTTGTATCTGCGCGGCAGGGTATTAACCCTTTATGAGGACAGCCAGTGGAAGCTGGTAGAACATAAAAACAAACCGTTTTACACCCAAAGTCCTCAGCCAGGCGATGCAGTTCACTATGAATTATACGATTTAAACTTTGACAGCAATACCGTATTTGCGCCAATGAGCATTTCTAAAATCAACCTCCCTCTTGATAAACTAACGTATGGCTCAAATCAGGAAGTCATCTATGAAGGTAGCCTTCTGGCGACGGCTAAGAAGGGCTATGAAATTACAGCAAATACAGGCTCCATAGAACGACCATCGCCTCAACTAGAATACCTGCAGCTGCCTAAAAATTATTCTAAGGCGGTTGTTTCGCTGACACAGGAAGTCATTCGAGGCGCCAAAACCGATGAAGATCGGGTTAAGAAAATTCGAAAGTATTTGCTAAACAATTATCAGTATGCATTAGCAGTAGAAATGCCGCCTGAAAAACAAGATTTCGTAGAATACTTTTTAACTGAAGCCGATGCGGGATACTGTGTTTACTTTGCTTCAGCAACTGTCGTCATGTCAAGAATTGCGGGACTTCCAAGCCGCTACGTAGAAGGCTTTGTAACGCCTGAGACACTTGAAACTGACAAAGGAACGCCGGTAAGCGGAGAGCGCGCACACGCCTGGGCAGAGATTTATTACAACAATCAGTGGCAGATTGTCGAAACGACGCCAACCTTCACGCGCTTAAGCGATGAGGAAGTTAGTGCACCTATTAAATCAGATCTTCTTGAGCCGCAGCGAGATATCGAAAATTTGAAAAAAGAAACAGACTTGCCAATGGACTTGCCAGTGGCTGACGACAAACAGACGTCAATGTGGAAAGTACCTATTTGGTTGTGGGGCGTTGTTTTCGTGCTAATGCTATTGGGTATGTTCAGTCGATTGAGGTTTAAGGCTTATTTTAGAGACACTTCAAAATTGCTTTGCGAGAAATACGTGAGGCTGCTACTTTTAGGACTGTCGCGCCACTTCGAACTGAGCCATCCGGAAGTTCTTACGCCAAGGCAGATTATTATTACCTGTGATCAATATGCCCCAAGCCTTAACTTGCGCGCGCTTATTGAAATCGTTGAAAAATCACTGTATGATAGTAGTGATATTAATGATGAAGCATTGGCGAGACTTGCCGAAGTCTATTGGAAGTTGTTTCATGAAAATTTCAGTTGGGCAAGCAAGATTTATTGGTACGCTAAAATTGTGATTTATAAGTAAGAAGGGAAGAGTTCTTAATGGAAATGATGGGAAAAATTCCACCACATAGTTTAGAAGCAGAACAGTCCGCCCTTGGGGCAATGATCCTTGATAAGGACGCGGTGACAGAAGTTGTAGAACTCATTACCGACGAGGATTTTTATAAAGAAGCACACAAGGCTATTTTCAGGGGCATTATCAATCTCTACAATCGAAATGAGCCAGTGGACATGGTCACGCTTTCTGAAATTTTGGTAAAAGAAGGTGTGTTTGGAGATATTGGCGGGATTGAATATTTGTCGGATTTGACAACGATGGGGGTTGTTACGACAAATGCAAAGTACTATGCCAAAATCATTGAAGAAAAATCAACTGTCCGACGCTTGATTAGAGCCTCATCAGAAATTATTGAAAAAGGGTACTTGTCTGAAGAAGCCGATTATCTTTTAGATTTGGCGGAGAAATCAATCTTTGATATTTCTCAAAAGAAAAATCGAGAAGGATTAGAAGCCATTAAAGAAGTATTGCTGAAGACCTATGAGCAAATAGAGCTCTTATATGGATCAGAGAATGCTTTGACGGGCGTATCTACGGGCTTCACTGACTTAGACACGAAAACCTCTGGATTTCAGCGCTCGGATCTGATTCTGGTTGCGGCAAGACCTTCCATGGGAAAAACGGCATTTTCACTCAACCTCTGCCAGAATGCGGCAACCAAAAACAACGCCTCTGTCGCTATTTTTAGTTTGGAGATGAGCAAAGAGCAACTCGTTCAACGTATGCTCTCTTCTGAAAGCCATATTCCAATGCAGGATTTAAGAAACGGAAGACTTAAAGAGGATGACTGGATCGCTCTGGCTAAAGCGATGAATTCGCTTTCGAATTGCGGTATTTTTATTGATGACACACCTGCCATTACGGTTCTCGAAATGCGCGCAAAGTGTCGAAAATTGAAAATGGACAAGGGTCTGGATCTCATCATGATTGACTATATTCAGTTGATGAGTGGCGGCGGCAAGAATGAAAATAGACAGCAAGAGATTTCGACTATTTCGCGTTCATTAAAAGCCTTGGCCAGAGAGATGGACTGCCCGGTTGTCGCACTGTCGCAGTTATCACGTGCGCCAGAGCTTAGAGCCGATCATAGACCCATACTTTCAGATCTTAGAGAGTCGGGCGCAATTGAGCAGGATGCGGACGTCGTGATGTTCTTGTACCGTGATGAATATTATTTCCCGGATTCCGAGAAAAAAGGAATAGGGGAAGTGATTATTGCCAAACAAAGAAATGGCGAAACTGGCACCATTGAGCTGGTTTGGCTCGGAAAATACACGCGCTTTGCGAACAAAGCACACGGGGTACCTCATGGGGCTTAGTGATGAAGGTAAATTATCGGAGCACATTGTAGTCAGACCGCTTAAACTATCGGATGTTCCGAAGATGAGTCTTTGGGGCGTTCACGAGGATCAGCGGTATCAATCTTATAATTTTCCGTATCATCAATTCATCGATTATCTTCTTTGGTATAAATCTAAAAAAAGTTTCCTTAAAAAATATATATTTGGCGTTTTTTTAGAGAATGAACTGCTAGGGTATATTACACTAAAACAGATTAATTGGTTAAAGCGCGAAGCCTACATGGGTGTCGCTTTTGATCCAGACCAAATCGACAAAGGGTTTGGAACGATTGGTATTCAAATTTATTTGGAATTGGTCATGCGACAATACAATTTGAAACGTATTTTTTTAAAAACAGGCGGGTTTAACCTAAGAGGTCAGCGGTGTTATAACAAAGTTGGGTTTAAAGAGTTCAAACGCGTTTTTGAGCCTTACGAAGATCAAAGTCAGCAATTTGAGTTATTGCTGAGGTATGAAGATTTTAAAATGGTTGAAAACGAAATCTGGACCGATTATATTTATATGGTCTACGAAAAAAAAGATGCACCTTCTGAGTAGAGGGTGCATCTTTTGGTATAAATATTGATACAAGCGCTTTGAATGAGGATGAGGAGATTATTCTCCCGTTGTGCCAATTGTAGTGAGGAGTTCCTCAATTGCGGCAACCATAACACCCATGTTGGACGTTAAGGCATTTTGGAATTCGTCGGAAGTGACAATTTTCCATTTTTCATCCTCAGAACGTTCTAGCGCCACCACGATCGTTTCTTCAACGGGTTCAAGTTTTGCCGAAAGTGCGGTTGCAAAGGTGTCTTCTAATAGCGACATGATTTGTTCGTGATTGCTACCGCTAAAATTCATTTCGCCCGCTTTGGTTTGATAGTCGTTAAAAGCCTTAATAGACGGCGTGCCAGCATCTTGGTAAGTCATTTTGACGTAAACATTAGCTTTGTTGCCAATGAATTCTTCGCGTTCGATGGTGTACTTAAAATCTACAAAAAAGGCATGATATTTTGAGATGATGGATTCCGGAAGACCTTGAATCACATAAGGGCTACCCCATTTGCCGGGATCTTTCGTTAAAGTATCCATCGTACTTTGATTATTTTCTTGGTAAGCCGTTAAAAATTCTGAGACGGTTTTTTTTGAGGCACTTTCGCTACAAGCGCTTAGTAGTAAGGTTGAAAACAATAAGGTAAGTATTAATGCAAATTTCCTTTTGCAGAGCATGCATAGTCCTCCGAATAATTGGTATATTCAATCTATTTCCCATTGTATCATAGGGGAGGGTACTCGCTCAATAAAACAAAAGTATAACATTTAAATCGAAATTCGAGTTAATGTTCGGAATAGGGCGAACAATTTCATAAATTTTCTTTGATAAACAGTAAAATTGTTTGACGTATAGAGACTTATCTGATAAAATAACAACTGTAAGTTCGGGAAAATAGGTTTTTAAATATAAAAAGTGAGGTGTCTTATATGTCTACAATGGTTATTGTTGGTTCTCAATGGGGTGACGAAGGCAAAGGTAAGGTCATTGATTTTCTTGCCAGAAAGGCAGATGTGGTTGTTAGAGGCCAAGGAGGCAACAATGCAGGTCATACGGTTGTTGTAGGGGATAAGAAGTTTACGCTCCACTTAATTCCTTCAGGGATTCTCAATGAAAATGCAATGAACGTTATTGGAAACGGTGTTGTTTTTGATCCCATTGGTTTTTTTGACGAAATTGAAAAGCTAGCTAAAGACGGCATTGATGTGAGCAAAATTAAAGTGAGCGACCGCGCGCACGTTATTTTCCCATACCATAAAGAAATTGACAAACTTTCCGAGGAAGAGCGCGGAGAGGATAAAATAGGCACGACTAAAAAGGGCATTGGTCCTTGTTATATGGATAAAGTTGAGCGTTCTGGCATTCGCGTAGGTGACATGTTAGAAACAGAGCGATTTGAAAAAATCCTTCGTGCAAACATCGAAAGAAAGAATGCCATTATCACAAAAATATATGGCGCAGAGGCATTAGACGCAGAAGTGATCGTTTCTGATTATCTTGCCCTTGCCGAAAAACTTAAGCCTTACGTAACAGACGCCAGCTTGATGGTTTTTGAAGCCATTGAAACAGGTAAAAATATATTGTTTGAAGGTGCTCAAGGCGCAATGCTCGATATCGACCTTGGCACTTATCCATACGTGACTAGCTCTCATCCGACTTCTGCTGGTTTCCCAGTAGGCGTTGGCATAGGCCCTGGAAATTTGCAAGAAGTTCTTGGCATCACAAAAGCCTATACAACAAGAGTTGGCGCAGGTCCTTTTGTAACAGAGTTAGACAACGAAGTGGGCAATGCCATTCGAATCAAAGGCAATGAATTTGGATCGACAACAGGCCGTCCAAGAAGATGTGGCTGGTTTGACGCAGTGGTTCTTAAGTACTCAGCAAGAATCAACGGCATGACTTCACAGGCACTTATGTTATTAGACGTCCTTGGCGATTTTGACGAAATTCAAATTTGCACAGGATACGATTACAATGGTGAAGTCATCTCTCACTACCCATCTAGCCTTAAGGTCTTGGAAGGTTGCGAGGCAATTTATGAAACGGTTCCTGGTTGGAAATCGGACATTTCTGAGGCAAAGACTTACGAAGAATTGCCTGAAAATGCAAAAGCGTATATCGAACGCATTGAAATACTCACAGGTGTGCCTGTTAGCATCGTCTCTGTAGGTCCAAGAAGAGATCAAACGATTGTTAGAAAAGAATTGTTCTAGAAAATTAACATAAAAAAATCGCCCTCAGAGTCAAATTGATCTGGGGGCGATTTTTTGCGTCCAAAAAGGAAGCATTATAGAACTATTTTACTTTGACAATCCAACCTTCTGGCGCAGGAACATCGCCATACTGAATGCCTGTTAAAGTGTCGTAAAGCTTACGTGTCATTGGACCAACTTCTGTTTCGCTGTGGAAAACATGAAGCTTTTCTTGATAAGAAATACCACCAATTGGCGTGATGACTGCAGCAGTGCCGCAAGCGCCAGCTTCGACGAATTCGTCGATTTGATCAATTGGACAATCTCTTTCAACAACCGTCATATTCAGGTAATGCTCAGCTAAGTGCATGAGTGAATACTTTGTGATACTTGGAAGAATTGAAGGCGATTTAGGTGTAACGAATTCATTGTTTTTTGTAATGCCAAAGAAGTTAGCTGCGCCGACTTCTTCAATTTTTGTATGTGTTGCAGGATCAAGGTAGATACAGTCTGCAAAACCTTGCTTGACAGCAATTTCATGTGCCTTGAGACTAGCGGCATAGTTACCACCAACTTTTGCGGCACCAGTACCATAAGGCGCTGCGCGGTCAAAATCGGAGATTGCAAAGTTAACAGGCGCGAGTCCTGCTTTAAAGTATGCGCCAACTGGAACGGCAAAAACGCAGAACATAAATTCTGGAGCTGGTCTAACGCCTAAGTTATCACCGACACCAATAAGGAACGGTCTTAAGTAAAGAGAGCCACCAGTGCCGTAAGGCGGAATGAAATGTTCGTTAGCTTTAACCACTTGTGCGCAAGCATCAATGAATTGTTCTTCAGAAATACCAGGCATAAGGATACGATCACAACTTTGGTTCATTCTTTTAGCATTTTGATCAGGACGGAACATTTGAACGTCGCCGTCTTTGGTTCTGTAAGCCTTAAGGCCCTCGAAACATTGTTGTCCATAATGGAGTGATGTAGAAGCTTCACTGATTAAAAGACGATTGTCTTCAACCAATTCACCCTTGCTCCATACGCCGTCTTTCCATGTGGCAATGTAACGATAATCTGTTTTGATGTAGCTGAACCCTAAAGTGTTCCAATCTAAATTCACTTGCTTAGACATAAGGATACCCCCTGTGATATATGTTGCCAACCATTTTTATTGTAACACAGATTAAACGAGTAAACAGTTAAATTATAGCCAAAACCATGTTCCTAATATTCCGACTTTTGCAACAATATCGCCAAGCTTTAGAGAGACTAAGCGCTACACTTCCCAACGCAAATCTCGGCCATAAAAGTAGAGGAATTGATAGTGTCCGAAAAGTCTCGAACTGATGCGTTCGCTATAAGTTTCCTTTAACTGGCTAGGACTCAGATTGGTCGAAATAACCGTTTTCTTCTTATTAAGCAGTCGGGTATTGACCACGTTGAAAAGTTCGAGCGTGCTAAAAGTATTGACAAATTCAGTTCCGAGATCGTCAATGATCAATAAATCAGCATCGAAAAGATACTGGTAGCCCAAATCGTCTTTTTTATTTTCTTGGGAGAAGCGTTGCTTTTCTAGTACTTTTATGAGGTTAAAGGCCGTTTGATAAACGACCGTCTGTCCTTGGTCGAGTAGCGCTTTGGCGATGCAGTTGCAAAGGAATGTTTTCCCTTGTCCAGTAGGGCCATAGAAGAGCAGGTTGTCCTCAGAGGCCTCAAAGTCAAGCGTGTAGCCTTCACATTCAGCCAGGAGGCGTTTCATATTCTCTCTTGGCGTAATAGGTTCTTTCTCAAAGGGCTCATCGGAGAAAAATTCGATGTTAAAGGTATTGAAATTTTCCCGAGCGAGCACATCGCTTAAATTAGACATTTTGTAGGCGCGTTCGATGAGTTCTTGGTGGAAGCACTTGCACATCTTGCCACCCTCCAAAAAGCCGACATCTTTGCAGACGCTGCAGCGGTACTGGATTTCGAGAAAACTCAGAGGGACATTGTTTTCGGTCAGCAGCAAAGCTTTTTCTAGTTTTAATGCCTTAATTTTTTCTTCAAGCGATTTAAGCGCTTGCTCGAGAGGCACGTCAGACGAAATGGCAATTTTGGTGAGATCCATGCCGGCTCTGGAGATTTCTTGATCAATGGCTTTGATCCTCGGAATGAAGCTATAGATTTCATTCATACGGTAGCGCTGTTCCCTTTCGACTTGGTCTCGACGAAGCTGGTATTGGTCCAATATTTCTCTAAAATAAGGCTTCATGGTTACCTCCGATTTCTAAGCAATTTTTCAAGGTCTTTGTCGGTATAGTCATTTTTACTTTGTTCAAATTGATGAAAACGATTTTTATTAATTGCTTTATTGGCAAAGTTACCACCATCGGCTGAAGATTTTGTGTCATTTGTTTTAAGCGCCTTCTTTTCGGCAAGCGTTTGCTGCTGTTTTTGAAGATCTTCCTGGAAAGCACTGATGGTGCGAATGCCCCGCTCGTAAAGGTCCGTCATTGAAGCGTCCATGTATTTCATGTTAATGTTAGACGTCCTCGTAGAGCGTTCCTTGAGCACTTCTAAGATGAAGTCGAGGCTTAGCGCGTAAACTTGAAGCCATTTGTCGATGAGCTCCTTGTCGCCGGCACTGACCGTTCGATTGGTAAAGCCAAGTGTTTTGTAAATGCTTCTATAGATAGAATAAGATTTGCTGTCTGTTTCCATGTACTGATCCGCATCCTCTGACGTGATGACGCCCTGATCGTACCAATGGGTCAGAATGCTGCGCGTATAGTTGATGTTTTTAACCCCTTTGACCTCGACGGCAAAGAGGAATGCCTTTAAAATAAGCATTGGCGCATGGTGGAAATCGTAAATCCATGTGAGGATTTCTTGACGTTCTTTCGGCTGAAGTTGTCTGCGCATAAGTTGGTCAATTTGATAGAACATGTCGTTGAGTTCTGGATTTTTCGTACTGTCAATCAAATCGTCCAAGCTTGCCTTTTTAGAAGGCTCTGCCACTTTTTGAGAAAAGTTATTGTCAATGTAAAGCTGTCGAAGCGATAAAAATTCGACGTCATAATCGCCTTGAGCCTCGCTGATAAGATTTTTCTTAACAATACCTTTCTTTTCCCAAAAATCCCAGGCACTGAGAACATCTTCCATTGTTATGGATAAGTGTTTTGAAATTGTCAAATTTGAAATTTCCATGTTGGTATTGGACTCATTTGCGTATTTATAGCCAAGCAGATAGACTTTTACATACGTTCCGTTAGCCATAGGCATAAAATCACTAATGAAGATGTTTTCAATAGAAATAGTGCCAAAATCTATAAAATCAGTTGTTTTTTTAAATCCCATTCGGATTGCCTCGCTTTCTAGGTGTTTCAACGTTTTCAAGCAAATAAATGACGTCCTGCTCTCATTATATCAAATTTATTTTTCATTTTGTAATGAAATAATGTTTTAAATTATGCTATACTGGGGAATGAATATTAAAAATGTATTAAATCTATATGACATTTTGTCGATATAAACGCTGTAGAAGTTTCGTTACTGACTTAATCATAGCATAGAAAAAATCAAAGTGTAGGAGAGTTGTCATGAATCTTAAAGAAATCAAAAAGCATGTCATTCAGACGAGACAGACATTGACCCATTCACTCGTTAAATTAAATAAAGCGACGTTAACAAAATTTGATGCCATCAGAAAATCAGCTACTGCGCAAGAACCAATGACTGCCAATAGCATGTTGACTCAATATAAACAAGTAACGTCTTTAGCTGTTGCGGGTGCAATGGTATTTACATCTGGTATTTTTGCTTATCGAAATGTTGAATTTGGAAACGGCGCATTAGAAATGGCTTTAAATACCCCTACAGTCAAAGAAGAAGGCAAAAGAATTGAATCCGTAATGCCATCGAAGGCTCTTTTAAAAAGTAGTGAAAATGTGGCACTTCCAGCAAAAGACGCAAAAATCGGTCAAACGATGATTGCAGACAGAACCATCATAAAAGGCTCACAACCCTTTATTTTAGAGACAGCATTAGAAAATGTTTCTTATTATGCTCAAATTGGGCTAGAGGGATACGCCTTTATGATTAATGACAAAGAAATTGGGTTTTTCAAAAATAAATCAGAAATAGATCAAACGTTAGCTGCTTACAAAACACAGCTTTTAGGAGGCGCAACGGTTGAAGAATCTTATTTTAAAGAGCGTGTCAGCACTCAAGAGGACAGAAAAAAAGCGGCTTTCTTTAAAGGATACGTCAATAAAGACTCAGCGCTGAATCTCATTGCCAAGGGAACGGATGTTGAAAAAATCCACACGGTTTCGGACGGTGAAAGCTTCTGGGCAATTTCTACGAAATATGGCATTGGGGTGGATGATTTAATCAAAGCCAATCCACAAATTGTTCCTGAGCGCATCAAATCGGGCGATAAAATTAATCTTGTCGTGGCAAAGCCACTCATTACTCTATGTACGATACAAACGGTTACATACTCAGAAAAAATACCATTTACCACTCGTTATAAAGATGATGCTGGCGCGTTTAAAGGGCAAGCTAAGATTGCCATCATAGGGAATTCTGGCGAAAAAATGATTGTTGCCAAATTGGTCAAAGAAAATGGCATTTTGGTTAAACGTTCAATCGTTTCGGAAAAAGTTACTTTAGTAGCCAGCGATCAAGTGGTGCTTCAAGGGACGAAGAAAGCCCCTTCAACGGCTGCGACGGGCAAAATGGCAAAACCGTATTCAAGAGGGAGCTACTCTTCAGGTTTTGGAAGACGATGGGGCAGAATGCATACTGGTGTTGACTGGAGCATGCCTGTCGGTTCACCAATCTATGCGGCTGACGGCGGAGTTGTCACTGAAGCTGGAAACGATGGCGCTTATGGCAAGTGCATTATCATCAATCATGGCAATGGCATAAAAACAAGATATGCACACAATAGCAAATTGTTGGTCAAAGTCGGCGATAAAGTGTTTAAAGGCCAAAAAATATCGAACAGCGGTAATACCGGTCGAACCACTGGACCTCATTTGCATTTTGAAGTGCTGAAAAACGGCACTCCGGTAAATCCGTTGAAGTATTTAAGATAATTTAAGGTAAAATTTCATTACCAGACATGAGGCGTTGCTTCATGTCTTTTTTATTACAAAAAATGTTGGAAAGTGACTTAAGATGGACAGAGTCGTAGAATAAGACTATTATTAAATTAGGCTTGCCCGTTTGTGGCAATAGAAAAAAAGATAAGAGGTGCTCCTATGAATAGCAGAAAAATCCTTGTTGTAGATGATGAAAAACCGATTTCCGACATCATTAAATTCAATTTAGTAAAAGAAGGATTTAACGTCATTACCGCATATGATGGCGAAGAAGCCGTGGCTAAAGTCAAACAGTCGCAGCCAGACCTTGTCCTCTTAGATGTCATGCTGCCGAAATTAGATGGTTTTCAGGTTCTAAGAAAAATTCGTGAACACTATAGCATTCCTGTTATTATGCTGACTGCTAAAGAGGAAGAAGTTGATAAAGTGCTGGGCCTAGAATTAGGCGCAGATGATTATATTACAAAGCCTTTTGGCATGAGAGAGCTCATTGCAAGAGTTAAGGCCAACATCAGAAGAGCTGAAATCACACCATTGCAAGAAGATGAAGGCACTGTGGTGATTGAAACGGGCAATTTGAAAATTGACATAGACCGATATGAGGTCAAAAAAAGCGATGAAGTCATCGAGTTGACATTAAGAGAATTTGAACTCTTGAAGTTCCTAGTGACCCAAGACAGCCAAATTTTTACAAGGGAACAGTTGTTAAAAGATGTTTGGGGCTATGAATATTTTGGAGATATTAGAACCGTAGATGTAACGGTAAGACGATTAAGAGAGAAAGTAGAAGATGATTCGAGTAATCCGAAATACATTATGACAAAACGAGGAGTCGGATACTACTTCAGGAGGATTTAAGTGAATGTTTAATAGTATCCGCTGGAAATTCACCACGATTTATTTTGTACTGGTTTTCATTGGTATGATTATTTCCGGGGTATTCATTGTAAGGTCGTTTGAAAATTTCAACCTTGACGAGATTTCTGTAAAGTTAGGAAAAATTTCCGAGTTGATTCAGCCTCAAATTGAATCAATGAAAGATTTAGACAAGAGTGCTGATGAAATTCAAACCATTATTAACAATAACAAAAACATCGGACTTCGCGAAGAAATTTTTGTGATCTCTGTAAGCAATAACCGAATCTTAGCGACGAGCACTCAAAATTTAAATCGAAATGCAGGTGAGATTCTAGATTTTGATCTCATTATTGAAGGCATGAGTGGTAAAGAGGGTCAGAAAACCATCAGCATTGACCAGAATGGGATTCCCATTCGCACCATGGATCAGGTGAGGCCAATTAAATCTGCAAATGGACAGGTAAACGGACTGCTGTATCTAAGAAGTGACCTTTCGGAGATGTATAAAACGATTAGCACGGCCAAACAAATCATTCTCCAAGCAACCGTGCTGGCTTGTTTCATTACGGTCATATTAGGTTTTTTTGTGGCGAAAACGATTACGGAGCCAATAAACGATGTTACTGAGAAAGCCTTTAAAATGGCTAGTGGCGACTTTGACCAAATTGTTGACGTGAAGTCGAACGATGAAATCGGGAAGTTGGCGGAAATGTTCAATCACCTGACAAAGCGGCTAAAGATAAGCGTCAGTGAAATTTCGCGGGAAAAAAGTAAATTGGAAGCGATTATTCACTATATGGACGATGGACTGATTGCCGTTAATACAGATGGGAATATCATACATTTGAATCCGAAAGCCATTAAAATGCTTCAAATTGCGCCTAATATTAAGCATCTAGATGATATTTTCCTTAATATCGATGAAGATTTGATGATTAAAAATATTGCTGACTATAATGATGAAGGCATTGGAAAACGTAGCATTTATATGGGTGAGTCCATCTTGAGGGTGAATTATGCGCCTTTTCAAAATGACAAAGGAATGAAGTCCGGCTACGTGTTTGTCCTTCAAGACATCACCGATCAAGAAAAATTAGACCGAATGCGCCGAGAATTTGTCGCCAACGTGTCTCATGAACTAAAAACACCGCTCACAACGATTAAATCCTACACTGAGACGATTTTGGACGGCGTGGTAACTGATATGGATACCGTTATCGAATTCCTTACTGTCGTCAATGATGAGGCTGATCGGATGGCTCGGTTGGTCAGAGACTTGCTTCAACTCTCGAATTTTGATTCTAAACAAGTGCGCTTAGATTTGATTGAATATGACTATTTGAAATTGCTAAGAGGTGCTGTTCAAAAACTAGAAGTTACCGCAAAGAGCAAAAGACAGTCCTTTAAACTAATTTCAGATTGTGAAAGCATTGAAGGCGTTTTTGATCGAGATCGTATTGAACAAGTGGTTCTTAACATTCTTTCAAATGCGATTAAATATACACCCGAAGGTGGACTTATTAAAATTTTTGTTTCTAAAAATTCAGAACAAGTTCTGCTTAAATTCCAAGACAATGGCATGGGTATACCAGAATCTGATATTCTGCAGATTTTTGAACGTTTTTATCGAGTGGAAAAAGCAAGGTCGCGCGCGATGGGTGGCACTGGTTTAGGATTGTCAATTGCCAAGCATATTGTAGAGGTTCACGGCGGCACAATACGCATTGATTCGCAAGTCGATGTGGGGACAACTGTCTTCATAAATATCCCACTTGAGGTGGATAAATACTTACCATAACCCAACAATTTGAAGCTGTTGGAGAAATCTGTATTTATTTTTGGTCAAGTTGCGTTAAGTGTCATATGCTTTTAAATATCGTGTAATTTGTTTGTAATACTAATCAGTTATAATAGGTACTAGGAAAGTAATACAAATCGATTATTGAAATGGAGGAGACTCAGATGTTTAAGCGATGTTTGTCGTTATCAATTGTTGTAATGCTTGTCAGTTCGCTGGGTTTTTCCAGTTTCGCAGACACCGTTAAGAAATCTGTAAGTGATAATGAAGTTGCCGATGCTATCAATATTGTTCAACCTGCGAGTAAAGTGGTTATTTTAGAAGATTCTACGACTTTGTCGACGTTAACCATCTCTGGAACGGCGACGACCTTCCAAGGATTAACACTTAGTATGTCATTGGATCGACTAGAAGCCAAAGCTCTCATTGATAGTGTGGACTCATCACAGTTTTCAAGCATTCCTAAGTCTTTGTTAGATATAGATACGAAGAATACGAAAGAGAATGCTATTGGTAAAAAATTTGCCAAAGCGTATGAAGAAAGAGTTAAAGCTGGGTTTGATTATGACAAAGCTTCAAATGCGTTAGAAAATGCAAAAAAAGACAGTAAACTCACTCAGGCAAAACTCAAAGACCTCAAAGAAGACGTGGATAAAGCCTCTAAAAATTTGAGAGACGCAATAGAAGACTACCAAAATGCAGCATCTGACTATTCAGACATCAATCAAGTCGGTATTTTTTCAGATGTGACGATTGAGAGAAAGTTTGCAGGGTTCGAAAAAAATATTAAAAATGTTCCGACTGGGTATTATAATTTAACGTTTAAGCGCTCAGATAACAATCATATTGTAAAGACCGTTGTTTTTGAAGTGATTGGGTCAGAGGGCATTATTTTACTGAAGGAAGGGAACAAGAAGTAACCGGTTGGAGGACTCCATGATTTTTGAGAAAATGAAATCAGGAATACTTGCCATTTTGTTTGCCTCTTGCATTTTATTGGCGGGACAATTGCTATTAGACTTTAAAGGCAGTTCGTCGGAAACAATCGCCACTCAAACCGCAAGCTTAAAACCTATTAATTATGAGAATATACTATACCCCCAAAGCTGCTCGATTAGTTTTGGGGGCGGTTTGTATAAAGGGGTTTTTTCAACAGAGGTCAAACAAAATTTGTGGCAAGAGTCTCGTAAATACATCAAAAATTACGTGGACTATTTGGAAATCAGTAAAATATCTCAAGAGGAATGGGACACTGCTGTTAAGTTTAAGGCAGTGCGTTTTGTTATGCCCTTTTCAATGTCAGTCGCTCAGTTGCAATCGCTTTTGAGTGATCAGTCTTTGAAAAGCGAAGCAGAAAATATGAATTTTGACACGATAATAATGCCCATAAACGAAGACGACTCCATTTACCTTGGGAAGAGAACTGGTGGCGAATACTACCTATTAACGGGTGTGAAACGGGACGTCTATTTAAATAGTTTGTTAATGCAATATGAGAAGAACGCCAATACGTATGAGGCTAAGACGATTGAGGAATTATATGGACCAAGTAAAGTGCTCTCGCAAGTCAATGAGCCATTTTTGTACAATCAGGTATTATTTCCCATTAGCAAAATCGCAAACATTCCTTTTATTAAAGTTGAAAACGAGTTAAATATTTCCAATCTTTCGCAGCAGGATTTAAAACAATATGTAGGTAAGGCCTTTGGCTATCGAAACGATTTTCTCAAAAAAATAGAAGACATCGACAGCTCTTTAGTTTATTTGTATGGGTATGGTGACCGAGCGTTAAAAATTGGTGCGGATGGCATCATCACCTATAAAAAGCGATATGAAAAGCAAACGGGCAATGAAAATTATACGTTTAATGAAGCCATTGCTATAGCAATCAACGAACTTCAAATTTACGGCAGTTTGCCAAATGGCTACTATCTTTCAGGCTATAAGGAGTCTAAAGACAAAGACAATAATGTCGTGAAACAATTGACGTTTAATTATGAGTTAGAGAATTTACCGATTTATCGCGAAGAAGATTTGACGGGTCAGCCGATGGTTGTTGAAATCACGCAGAGCCAAGTCACGAGTGTTAAACGAAAGCTAAGCAATTATTTGAGAACTTTCAGCGTGGATGAAATTTGGGATGAACCAATGGCCATTTTGGATATTCTTGAATTTAATTATGATGTAATCAGCAAGAATTTCGAAAAAAATGATTATAAGGTGAAACCCAATACACCAACAGACCCAAGTAAGAATCCTAATTTTGCTTCAGAAATGTTACAGAGCATTCAGTCAGTAAATCTCGTTTATTACGGAAATTCGGACAAATCGGGAAGTCTTGTGCCTGCATGGCAAATCAAAGTGGGCAGTAACGAATACATCATTAACATCTACAGTGGTGAAATTCTTAAATGGATCCCACCGGAGGGAGTGAAGTAAATTGGATTGGACCAAATCAAAAAGCATCTTGATGATTGCGCTTATCTTAACTAATTTTATTTTGCTTTATGGCGTTATGGATAGTAAACATGCTTTTGACAACAACTTTGATCATGAGGCTGAGTCTTGGAGTGAAGTCATTGAGATTGGAAAACAAAAACAAATTACGTTTGATCAGCCACCGGTTTATTACTCCAATACCCTACAGGGCATTAGGCTTGAGTATCAAATGTACAATACGGAGCAGATTGCTCAAAATCTACTCGGAACCTATATGGTGAATCTTGGACGGTATCAAAATAAATTAGGCGATGAAATGATTTTTGAAAATGGAAACAAGCTTCTTTTCACTAAAAATAATTCTAAGAATCCAATAGTTTCTCAAGATTTAGATCAAAGTGTTGCTAAAATTAAGGCAGAACAATTTTTAAGTGATATACAGCTCAGTTCGGCGGACATGTTTTTTTGGAATGTTGAAAAGGGAAATGGGTTGACCACAGTTATTTTCAGACAATATTATAAAAAATTATTCTTAGATGATGCCTATATGGCAGTAACTTTTCAAGGGTCGAAAGTCATAAAATTTGAACGTAAATGGTTTAACCCGCCTGAAATTTTAAATTATTCAAGAAAAATCATACAACCCTCAAAAGCCTTGTTTATGGCATTTGACAGTGTTCAACAAGCGGGAGAAACCGTGCCGATAAAAATTAAATATTTGGAACTCGGATATAGACTAGATTCAAGTGCGCTAGTAAGTTCAATCAAAGCTGGGGAGGCATCGCCTTATTGGCGGGTCTTGACGGACAAGGGCAAGGTGTACTATATTAAAGCACAAGAGCAGGTCGGCAATTGAGTTAAAGAAGCAACTGAAGATAAGGGAGTAATTTAATGAGTTTAAAATTTTGTTCATTAGCAAGTGGTAGTAGTGGGAATTGTCAATGGATTTCCTCTGATAAAACAGCTGTGCTTTTAGATGCAGGTTTGAGCGGGAAATATATTCAAGCTGCGATGAATAGCATTTCAGCGGATTTGGAAAAAGTTCAGGGTATTTTGCTGACCCATGAACACACAGATCACGTTAAATGCGTTGGCGTTATGATGAGACGATATGGACTTAGGCTATATATCAATGAACTGACTTTTGAGGCCATTGAATCAAAGCTTGGAAAATTTGACCCCAATCAAGTCACCATTTTTGAAAACAACAAAGCGTTTGAAATAGGCGATTTAGAAGTGAAACCGTTTAGCATTTCGCATGATGCGGTCGATCCTGTGGCCTACAGCTTTATGCATGGGCAAAGAAAAATATCCGTTGCGACGGATCTGGGCATCGTAGATCCTCGGATTTTAAGTGAGCTCTTAGCGTCGGATTTATTGATGATTGAGGCCAATCACGATGTTGAAATGCTAAAAGTTGGACCTTATCCTTATCATTTAAAACGCCGCATCTTATCTGAGATTGGACATTTATCAAATGACCATGCTGGAGAAGTTGCGTTAGAAGTTCTCAGACAAGGAAAACTCCAGAGTGTTCTGCTGGGACATATCAGCAAAGAGAATAATCATCCAGATTTGGCGTATGAAACCGTTAAAGCTTGCTTTGACGCAGAGGGCGTAGAGATTGGGAAAGATGTGCAACTGGACATGACCTACAGAGACCGTGTCAGTAAGTTGTATCAGTTGTGTTAACCATTTTTCAAAGTAATCGGAATTTGAAGTTCTGAAACAAATTCATCGTCTGAATCCGAGAAATCGTAGTCGACGATGTTTTTTTCAATAGAATTGCCAGACACGACATAGCCATTCTTGTCAATCCAGCGAAGCAGCGCCAAATAGTGCTGATCGATATCGCTGTAGGGACCAATAAAGATCATGCAGGCATAATCAGATGCTTCAAGCACGGACAACGGGCCTAATGCGTTTGATTCGACGTGGGGAATCTCGAATATATATTGAAAATAATGAAAGGCGTTCGCGGCCAACTGTTCTTTTGAGACAGAGGTGTAAATTTGCCCCTCGGTAATCCAGCTGCTAAATTTTAAGTAGTGACTGTATGTCTTGAGGGTGGTCTTAATTTCATGTTCTTCGCGAAAATCGGCTGAAGCCATGTAGAGTGCATAACGTCTTGGTAAATGTTTGATGCTGACAATACCATTTTGAACCTGAGAAGATTCAAGGAGATCAAGTTTTTGTTGAATTTTTGTTTTGAGGTTCTGACAACTTTGAATTTTTAAATCCAGATCTATTTGTTTTTGATGAAGCATTTTCACCAGTTTATCGGCGTTTTTATCATCCATATAACCTTTGACGCCCTCTAAGGGAATGTCTAGATCTTTAAGAAAAAGAATACGGCTGAGTTTAAAAAAACTGCGCAAGCTATAATAGCGATAGCCATTGACGCCGACGATGTCAGGTTTGATGAGATCAATCCTGTCGTAATAGCGAAGTGTGTCCGTACTGATTTGAAACAGCGTGGCTAATTCGCCAATCATAAATTGATTTTTCATTTCAAAGACTCCTTTGCAATCCATGAGAATGCGCAAAAATAAATTTTATTCGGGTTTATATAGGCACTTTCCATTGTATCAAATATCCTGTATCAGACAATCAAATCCACAAAAATAAGAAGACGGTTCACCCTGAGGTGAAGCCGTCTTCTTTAAATTTAATCTATAGCAGATGTCGTAAATTTTTAAATCATCCTACAAATGTCTGAAAGTCCAGTCGAGTAGGTCAATGGCCAAATTAGAGGTCATGTCATTGCGGTCTAATAGGACATTGAGTTCAACAAAATCCATCGATTTGAGTTTTCCTGTAGTGGCAATGCTTCTAAGCATGTTTCTTGTTTCCTCAACGCTTGGGCCATTCTCGACAGGCGTGCCTGTGCCTGGAACAAACTGAGCGTCAATAAAGTCAAGGTCAAAGCTCAAGTGGATGTGATCAATGTTGCGAGCGGTCAGCTGAGTGTTGATTTTTTCGAAAATGACATCAATGCCAAATTCTTTAATGTCTTCTGCTGTAAAAACATTGAGTTTTTTTGATTGAATGAGTTCAAGTTCACCAAGGTCTAAATCTCTGGCGCCCACTATAAATACATTTTCAGGGGCTACTTTTCGTCCGTCAAAATACACATTTCTCAATTCTTCATAACCAAAGCCCATGACTTTCGCTAAAGGCATGCCGTGGATATTGCCGCTTTCGCTAGTGTCATGCGTATTGATATCGCCGTGAGCATCCATCCAAATAACCGCAAAGTTATCTGAGGCTTTGCTGACACCTGAAATACTTCCAAGGCCAACCGAGTGGTCGCCGCCAATGGTGAGGGGGAATGATCCTGTTTGGAGAGCCGCATAAACAGAGTGCGCCAAGTTGGTATTGATTTCAACAATGGCATCTAAATACTTCATGTTGTCATGAGCGTAGAATTTGTTATATTCCTTTACTTCTGGAATGTGAAGATTGCCCATGTCGTAAACCACATGTCCGTGTTTAGAAAGAACTGTCGAGAGTTTCTTTTCTCTTAGTTTGGCGGGACCAAATTCAGGACCTTTGCGATCTGCGCCATAGAATACAGGTACTCCGATGATATTAATATTCATGTTTTCTTCCCCTTTTATTGACGATAGTCCAATAACCCCAAGTTAGGTTTGACAGCCGTAATTTAGATGTCAAATCTATTACAATTATGAGTCTAAAGCTTGGAGCTACTCAAAGGTCAATAAAAAGATGGTGAAATTTCAAAATATTCATTATAAGCCGAATTGTTAATATAATGTCAAAGAATGAGTCGCTTTTCAGCGACTCACTCTTTAAGCTTTTTTGCCTACATACCAGTAACCAAGTGCGAGGATTACTGCGCCGCCAACGATGTTGCCTAAGGTGACTGGAAGCATATTTGCGACAAACCCCGAAAGTGAGACAGCCTCTGAATGCGGAATCATTAAGCTGATAGAGAGTAGTGTCATGTTTGCGACACTGTGCTCAAAACCGCTTGTAATAAATGCAAACAGACACCAGAAAATCATGACGAGTTTGGCGGTTTCTTCTTTAAGTTTGATAAAGGTCATAACAGCAAGACAAACGAGAATATTACACAGTATGCCTCTGAAGAAGAGCTCCATAAACGGCGCAGACATTTTAGACGCGCTGACCTTAAGGATAAAGTCTCCGACACCACCTGTTGCAAGACCAGTCATTACAAATAGCCCAGCTACGAAGACGCTGCCAACCAAATTTCCAAAGAAAGAAAAGAGCCAAATCTTTAAAGTGGTGCTCCAGCGAACCTTTTTTTCTAAAGAACCAACCGTCATGATTAAATTGTTGCCCGTGAAGAGTTCAGAGCCAACCATTAGAACAAGACTGAGGGCAATTCCGAAACTAACGCCCATGAGCACTTTTTTAAATGGTGAGTCACCAACGGTGCCGCCTATGGTAAAAATTAAAATAATGCCAAGACCAACAAACATGCCTGCAAATGCCGAGAGTATCAGATAACGCAGTAAGCCTTTTTTCAAAAGACCTTCTTTTGACAATGCTGCAGCGGTTAATTTTTCAATCATTTCTTCATACATAACATCACCTCTTGGTGCTATTATACCCAGAAATTGATTAAATAACGGTAACATATCATACAGAAGAAGCAGGATGTAAAATTAAAATTGACTGTCATCAACTTCCGAAATCCATTTTGAAACGGGGCCAACAATGTGATTGATTGTGCCCTCTTCAAATGGGTTGTGAAGACCAGCGAGTTCAACTAATCCAAGGAATGAGCGGCTGCCGCCGGCTTGACAAAGGCGAAGATAATCTTGCCAAGCGCTATGTTGATCTGTTCTTGCTTTTGACCAGAACTCCATTGCGCACACTTGTGCAAGCGTGTAGTCGATGTAGTAGAACGGCGCTTGGAAAATATGCATTTGTCTAAACCAAAAACCGCCCCGGTTAAGAAAATCGTTGTCCTCATAGTCTCTATGCGGTAAATATTTCATTTCAATCTCACGCCATTTTGCTTTGCGCTCGGTAGGTGTCGCAGTAGGATTCGCGTAAACAAAATGCTGGAATTCATCTACTGTGACGCCGTAAGGAATGAACAAAAGCGATGATTGAAGGTGTGAGAACTTATATTTGTCAGTTTCTTCTTTGAAGAAGGCATCCATCCATGGCCATGCAAAAAACTCCATGCTCATTGAGTGAATTTCAGCAGACTCCATGGTTGGCCAGAGGTACTCTGGTATTTCAAAATGGCTGCTAGAGTAAACTTGGAAAGCATGGCCAGCTTCGTGTGTAAGCACATCTACATCGCCTGAAGTGCCATTAAAGTTCGAGAAGATGAAAGGTGTTTTATAGTCATTGAAGTAAGTGCAGTAGCCGCCACCCGATTTGCCCTTTTTAGAGACCAGATCCATAAGGTTGCCCTCAACCATCATTTCAAAAAAGGCGTGGGTTTCTGGCGACATTTCTTTATACATGGTTCTGCCACTCTCAACAATTTCTTCGGGCGTGCCCTTTGGTTTGGCATTACCACTAAGGAATTGCAAAGGCTCATCATAGTATTTGAGACTTTCGACGCCAAGACGATTTGCTTGTTTTTTTCTAAGTTCTTGGCTAAGAGGGACTAAATTTTCGAAAACTTGCTTGCGGTAGTTGCCGACCATGTGTTGATCGTAATCGGAACGGGTCATTTTAGCGTAGGCAAGAGGAATGTAGTTTTCAAAACCTAGTTTTTGAGCCATACGGTGACGCACCTTAACAAGTTGGTCGTAAATATCGTCAAAGGCACTTTCGTTGGCTTCATAAAAGGCCGTTACTGCTTTTTGAGCCGCAAGTCGAGTGGCTCTTTCTGCCGATTGGATGAAAAATTCCATTTGAGATAAATTGCGCTCTTCACCTTCAAATTGAATTTTAGCGCCTGCTCTTAGTTTTGTGTATTGGCTAGAAAGTTTGTTTTCGAGTTGAAGGTCTTCTATAATTTCTGGCTTAAACGTCTTTGCTTGAAGTTCTGCAATTTTGAACAGCTGGCTGCCCCATTTTATTTCAAGCTCTGCTCGATAAGGTGAGCTTAATAGTTCTGTATAAAATTCGCTGACAAGGCCTGCCATTACAGGTGAAATTTCATCAATATAGTCATTTTCCTTTTCAAAATATTCATTTTGGGTATCAATGGTATGACGGACGCTGCAAAGGGATTCCATGGTCATGAATGTATTTCTGATCTTATTGATTTGAGCCATAATGTCATTTTGTTGATCGGCTGACTCAGCTGCTTTAAATGCTGTTAATAGCAGGCGGATGTCGGCTTCAATGACTTGTAAATTGGGACGTTCGTAAATGAAATCCTGAAAATTAGCCATAAATTAATCTCCTATTATAGTGGTGCAGTGAAAGGTGAAATTATAAGTCAATTATACCATACTAAAAAATCTGTATTCGTTTTATATTGAAATGTTGTGTCAATTCACATTACAGCCATTGACAAAATAGCTGTAGGTGTGACAATGAGAGTAGACGAATAACTAACCGTATCCTACATAAAGTGAAGGTGAGTGCAATGATTAAACCAAGTGGCATTCGAGAAAAGGATGGCATTGCTAAATACGAAAAAATTGCTGTAGATATTGCTTATTGCATCTGTCATGGAGAGTGGGTAGAAGGGACGCTGGTTAAAGGTCGTTCAACCCTTTCAGGGAAATACAGCGTTTCACCAGAGACGATTCGACGTGCTGTGAAACTCCTTGAAGATGCAGATGTTGTTGAAGTGCTTGATAAAAAAGGGCTGTTGGTTAAATCGGTGGCTGCGGCGCAGGCGTTTATCAACGAGCATCAATCAGAAGACCGGATTATGACACTTAGGGATGATATAAAGGGTCTCTTTACACAGAAAAAATCGATTGATCAGCAGCTTGCAACGACTTTAGACGATTTGATTGAGCAAGCCATGTCCCTTAGAAATGTCGGACTGATCTTTCCGCTAGAAGTTAAAATTCTTTTAGGCAGCCCACTGGTCGGAAAGAGCATTGGAGAACTTCAATTTTGGTCGCACACTGGCGCCACAATAATCGGCGTGAAGAGAGGTGGTCATTTGCAACTTTCTCCTGGGCCTAAGATGGTCTTTTTTGAAGGCGATGTTATTTTGTATGTTGCCAATGAACAGCTCCAAAGTGAAAAAATCAATGCGTATGTAAACCCAGAGGTTCACGAATAATAAAAAAACGGGAAATTCATGTGAATTTCCCGTTTGCTATGATTAGTCGTTATTTGAAGTAAAGTGTCCCCATTGAATCATGCTGGAAAGGGTATGGTCATGCTCTTCTGGATTTGATTCAAGTTTAGTCTGTAAGTCCTTTATACCATTTTGAAGTGTGTAAATTTGCGACATTAATTCTAAATCATTGTGCTTTTCAGCTAATACAAGAATTTGATTTGTCGTTTCCAAAATGTCCATAAGAGCGCCTCCTTAAAAGTGGGATAGTCATTGGAGCTATTTTTAATGAATATGTACGAGTAACATTTACCCGTTTTAGGAACTTCTAACACAACTCTTCATCGAATATAGGCAGTTTTTTAACATTTTTTATGATATAATTGATAATAAGATAGGACTTAGATGAATAAAGGAGAATTATTATGGCTTTGAAAAAATGTTTAGGATGCAATGTAATGGTTGATGCATCAGAAAATAAGGAATATTGCGACAACTGTGCAATGACTGTTTTTAATACGTTTTCTGCAGACAAGCAAGAGGAAGTTTATTTTAAAGTGCGCGAATATTTATTTGACCACCCAAGAACGCCAAAATCGACGGTTGCTGACGCAATGAATATTTCGGTAAGAATCATTGACAAATGGATCAAAGAAGGAAAAATTGAAGAAGTTGGCGGCTTTATGGGTGCTATGATGCCACAAGCGCCAAGCGTTTGCAGCAACTGTGGCAAGAAAATACCAAATGGTCTTCTTTGTGATCACTGCAAAAAGAGTTTTGCTGGGGAACAGCCAACTGAGACGGTGGCTGTCGGTTTTAGATCTAATGTGGGAACTCGATAAATTTATTGGACTCAAAATTTAAGGAGGGACGCTAATATGAAACATATGTTAACCAAAGCTGGTCGTATCATTATTCCTAAAAAAGGACTTTCAAAGAATGACGCTTTCAAGTCAATTCTGAAAGTTCAAGACATTGAAATGTCGGATGCTGAGCAGGCGATTGTCGATAAGTATCTTAATGGCTCAGCCACTCTAGAAGAAACTCAAAAACAACTAATGGAATTGCCGGTTGAATAAATAGACCTTAGGCACATATAAGTATTTACATGCCTTTAAGATTAGAAAGCTTTTTCATTAAACTGAAGAAGCTTTTTTTGATTGGATACATTTTGCTAAATTGGGTATAATCCAAACTAAATAGGTTCGGTTGAAAGAGTCTATAATTTTGTTGCCAAGGAGGATTTCTCATTATGACAAGCGCCAATCCTGTTCCCTATCAACTCATTTATGAAAATGCCAATCAATTTGTCGGCATATTGACAACTGAAGGCGTTATTATCAGCGTAAATAAGACGGCTTTGGACTTTATTAATTGCCAGCTTGAGGATGTTGTTGGGAAGTTGTTTTGGGAAACCAATTGGTGGACTCATGATGCGCGTTTGCAAAGCCAACTTAAGGAAACCATTCAGCGGGTAATCGAAACGAAGAGCGTTCAGGAACTGACGATTACGCACATGGATGGTTCTAAGCAAATACAGCATTTTTTCTTTACCATTAAGCCGATACTGAGTGACTTAGGCGAAATTTTGTACTTGATTCCCGAAGGGAAAAATGTGGAAGATCTTTATTTGGCAGAAAAAGACCGTGAAAATGCGGTTCAGATGTATAAAGATCTATTTGAAAATTCAGCAGATGCCTTTCTTATTTTAGAAAATAACCAGTTTACAAATTGCAATCATGCGGCCTTAAAAACACTTGGATTTGAAGCGCTAGAAGAACTTTATAACATCCATCCGTTCGATATTTCGCCGCAATTTCAGCCAGATGGGCGAAGTTCACTTGAAAAGTCCGAAGAGATGATTCGAATGGCGTATGAGAATGGCTCTCATCGCTTTGAATGGGTTCATTCTAGAAAAAATGGCAGCTTTGTAAATGTGGAAATTGTGTTGACACCAATCCGACTGGGTGATAAAACAGTCCTTTTTGTTACCTGGCGCGATATTGGAGAGCAGTTGAAAGCTAAAAATGAGGTGCTCAGACTTAATGCAGAGTTAGAGGAAATGGTTGCTCTACGAACTAAGGCGCTTGAGAATACATTGTTGTCTCTCAAACAGACTCAGACGGAGCTCATTGAAAATCAAAAATTAGCCGCACTCAGTCATTTGGTGGTGGGCATTTCTCATGAAGTCAACACGCCTATTGGCAATGCAATCACGGCAGCAACCTATATGAATGAAGTCGTCCTTAAAACTTGCAGCGTAGAGACTTTACAAGAAATGACAAGCGAACGTTTGAAGGAACTCATACAAGATGTTTATGAGTCAACCGACTGCATTAATCGCAATCTTAGATATGCAGCCCATTTGATTGACACGTTCAAATCAAGTGCTGTGATGCAGTCAAATGACATGATTGCGGATATTGACATCAAAGAGTTAATTGACAATACATTAAGTCCATTTAGACCTATTTTTGAAAGTAAGTTCATGAACATTCGTTTAGATTTGCCAGAAATTCCGGTGGTTAGAATTCATCCGATTACCGTGCAAAGTATTTTAAGTCAATTAATTTCCAATGCGCTGACGCACGGGTTTGAAGAAAGCAATCATGGAACCATTTGGATTGGCTTTAAAATTGAAGAGAACTCATATTTATTGAGTATTAAAAATAACGGGGTTGCACTGCCAGGCGAAATTGTTGGGCATATCTTTGAGCCATTCTTTACAACAAGGCGCAGTAGTGGCAATAGTGGATTGGGGCTAAATGTGGTCTACAATCAAGTCATGCAAATTCTTAAAGGGAAAATATCCGTGGAATCACCAGAGGAGGGCGGCGTGGTATTCCTCATTCGCTTCCCGATTCAATAAAAAATAGCCTATAAGAGACTTGGAATTTAAGAAAAGCAGAGGTGTTGAAATTGCAGACTATAAGAATCAAGCAACTGGATCAATTGAAGGCGAAATTGCAAAGTGGTTATTTTGTAAGTGAAAATAATTTTTTTGAGGCATTTGAGGCTTTATTTCTAACCGAAGTGGCTCATAATCGATGTGAAAGCGGTGCCGTAAACTGGAAAGAGGTCACTAGGCACCATTTAGAATTGATAGCAAGAGTGACGCAGATTCATGAAATGGAAGAAACCGCTCAAAATATTCAAGCTTTAGAAGAGACACTGAGCGTTGAACTCGCCATGGAGGCAAGCCTGGATGGAAAGCGCGGCAAACGCATTTATTGTCTTAAGGCTGAAGAAACTGAGTACGATTGCATTGGAGATATCCATGCGGATCCCAATAGCTTAATGACTATTCTTAAGCGTTCGCATTTCGTGAATTCTGCGATTGACGGCAAATTGCATAGACTTGTTTTTATGGGCGATTATGTCGACCGTGGAAAGGCGCATTTGGCAACTTTAGCACGTCTATTGTCACTAAAAATTTGTTTTCCAAATCATATTTTCTTGATTCGTGGCAACCATGACGGCGGCGAAATTGAACAGTCGGGTCAAGTGAAACTGCCATACAGAAAACCGGAAGAAGAGCCGGATGAGGACTATTTCCCAACGTACCTTACAAAGCTGATAACGGTTCAGCCAAGTGCAAAACCGCTTTTAGAGGCTTATCTGACATTTTTCAACACGTTAGGGCAAATTGCCTTTATTCAGTCAAAATCTAAGGTGACCATGATTGCTCATGGCGGCATTCCAAGACCCATTCTTGAAAGTGGGACGTACTTTTCTTATTTAAACCAACTATCAGACTTGTCGGATCGGGCGATTTTAGATCCCTTTGGACGCACCATGGTTCAAAATTTGATGTGGAGCGACCCTTATAACGACGGCGGAGATTTGCGTGAAGGCATGGGCAGATTTTACTTTACTGAAGCGCAATTTTTAGATTTTTTAGAGACCATTGGGGTTCATCAAATGCTCAGAGGTCACCAGTGGATGGAAGAAGGCTATCGGGCTCAATTTCAAAATCGGATTTATACCATTTTTTCTAGTGGTCAGTGGCAGGGAGAAACGTTCAATGACATGACGGCTTACGATAAAGTTCAAGCCAAATGGGCGCGCCTTACAACGGATGGAGACATTCAAATACACCCGATGGCATAAATGCCTTAGCGCTTTATTTCGAATTAAATAAAGACCGTTCTCAGTGATAATGGTTATTAAATAAACAAACGGGGATGCTTTTGAAGCGTCCCCGTTTCTGCTATAATTAAATTAAAAGGAAATACGGAGGGATAAATATGAAGTTGGTATCATGGAATGTCAATGGCATTAGAGCATGTCTGCAAAAAGGATTCTTAGAGTATTTCAATGCAGTAGATGCGGATTTCTTTTGCCTTCAAGAGACAAAATGCCAAGCGGGTCAAGTTGAAATCGAACTGCCTGGCTATCATCAATATTGGAATTATGCCGTGAAGAAAGGTTATAGCGGTACAGCTATTTTCACAAAGCAGGAGCCAATATCGGTTCAGTACGATATGGGCATTGAGGAGCACGATCAAGAAGGGCGCGTCATTTCGCTTGAAATGGAAGACTTTTATATGGTAACGGTCTATACGCCCAACTCTAAAGATGAGCTGCTTAGACTGGATTACCGCATGCAGTGGGAAGATGACTTTAGATTCTTTTTAGAAAAGCTTCAAAAGCACAAACCTGTCATCGTCTGCGGTGACTTAAATGTTGCCCACCAAGAAATTGACCTTAAAAATCCAAAGACCAATCGCAAAAATCCAGGATTTACGGACGAAGAACGCGGAAAAATGACGGCCCTTTTAGAGGCTGGGTTTATTGACACGTTTAGATATTTTTACCCTGATCTTACAGGCGCATATTCTTGGTGGTCATACAGAGCCAGTGCAAGGAAGAACAATACGGGTTGGAGAATTGACTACTTCTGTACGTCTGAAGCTCTAAAGCCAAGGTTAAAAGGCGCAGAAATTCATGCGGACATTTTAGGCTCAGACCATTGTCCTGTCGTACTGGAACTGGAGTCATGTTAGGCACGATTGTCAATGCGGGTGCCATTATTTTAGGTGGCATCGTAGGGCTTTTGTTTAAAGGGAAAATTCCGGAACTGTATCATAAATTGGTATTTGACAGTTTGTCTTTGTGCGTGGTGCTCATTGGTCTTCTCAATGCTTTTAAGGTTGAGAATCTGCTTCTCGTCATTTTCAGCTTGGTCTTTGGCAGCATCATCGGACAGTGGCTTAATCTCGAAAAACGCCTTGAGAATTTTAGTTATTGGATTGAAAAGAAATTTATAAAAGCCAAGCCTAATGGCGAAGAAAGTGCCTTTTCAAAAGGATTTGTGACGACGACGCTGGTTTACTGCGTCGGATCCATGGCAGTCGTCGGCTCGTTTGAAAGCGGCCTGAGCGGCAATCACAGCACGCTGTTTGCAAAATCGGCACTGGACGGCATGTCAGCGGTTCTTTTTGCGGCATCGCTTGGATTTGGCGTCGCATTTTCTTCAATTCCGGTATTTCTCTACCAAGGTGCGCTAACCCTCTCGGCGTCAGCCTTAAAGCCCTTTATAACAGAGGTTGCCATTGCGGATATGAGCGCGGCAGGGGGACTCATTATTGTTGCGCTGGGTCTAAAAATGCTCGAAATTAAGAAGATGCCCGTGGCCAACATGCTGCCCGCTATTTTCATTCCGCTCATTTATTATGCAATTTTATACTTGACTTAAGGGGCAACATCCCTTAAACTTACTTCTTGATAGCACGACAAGTTCACAGAAATAACCCAAAGCAAAATACACTTTTAAATTGGTCCGAGAGGCCAGAAAGAGGTATCTATTATGAATGCAATAACAAACAAGGGCAATGTCTATATGAAATTAAATTCTAGGGAAGCGACGATACTGTTTTAAGCGGTATCGTCACTTCCCTATTTTGCGTTTATGCGTGCTTATGCATTCGATTTAACATACTTGATTCACTGAAATCGGGTATAAATCACAACAATGCACTTCTCGGATCTAAAAAACAAGGAGGACCTTTTTATGAAAGCAAAGTTAATTTTAGAAAACGGCATGGTGTTTGAAGGCACAGCATTTGGACACCTAGAAACCTGCGTAGGCGAAGTCGTCTTTAATACAGGCATGACAGGCTACCAAGAGGTGCTTACAGATCCTTCTTATTACGGACAAATAGTGACCATGACATATCCGCTAATCGGCAATTACGGCATCAACTTGGACGACTTAGAATCGCCTACGCCTAAAGTTCGCGGCTTTGTCGTCAGAGAAAAATGCGACGCCTCAAGCAACTTCCGCTCGGAAATGGAACTCGACCATTATTTACAGCAAAATAAAGTCATGGGCATTGAAGGCATCGACACCAGAGGGCTTACAAGAATCCTCAGAAATCATGGCACGATGAAAGGGCTCATCACTTTAGATGACTTATCTCAAAGTAGAGTCGCTGAGAAATTAGAGCAATTTGATAACAGCAGGGCGGTATATGAAGTTTCGACCGACGAGGTGTACCAAATTGAAGGGACAGGCAAGCGTGTTGCCGTCATGGACTTTGGCGTCAAGCAGAACATTCTTAGAAACTTCATAAAAAGAGGTTGCCACTTGACAATATTCCCAGCCAATACAACGGCAGAGGAAGTCTTGGCCTCTCATGCGGAACTTGTCTTTTTATCAAACGGGCCAGGAGATCCTGCCGACCTTGCGCCGATTGTGAGCGAAATTCAAAAAATCATTGAATCGAAAATGCCTGTTGTGGGCATTTGCCTTGGTCATCAGCTTCTAGCGATTGCTCTTGGCGGTTCTACAGGAAAACTTAAATTTGGGCACAGAGGCTGCAACCATCCGGTAAAAGACCTCACAAGGAATCGAGTCTATATTACCTCGCAAAACCACGGCTACCACGTAGACCAACTGCCAGAAGGCGTTGAAGTGACACACGTTAGCTTGAACGATGGCACGGTCGAAGGCATGAAGCACATCGAAAAGCCGATTTTCTCGGTTCAGTTTCACCCGGAGGCGTCCCCAGGACCAGTGGAAAGCAGTTACTTGTTTGATCAGTTCTTGACATACGCTAAATAAGTTGCTCGGTTAGAACCCTCAGAGCAACTCTTATATAATAGGAGGTTGAAAGTATGCCGTTAAATAAAGACATTAAAAAGGTATTGGTTATTGGCTCGGGCCCGATCGTCATTGGTCAAGCTGCAGAATTTGATTATTCAGGCACTCAGGCCTGTCAGGCGCTTAGAGAAGAAGGCATCATCGTAGTGCTGATCAACTCAAATCCAGCAACCATCATGACGGACAATGAAATTGCAGATAAAATTTATATAGAGCCAATCACTTTGGAGTACGTGGAGAAGATCATCCAAAGAGAGCGTCCGGATAGTCTGCTTGCAGGCATGGGCGGTCAGACGGCACTCAATATGGCCCTAGATTTAACCGATGCAGGGATTTTAGACAAATACGGCGTGAAGCTGATCGGCACCAAAATTGAAGGCATCAAAAAAGGTGAAGACCGCGAGCTGTTCAAAATTCTCATGAATGAAATTGACGAACCTGTGATTGAATCCAACATCATCACTGATTTTGAAACGGGTCTTGAGTATGCGAGAGGCATTGGCTATCCCGTGATTGTCAGACCGGCTTACACGCTAGGTGGTACAGGCGGCGGCATCGCGGACGATGAGGAAGCGCTCAGAATCATACTCCAATCAGGACTGGACGCAAGCCCTGTGACACAGGTTTTGCTTGAAAAGAGCATCAAAGGCTGGAAGGAAGTCGAGTATGAAGTGATGAGAGACCGATTTGGAAACTGCATTTCGGTATGCAACATGGAAAACTTAGACCCCGTTGGCATCCACACGGGTGACAGCATCGTCGTGGCACCAAGTCAGACGCTTTCTGACAAGGAATATCAGATGCTCAGAACTTCTGCACTGAAGATTATTGAAGCCATTGAAATTGAAGGGGGCTGCAACGTTCAGTTTGCCCTTAACCCAAACAGCTTTGAGTATGCCGTCATTGAAATTAACCCTCGGGTAAGCCGGTCTTCGGCACTGGCGTCAAAAGCGACTGGTTATCCAATCGCTAAAGTGGCAGCAAAGCTTGCGCTCGGCTATGGCTTAGATGAAATCAAAAATGCGGTAACGGGTGTGACTTACGCTTGTTTTGAGCCGAGCATGGACTACGTCATCATCAAGATTCCTAAATGGCCATTTGATAAATTTGAAAATGGCATTCGAGTGCTCGGTACTAAGATGATGGCGACGGGCGAAATTATGGCCATCGGCAGTAATTTTGAAGCGGCATTCCTCAAAGGCATTCGTTCGTTAGAACTCGGGCAATACCATTTACAGCATAAAAAATACAGAAAACTTAGTTTAGAAGTCTTAAAAGACCGCGTCATGAAAGCCGACGACGAGCGCATTTTCGCCCTTTCTGAGCTGCTCAGACGGGATTATAGATTGGATAAAATTGCAGAAATCACAGGTGTGGACAAGTGGTTTTTAAATAAAATCAAAGGTATTATTTTAGAAGAAACACGTCTTGAAAACAGCAAAATTGAGGCGCTCAACCCCGAGTGGCTTAAAAAACTCAAACGAAAAGGCTTCTCGGACAAGGGCATCGGCGACTTGGTCGGGGTTTCACCTGAGGACATTTACCGACTTAGAATGATCTGGAACATCGTTCCGGTTTACCATATGGTGGACACCTGCGGCGGCGAATTCGAAGCGATTTCGCCTTATTACTACTCAAGTTACGAAACGTTTGACGAAGTGGAAGTCTCTGATCGCAAGAAGGTCATGGTCATCGGTTCGGGCCCGATTCGAATCGGGCAGGGCATCGAGTTCGACTATGCGTCGGTACACTGCGTGAGAGCGCTTAGAGCGCTCGGCATTGAGACAATCATTGTCAACAACAACCCAGAGACGGTCAGCACAGACTTTAACATCGCCGACAAACTTTATTTTGAACCGCTCACTGAAGAAGATGTGCTCAGTTTGATTGACAAGGAAAAGCCAGATGGCGTGATGCTTCAGTTTGGCGGTCAGACGGCAATCAAACTTGCGAAGTTCCTCAGTGAGAAGAAAATTCCGATCTTAGGCACGAGCGCGGCGCAAATTGATATGTCCGAGGATAGAGAAAAATTTGATGCGTTCTTGGAGTCGATTGGCATTAACCGTCCAAAAGGAAGAGGCATTTACTCGGTTGAAGAAGGTATTTTGGAAGCGACCAAGCTGAATTATCCAGTGATTGTGCGCCCAAGCTATGTCATTGGCGGCCAGGGGATGGAAATCTGCCATTCGGATATGGAATTGAGCTACTACCTTGAAAATGCTTTTGAAAAAGATAAGAAGAATCCTGTGCTAATTGACAAGTATTTAATGGGCAAGGAACTGGAAGTGGACGCCATCTCAGATGGTAAAACCGTGCTCATCCCAGGGATTATGGAACATTTAGAGCGTGCAGGCGTTCACTCAGGCGACAGCATGACGCTCTACCCAGCACAGACAATCAGCCCAGAAATAACGGCGCAGATTGTGGATTATACGAAGAAAATCGCATTGGGCATTGGCATTAAGGGCATGATCAACATCCAGTTCATCGAATATCAAAATGTGTTGTATGTCATAGAGGTCAACCCGAGAGCGTCGAGAACGGTGCCTTACATTTCAAAAGTAAGCGGCATACCGATTGTCGAGTTGGCAACAAGAGTGTCATTAGGCGAAGAACTCAGCACTTTAGGGTATGGAGAAGGACTCTGCGCACAGCCAAAATGGATTTCGGTCAAAGTGCCGGTCTTTTCAACGCACAAACTCCCAGATGTGGAAATTTGCCTCGGACCTGAAATGAAATCGACTGGTGAAGTGCTCGGCGTGGGCAAAACGGTGGAAGAAGCGCTCTACAAAGGTTTTGTAGCGGCTAAGTACGCGCCGATGACTGATTGTCCTACGGTTCTTGTGACCTTAAAGGATCAAGACAAAGAAGAATTTAGCACTTTGGTTGAGTCCATTAAGCAGTTGAATTTTGACTTTGTCGCAACGGAGGGAACGGCCGCGTGTCTTGCAGAAATGGGGCTGAAGGTCAGAACCATCAATCGTATTGGAGAGGACAGCCCCAATATACTTGACTTGCTTTACGGCGGAAAGCTGGACCTGATCATCAATACGCCAACCAAGGGCAACGACTCAAGTCGAGATGGCTTCACTATGAGAAGGGAAGCGGCTGAGCGCAATATTCCAGTGTATACATCGCTTGATACCTTCAAGGCATGGCTCAGAGCAAAGATTGCCATTAAAAGTCCGGATGCGACTGAGGTTTATGATATAAAAAATGATTAATAAAGACTCCTAATTTGTGATAGAATGGAAGTGTATATGTATATCACTGATCTATTTGGAGGAAAATGAATGTCACCAGACCCCGAACCCACGCATTTTATTTCACAGTTACTGTTAATTGCTTTTTTAACCTGCATAAACGCTTTCTTTGCTTCGGCGGAAATGGCGATTGTGTCCTTAAATCGCAATAAAATTCGAATGTTGGCTGAGGATGGCAATAAAAAAGCCAGACTTATTGAAAAACTGCTTGAAGAACCAACTAAATTTTTATCCACAATCCAAGTGGGCATTACTTTGGCGGGATTCTTTTCCAGTGCGGCAGCCGCAACAGGCATATCTGGCGAACTTGGCGCCATTTTAGAGCAAAATAGCATCCCGTACGGCACTCAAATAGCGCTTGTCGTTGTGACGGTACTGCTGTCTTATGTAACGCTCGTCTTCGGTGAATTATTTCCTAAAAGAGTGGCGCTTCAAAAATCTGAAGCCATTGCCATGTTTTCAGTGCGACCCATTTTATTGGTCTCCAAAATAGCAAATCCCTTCATTCGGTTATTGTCGATGTCTACGAATTTGCTCATGAAAATGGTAGGCATGAACATCAGTGGCCTCGAAGAAAAGGTGTCGCGCGAAGAAATACGTTCTTTAGTTGAGGTCGGTCAAGAACACGGCGTTTTAAACGAAACAGAAAAAGAGATGATCAACAGTATCTTTGCCTTCGATGACAAAGTGGCCAAAGAGGTCATGACGCCAAGAACCAAAGCGTACTTGATAAATATTGAAAAACCGCTAGTGGAATATGTAGACGAACTGCTTGAAGAGAAATATTCAAGAGTGCCCGTTTATGAAGGGGACAACGACAACATCATCGGCGTCCTGTATATGAAAGATTTTATGATTGAAGCCAAAAGAGTTGGGTTTGAAAATGTCGATATCAGAGAGTTGCTTCAACCAGCCTATTTTGTGACCGAGCATAAGAGCATTGACGATTTGTTCAAGGAACTTCAGCGTTTAAAAACGCATATGTGTATCTTGATTGACGAGTACGGCGGCTTTTCGGGCATCGTGACAATCGAAGACCTCATCGAAGAAGTCATGGGTGACATCGATGATGAGCACGACGAAAATGAGCCAGAATTTATCCAATTAGAATCTGGCATTTGGTCGGTAAGCGGACTTCTGACGGTCGAAAAACTGTGCAACCAGTTAGACTTGGATCTAAATCTAGAGCTAGACGATGATTCCAGGGATTATGATACTGTAGGCGGACTGGTGACCCATTGGATGGGGCATATTCCAAATACGGACGACTACTTTGTGCTTGAAAGTCACAGTATGAAATTTATTGTGACCAATGTTGAAGACAAACGGGTTGAACGCGTTAGAGTCGTTAAATATTAAAAAAGTAAAAAGCCGATGATCAGATTTCCAAATACGGAAGTCTGATCATCGGCTTTTATTATCATTTTAATAGTCTGCAAGCGAGACTCTGCCTTTTGTCTGATTGCTTTTAATGGCTGCTTCGATTAACTGTATGACCATCAATGCGTCATCTGCGCTAACGGGTAGAGGTGCATTGCTGATGAGAGAAAGGTAGAAACGCTGATAAAAATCATCGTAGCACCCTGGCTGAGTTGGTATGGGCCTGCGGTCTTCTAATGTATTCAAAATACCCCAGCTGTCCTCATTCTCCTTTCCCCAATCAGGCAGGAGCGGCAATTTGCCCGCTCTTAAAGCATCTTCTTGAGGGTCAAGGCCATATTTTACAAATGCGCCTGTTGTGCCATAGAGCGCAAATCTCGGCGTGGGTTCTTTAATGAGATTAGAAGCTTTTAATGTTACTTTTAACTGCGGGTAGTAAAGGATGACTTCAAAAGCATCGTCTACGACGCCCATTCGGTCACGGCTCAGCGTGGCATAAAGTTCCTGTGGAAGTCCAAACAGACACAGCGCCTGGTCAATCAAATGCGAACCGAGGTCGTACAGAATGCCAGAGCCGGGAAGTGCGTCCTCTTTCCAAGAATTTTCTTTAAAGGCGGGTCGGAATCGGTCGAAATGAGATTCGAAAGAAACGATGCGCCCTAAAGTATCATCTTTGAGTATGGCCTTAAGGGTTAAAAAATCGCCGTCAAATCGGCGGTTGTGATAAACAGAGAGGTTGAGATTGCTCTCCTTTGCAAGTGAAATCAGTGATTTGGCTTCTTCAGAAGTGACTGTAAATGGTTTTTCCACGATGACATGCTTTCCAGATTCAAGGGCAGATCTTGCCAATTTGTAGTGCTCGACGTTCGGTGTGCAGATGACAATCAGGTCGAGTCGATCGGCACTGAAAAGAAGATTTACATCGCCTACCACTTCTGCTTCGGGAAAGTCTGCTTTTGCTAAAGCTTTTTTTACGGGGTCTCGCGCATAGATAAAACGAACGTTATAGTGCGTGGATGCTTTAAGAAAAGGTCCGTGGAAAACTTGACCCGAAAGGCCGTAGCCAATTATACCAACTTGAATTTGTTTCATTAGTAATTCACCGTCCTTATGAATAAGTTGCGTTAAAGATCCAACTTACTATGAATGCCTAGAAAAAGAATTTTAGATTATAGCGTTTAAACAGTTCAACCTCATCTTTTAAATAAAGCTCTCGAATGCGGTCAAAGGTGCCATTAATTTTGGCATTTTGAATAAAGAGATTTGTTTGGTTGAGCAGTGCTCGGTTGCCTTTCTTGACGCCAATTGCCCACCCTTGCATATTGGGGAGATTCTCTAATATGAGGCGCGTGGTGTCGGGGTAATTTTCATGTTGGCGAATGACGGAAAGGGCGTCATAAATAAAGACGTCTGCATTTCCATTAGCCACCTCAGAAACGGCGCCATTTTCGTCGTCGATGTTTCTAATTTGAGCCTGAGGCGCATTTTTAGCCGCCCAAATTGCGCCTACTGTACCCGTTTTAGAGACGATGATGACAGAGGGGTCGTTTAAATCGGCTGGTGATTTTACTTTTGAACCTTTAAAGGCAAGCATAAAAAGCGGACTGCTTGTATAGGGTTCAGAGAACGCAATTTTTTCTAATCGATTCTCAGTGATGCTCATAGAGGAGAGAATCAAATCTATTTTATCAGTTTCGAGTGAAGAAATCAGATTCGGATATGAGATGTCAATGATTTCGACTGTAACGCCAAGCACTTTTCCGAGTTCGTTAGCAAGCATAACAGAAGCGCCATCGGGTTGATTGTTCCTATTTTTGGATTCAAACGGCGGATATTTAAGTTCCATGCCAACTCTTAGCGTTGTTTTTTTTGTCTTTGTAGAGCTATCAGATTCGCAGGCAGTTAAAAAGAGTACGCCCACAGCCAATAGCAATAGTAGGATCATGCGTTTGTTTTTAGTCATAGTGTCCCCCCCAATAAGATGGTCTGCGTTTTTCCTGTTAACATTCTTATCCAAAACTTCGGTTGCCTAAACATTAATTTTTATGGTCTTTAGCCATTATGACCTCGCAGTATAAGGACTTCGTTAATATAAATGTTTAATAAACTTATTATTTGGATAAAAGGAGAATGAAGAGTTTTGTCGAATAGGTTTCAAGAGAATAAGCTGAATCTTTAATTCAACTTATTAATAGAATAATTCAATAGCTTTTTTAGGAGGGGATTTTGTGCACATTATGCACTTGGAATATAGCGCATTTTTTAGAAAAATCGTCAAAGAAATGATTATTGACAGTGGTCATTCACCGATAGACAGTAAATACGGCGCAGATGTGTTTAAAATTCTGGCACAAACGGACGTCTCGCTGATTATTATGGGCTTTGAATTAGCGGATATGACGGGTGAAGAGTTGATTATGACCATGAAAAACTCTCGCTACGCTCACATTCCAATCGTTGTCATCACCTCTTTGGAAGAGGATGAGGTTAAAGATCGTCTCAAAGGCATTAAAGTCGATGAAATTATTTTTAAGACTGAATTAACGGCAGATCGGTTTAATAATTGCATCGATCGGATTTTAGAGTCATAAAAAGTAGCTGAGCTCCCAATATGGGGGCTTTTTTTTGAAAGTAGTTTATAAATAGAGTAAATGAGCGATTCAACCTATTAAGGATCAGAGGAGACGATAAAATGAGTGAAGCAAAGTTACAGCAGTGGGACAATATTATTGAACGCAGGCATTCACATGCCATCAAGTGGGATGCGATGGAGAATTTTATCGGAAAGGCAGATTTAAAACCCTTTTGGGTCGCGGATATGGATTTTAAGTCTCCGATTGAGGTGATTGAAGCACTTGAAAATCGTGCTGAGCATGGCGTCTTTGGATACACCTATGAAGACCCAGAGGCTATAGAAGCATTCAGCGCATGGGCGGCGCGCCGCCATCAACTTAAAATTTCAAGCGATTGGGTGATGCGGTCTCCTGGGGTGGTTACAGGGATTGGCCTTGCTATCCAAGCGTTTACAAAGCCGGGTGACGCTGTTGTCATTCAACCGCCGGTATATGCGCCGTTTTCCGAAATGACACTGGCCAACGAGCGTAGGTTGATTTTGAATCCCATTGAAATTGTGGAGGATTATGCTCAGATGAATTTAGTGCATTTAGAGCAACTGTTCAAGGAAGAAAAACCTAAAATGATGATATTCTGCAACCCGCATAATCCGCTTGGACGGGTTTGGGATCAAGAAACGGTACAAAAATTGGTGGCACTATGTATTGCTTATGAAGTGTTTTTATTTTCAGATGAAATTCACAGTGATCTTTTGTTTAAAAACATTAACTTCCACTCGGCAATGAGCGTATTTGGTGGCGATTCACAGTGGGTCATGTCGGCGATGGCGCCAAGCAAAACTTTTAATATTGCAGGACTGAGCTACTCTCTGCTGATTATCCCGGATGAAGAGCGAAGAAAAAGGTTAAAAAAAGTAATGGATCAACTGCATTTGTCAGTGGTGAACTGTTTTAACGAAGGCGCTGCCAAAGTGGCCTATAGCAAAGGCGAACCGTGGCTAGATTCACTAATGCCCTATCTTGAAGAAAATTACCGCTGTCTCTGCGAATTTGTGGTGCAGAAGATGCCAGAAGTACGCGTTTGCAAAATGGAAGGCACTTATTTGGCGTGGTTAGATTTTAGAGCCTGGTATGAAAATGGCCATGCGTTAAAACAGTTCATGATCCATGAAGCAGGCGTCGCGCTATCCGATGGCAGGGCGTTTGGCGTGCAGGGAAAAGGCTTTGCCCGCTTTAATTTTGGATGTCCTAGAGCGGTCATGCTGGATGGTCTTGAAAGCATTCTTGCGGCTAGAGGTAATTAATAGTCAAAAGGCAGTGTAATAATATGTTCTGGCAAGTGTAATAATATGTTCTATTATAGGGTATAAGTCAAAAATGATGAATGCTGTTCTTTAAATTGACGGAGGCTGATGGAATGAAAAACTTATTAAAATCCATTAAATTTAAATTTGCCTTATCGTTTGTACTTTTGACCCTTTTTATTTCTATAACGCTAGTGGTTCTTTCAATAAATGAATCAACCAGAATTGTCAAGGTTGAAGCTTATGAAAAACTCAGCCTTTATGTCAGCAAGAATGCGGAAGCCTTCGATCATCAAATTTTGAGCATTGAACAAAACAATCAAATGTTGGTAGATTTTATCGCTCAGTCGTTCGATGTATCACAGATAAAAGACCGAGATGCGTATATAGAAAGTTATAAAAAAATACTCAGTCCCGTCGTTCAGAGTATGGCTGAGAATAATTTGACTTCTAAATCCGCGTATGTTTTTTTTCTGCCAGAACTCACCCGGCAACCCAAAAGCATTTGGTTTGCTGATTTAAATTTCGATCAGAAAGTGGAACTTCAAGAGGAATTTTCAAAGGCCTATTTCAATGGCGATCGCATTGAAAAAGAATGGTTTTATAAACCGATTGACGAGGGCAAAGCCATCTGGACAAACCCTTATATGGGAACGGTTGAAGCGGACAAAACCATTCAGTATACGTCATACACGTCACCGGTTTATATTGATGGGCAATTAATTGCCGTCGTTGGAACCGATTTTTTCGTAAACGACATTACCAGCGTCGTGAGTAAGATAAAATTGTATGAAACGGGCTATGCGTATTTGATGGATTAACGGTATGGATAAGATTTTGGTGTTTTATCAACTCGAAAATGGCTGGTATTTCGGCGTTGCACCTTACAAAATGGAAGTGTTTAGAGACGTTATTACCCTACAGCGCATGTCGATAGCCATCGTTGTTTTAGGCGCACTGCTAGCGTTAATCCTTGGGATTGTTTTGGAGGTGCTTATTCATAGAAAAAGCCAAACCGTTACAGTCACTCAGCAAAAATTGATGGAAGCAGAGAAAATTGCCTCACTTGGCTATTTGGTTTCAGGGGTTGCCCATGAAATGAATACGCCAATTGGCAATAGCATTACGCTGACAACTTTTATTGAGGGAACTTCAAAGCATCTAATCGATGTCATTCGCAGCGGCGCTATTAAAAAAAATGAATTGCTGGCTTACTTGCAAGACATCTTTGAATCTTCTCAGCAAATTTACACCAACTTGTTTGAAGCGCAGAGAACCATTACTTCCTTTAAAGACTTAGCATCGATCAAACGCGTTGGACAGGTTGAAAGGATTCATGTGCAAGATCACATATACGCTATTTTCGAAAGCATTAAGCACTTGAATGAAGACCTTAAAATTTCTATGAAGTATTATGGCGATAAAAATATTCTGCTAACAGGTGATGCGCAGCTGTTTGATCAGATTGTCTATAACCTGCTTGAAAATTCGATTGTCCACGGGTTTTATGGCCGAACTGAAGGTCGCGTCATAATTGAGATTAGCAAGGTAGAAGAGGGTGTGCAATTGATCTATAAGGATGACGGTGTCGGGATAGAGCCTCAAATGATGAGTCATATTTATGTGCCTTTTTTCTCTTCAAAATTCAGCAATAGAAACAGAGGTCTCGGCATGTGCGTGCTTTTCAATATTGTCAATGGACCTTATCGGGGTCGCGTTAACACCGAAAGTGAGAATGGCGGAGGCGTGAAAATTGCAATAGAATTGCGTCACTTTAAATAAAGTGTGAATTAATTAGTAAATATTTATTTTTGACCTACTTTATGATAGCAATTATACATTTTTTATGGTATTTTGTTAGTGTACCGAAACAAATTTTCGAGATTATTTGGGGGTAAATAGTAAATGTTGACGCAAGAAGATCGAATAAAACTTTTAGGTTTTAGAGTAAGACACGACATCAATCAGTTGCACTTTTCTGAGGGGATTATTTCTCGAAATCAGTTAAGCAATATTGAAAATGGAAAGTCAAGCACAACGGAAAAAGTGTTGTACAAAATATACCTGCGCTTTTGCGAGTATATGATTGTATTAGACGATTACAATCGCTTTCATTTTGACTCGTTGCTAAACTTTGAGCCGTATCAAAAATTACAGGAGACGCTTGATTTGTATGATCAGGTATGTGAAGTGACACTGACGGATGATGAGATCAATCAAATTAATTTGAAGTTGAATCACAATCATTTTGGACTGATCAACATGCTCATCTTTGAAAAGATAGGTGATATCTTTATGAGTCGTGCAGAAAAAGAAAATGCGTTTGTTTTCTATTTAAAGGGTTATTATAGCATGACAACCTCGCCTGTTGACCAGATTAATACCCCTTATTTGGTCAAATTCCTTGAAAAAACAACGGCGCTTGCTCGTGAATTAAATAAAACGTTCAATGTGGTTGAATTGTTAGATCATCTGGACTACATTAAATTGAAATAGTATGACATAAAAAGTATCATTGCCAATCTGGGGGGAGAGGCAGTGGTGCTTTTTTTAATATTTAATCATTTTCTAATACTTTCATAATCCTAAAAAGCTTTATTTTTTTTGTAGGTTTGATACACTATCATCTATAGGATGATGGTTTAAAAATCATCTTAAAAATGAGTGATCAGGTTTTGATCATAAAAAAAATGGAGGTGCCAAATTGGGCATTTTTGATCTGTTTAAATCGAAACCCGCGGCGCCAAAAATTGTACCAAGAAACTTCTTTAACATTAGAGTCGGAGACGTTATTGCGTATGACGAAATCGATTACATGGTAAAACAGGTTTATGAGTACAATGAAAATGGCTATAAGTGGATGGACTATCATCTTGTAGATGGAGAGGACGACCTTTGGCTAGGCGTGGATGACGATGATGGCGTGGAACTTTCGGTTTATAAGAAAGTTTTGTGGGAGGATGAGACATTCCCTAAAAAAGTAGTCTATGATGGTGTGACTTACTATCTTGAAGAGCATGGTACTGCACGCGTGGTAAACAAAAGTGACTACATGGATGCAAAAGTTGTTCCAGTAGAATACGCGGACTATGAGGACGAAGAAGGCGAGAAGTACATGTCTTTAGAACGATGGGGAAATGACTTTGAAGCAAGCGTAGGATATGGTATCAAACCACATCACATTAAAATTTTTCCAAAGGAATAAACCTTTGGCACCAATACAATCTTAGGAGGAATTAACAAGTGGGTATTTTTGATCGTATTAATATTTTAGCAAAATCAAACATCAATGATTTAATTGACAAGGCAGAAGATCCAGAAAAAATTGCGAAGCAGGTTATTTATGACTTAGAAGAAGCGCTTCGTGAAGCGAGCACAGGTGTTGCCGCTTCTATTACAGAAGAGAAAAAACTTAAGAGCTTAATTGACGAATGCGAAGACGAGTCTGAGCGTTGGGAAAAAAGAGCCATGACCGCTATTGAGAAAGGTGAAGACGATCTTGCCAAAGAAGCGCTTAAGAGAAAAGGCGGATTTGACAATGACTTAACAAGATACAGAGAGAGTCACATCGTTCAGCTTGAACAGGTTAAAATGCTCAAAGATAGCCTTAGATTATTAGAGGGCAAGATTGAAGATGCGAAGAGACGCAGAGATTCTTTAATCGCTAGAAGCAAAAGTGCAGAAGCTCAAAAGAAAATTGCTGAGACGATGAGCAAAGCGTCTAAACTCAATCCACTTGATGTTCTTGACCGAATGGAAGACAAAGTGGCAATGGTTGAAGCTCAGGCTCAAGCTTATACAGAGCTTAAGCAAGACAGCCTTGAAGACAAGTTTGCAGAGCTTGATAAAGAAAGTGGCGCAGACGACGCATTGGCGGCATTAAAAGCAAAAATGGCAAAAGACAAGGAAAACGCATAGTTATGGTTACCGCTAGCAAGCATTGGGTGCGTTTTGCCCTGCTCCTGTTAGCGGCTACCTTTTTTTTAACGGGTTGTGGAAATTTGGACGACAGTATGAAGAAAAATTTTCAAAAGGTTGAGAAATTAGATCAGGTTAAGACCGATTCGGGTCTCACCTATTCAGAAGGCCTCGACTCAAATGAGAAACTCTATTTCTATAAAGGCGATCTTAAAGGCGCTCAAGTGGCGCTTTCTAAAGCGCTCAGCCGCGTGAAATATCAAGCTGGATCTCAAAAACAATTGGTTTTTGAAGTCAGCGATTATTTTGGCATTTTAGAAACTGGGTCTTATGAAAATCAAGCGGGGACGCTCGTGTATCTTGCCAGACAAGATCGCGCCAGAAATCGGTTCTACGGCGTCTTTGTTCCATACTTTGGCAGTGGTTCTATTCGTATGAGCGGCAGCAATGTGAATAAGCAAAACACAACCCTAGACACGAAGTCTTATGGCGGTGGCGTATTCAACAATGACTCCAGTTCGGGTGGCACCTCAATTTTCAACAGTGGTTCGAATACCGTTAAGGGTGGCAGCACAGGTGTTGGTAAGTAGCGAAAGTTGAATATTCGGTTCAACTTATCATAGGACAATTAAAGGGGGATTTTTTCGTGGATTTATTATTATCAGAAATTTTATCAAGCGTTATATTTGGACTTTTAGGCATTGTTGTCATGATGCTCAGTTACAAAGCAATTGACTGGGTGATTCCAGCAGATTTAAACAAGGAAATTGAAAAAGGCAATCTTGCCGCAGGTGTTGTTATTGCAGGTGTGTTCATAGCTATTGCAATCATTGTCAGCACCTCAATTCGTTAAGGTCTGCCATGCAAAATATTTCTGAAAAACGCATGAAATTTGAGATCGGCTTCTTGCTGATCTCTGTTTTTTTAATTGCCATTTGCGGGATTGTGTATGAACTCTCTATTGGCAATTTGTCTTCTTATTTAATGGGAAATACCGTTGTCCAATATTCCATTACCATTGGCAGTTTTATGTTTGCCATGGGTGTTGGGTCATTCCTATCACGCTACATTCAAAAAGACTTAATTGATGTCTTCATTTTGATTGAGCTTGCCGTGGGTATTTTTGGAGGCTTTTCTGCGGTGTTTCTCCTCTATGCCTATTCGAGTTTTCATTATTATACAATTGCGATGTTTGGGACCATATTTATCATTGGCATCTTGATTGGCGTTGAAATACCAGTTTTGACAAGGCTTATTGATCACCGCTATAAAGACATTAAAATTAGCATCTCCAATGCGCTCGGCTTTGACTATATTGGCGCATTGATTGGGTCAATTGGTTTTTCCATATTTTTACTTCCCAAATTTGGGATTATCACCAGTTCATATATTTTAGGACTCCTAAATATTCTAGTGGTATTTATGAACATAGGGGTGTATTTTAAAGACATTCGATTTAAAAAGACCCTCGCGATTATGACGCTCATTACCTTCATTGGCCTTATTTATGGACTCATTACGGCAGGGCCGGTCAGCTTGATTCTCGAACAAAAATTGTACAGAGATCGAATGATCTATTTGGAGCAGACGCCATATCAAAAGATTGTCATGACGCGCAACAAAGAAGACTTTCGTCTGTTTCTAGATGGGAACATACAATTCAGTTCAACCGATGAATATAGGTACCACGAAGCCCTTGTGCACCCAGCGATGTTAGCGGCCAAAAAAGCCGAAAACATCTTGGTGCTTGGCGGCGGAGACGGCCTTGCGGTCAGAGAAATATTAAAACATGACAGCGTCAAAAAAGTCACTTTGGTAGATTTAGACCCTGCGATGACGAAGCTGGCAAAGACGCATAAGCGATTATTAGAACTGAATCTAGATTCTTTGGAAAATCCAAAAGTGCAGGTTTTAAATCAGGATGCCTACCAATTCGTTGAAAAAACAACTGAAAAATTTGATGTGATTCTCATTGATTTACCGGATCCAAACATCGATGCGCTCAGTAAGCTGTACTCAAAGACTTTCTATCAAATGATCGGAGATCGGTTGACGGCAGGCGGCGTAGTTACGATTCAAAGCACTTCACCCTATTTTGCGCCGAAGGTATACTGGTGCATTCGAAAAACAATGGCGGCATCGGGTCTGGACACCTCTGGATATCATTTGGAAGTGCCAACTTTTGGCGATTGGGGATTTACCATCGCTTCAAATGAGCCACTTAATCTTAAAAGGCGAAACGTGACGATAGCGACTCGGTTTTTAACCGATGAGCAGATGGATGTGATGTTTGTCTTTGCAAAAGATTTAGAAGCGCCCGAAGTTGAGGTCAATGGGATTATTAGCCCTGTCATATTAGAATATTATCATCAAAGTTGGAAATATTGGAATTAAAAAAGCTTCTCAGACGTCTAAGAAAGACGTTGAGAAGCTTTTTTTATGCTTTAGAACCGCCACCACCGTTGCGCTTAGTAGAAGAAGGGCCGCGGCTGCTTGAAGAAGAACCTCGACTGCTAGAAGGACCACGGCTGCTTGAAGAACCACCACGCTTGCTAGAAGCAAAGGCACGGTCTTTATGACCAAAATCGCGCTTTTGTCCAGAATCTCTTGGCCCTTTGTGTTCGCCATCGTTGTGTTTATGGTTTGGATTGCTGCTGCGTCCTTTATCTTCTACATCAAGAAGACCTTTTGCAGATTCTTTAAAGACACGTTTTTTAATGGTTTGACCAGTTTCACGTTCAATTTGGTGGCACATTTGTTTGTCTTTGGCACTGATAAAGGTGTAAGCGCGACCACTTTTGCCCATACGACCTGTTCTGCCAATTCTGTGGATGTAACTGTCCACATCAAGCGGAATGTCATAGTTGAAAATGTGCGTGATGCCTTCGATGTCAAGTCCACGAGCGGCAACATCGGTTGCAATGAGGTATTGAACTTTTAAGGCTCTAAACGACTTCATGACCTTTTCGCGTTTAGCCTGAGTAAGGTCGCCGTGGAGCTCTTCGCAGTTGTAGCCTCTTTCACTCATATTTTGAGCCAGTTTGGCACAACGGATTTTGGTGCGACAGAAAATGATGCCCATGAAAGGTCGCTCTTCTCTTAAAATACGTTCAAAGTCGTCAAATTTGCCGCGCTCAGTCGTTTCGATGATATACTGATCAATTGCTTCAAGCGTGACTTGCGGCGCTTCCACTTTAATGCGAACAGGCTTTTTCATGTAGCGAGAAGCAAGTTTTCGCACTGGCTCCGTCATTGTTGCCGAGAAGCAAAGTGTTTGACGCGTTTCTGGCAATTTTTTTATGAGCATTTCTACATCGGGTAAAAATCCCATGTGAAGCATTTGATCGGCTTCGTCAAGAACAAGGAATTTGAGTTCTGTAAAGTCGAGCGTTTCTCTGCGCACGTGGTCTAAGAGTCGACCGGTTGTGCCAATGACAAGATGCACTTTGTTTTTCAATTTATGCATTTGCGCAAAGATGTCCTGACCGCCGTATGCGGCTAAAACGCTGATGTTTTTTCCTTTTTGGAGCATTTTGGCATCTTCTGTAATTTGAATGGCAAGTTCTCTCGTTGGGGCAATGATCATCGCCTGGAGATGGTTGCTTGTCGGATCTATTTTTTCGAAGATTGGCAGTAAAAAAGCAAGTGTCTTGCCTGTGCCAGTTTGAGCTTCGCCGATTAAATCAGAGCCAGCGAGAACCGGAGGAAGTGCTAAATCTTGGATAGGTGAAGCAATGGTAATATCCGCTGAATCGAGTGCTTTGCAGAGGTCAGCGCTAATGCCATATTGATAAAAGGGTTTACTCATAAAAACCGCCTTTCGTATAGTTACGTGGCACAAATAGCAATTTGAGCCACCTAGGTTATTTAGTCATACAATCCACAATTTTATCATAAATTGCAGCAATGTCAAAGAACTATTTTTAATGATCTGCGGATTCTGCGAGTTCACTTGCTTCGGCTGCGCTCATAGGCCCTTCAATAAAGAACATGTCTTGAAGACCTTTGCCTTTTACTTCGATAGGCGTCCTTGTAGTGGTCGCAAAACTGCCTTTAACAATTTCGTAAGTCGATCTAGAAACGTTGATGCGCATTGGCTCTGAATTACTTTCCATACGAGAGGCCGTATTGACGGTGTCACCAAAGACGTCATAAATATATTTTTTGACCCCAACGACGCCGCCGACAATTTGACCGGTGTTGATGCCAATTCGAATCCGCCAAACCAGATCGCCTTTATTGCGTTCGGTTAAATACTCTAGAATTTCAATTGCCGCTTTGACCATGCGCTCGGCATGATCGGGAACGGGTACAGGGATTCCGCAGACTGCCATGTATGCATCACCAATTGTTTTAATCCGTTCACAGCCGTATTTCTCCATAACCGCGTCAAAAGCGGTGAATATATCGTTGAGCTCAGAAATCAAAAAGACAGGGTCTAAGTGTTCTGAAGAGGTAGTAAAGTTGACGATATCTGAAAAATAGACGGTACAGGATTCAAACTTGACGGGAACGGTTTTGCCAGAGCGTTTGAGTTCGTCAGCCACTTTTTTAGGTAAGATATTGAGCAATAGTTTTTCAGATTTTCGACGTTCTTTAACAACCCAAACGAGCAGGACACTAATCAGTACCATTGAAACGGCAATGATCGCCATGATCAAAAGCAGCCTGTTTCGTTCTTTAATGCGTTCGGCAATTTCTGCTTTTTGTTTTAACAATTCTTTGCCTTTTTTCTCGGTATCAAAAAGAACTTCTGAATTGGCAAATGCCGCAGCTGTTTTTTCTTCTTGCAGAGTGTCCGTTAACTCTGCATAGAGAGTGAGGTAATGACTTGCCTCAGAATAATTTTCGAGGGCTTGATAGTCACTGGCAAGCTGTTTTAAAGAATTTTTTAGGCCTTCTCTAAAGCCAGAAGTTTTTGAAGCTTCATAGGCTTCGAGGTGATAGCTCAACGCTTTTTCGGTGTCTTTTTCTTTGGCATAGATGCCGCCAAGGTTGTCTAATGCAGCAATTTCTCCTTCAAAATCTTGAACGGTTTTAAAGGTTGCCAAAGCTTGTTCATAAGCTGCAATAGCTTTAGGGAAATTATTGTCGCCTTCGTAAAGATGGCCCAAATTAAGGTTGATTTCTGCAATCAAACCTTCGTTTTTAAGCGTGGTGGCAATGACCATCGCCTGATCATAGAAACTCAAAGCATCTTGTGGCAAATTTTCTTTTTGATACAAATCACCAATGTTATTGAGTTCCGTTGCGGCTTCTTTTTGATAGCCTAACTTTTGGTGAATCTCAAGTGCTTGTTGGAAATAGGTGAGGGAGGCATCGAAACGGCTCATTTCACTGTTTGAAGAACCTAGGTTGTTGGCGGTTACAGCGATTTCCTCATTTAGACCTAATTGCTCATACAGTGCAAGCGCCGCTTGGTATTCGACAATGGATTTATCAAAAAGACCCATGGACTCATAGATTGTGCCTTTGTTATTTTTGACAAAGGCAACGCCTTTGTTGTCTTTGAGGTTTGAGAATAATTCTTCGGAGCTGTCAAAGCTGTCAAGCCCTTTGGCGTAGTCGCCTAAGTTAGCCCATAAAATACCAAAGCCATTTTTGCTATAGGCAAGGCCTTTCATATAATCAGCCGTCGTAGATTGTTCAGACGTTTCTCTAAAAAAGAGAATGGCATCCTCTGGGGCATCTTGAGCCAGACTGATGTAACCCAAATGGTTTAAGGCATCAATTTCTCCAATTTTATACTTGAGTTCTTGCGCGAGTGCAATGGATTCATCCGCATAGGCAACCGCTTTCTGAATATCGATGGCGATTAACTTATCGCAAAGCTGATTGAGAATATCTACCTTTTGATTGCCTGAGGCGCTTTCAAGCGCAGTAGTCAGATTTTTGATTTCAGGATCGCGGTTAATGTCAACCGTTTGGGCAAAGGTAAAAGTGAACCCGATTTGAAAGACGGCAATCATGAGGCTGAGCGCTAAAGCTTGTTTTATGGATGCAGCGGAATTTAGCGAAAAAATAGAGCTGTTTTTTTTCATAGAGCATCCTCCCACTCAATAATGGTGCCGTCTTTGACAAGCTGGATGCGCTCGGGGTCAAATTGACTTTGGATTTCATCCAATTCGCTGTCACGTCGATGGAGCGCATGGTGTCCTAAAAAGAGCTTGTCGCCTGCGGCTTCATCTAAAAGAGCAACGCCTTTCGAGTGTGTGGAATGTCCCCAACCTTCATATTTTGAGTGGAAGTATTCACTTTGCGTAAAGTTGGCATCATAATAAATCCAGTCAGAGCCATTGCAAAATTTAACAAGACTCTCGTGAATCTCATAGTTATGACCGAGGTCGGTGATATAGGCGAAACTTTTCCCGCCAAGGTTAATTCTGTAGACTAAATTTCCACCGGGATGATCGGAGGCCATCGTCTTAACCTGAGCACTCAAGGTGCTGACAATGTCATTGGTCAGTAAAGAATGGAAATGAAATTTAGCTTGTAGCGCCTCGAAGCCCATGGGGAGATAAGGGGGAGAAAATAACCCTTTAATGGCGCGTTCGGGGTCGCTGATTTCCGTCACTGGACCGTAAATATGAAATTCAAGACTGCTTTGATAGGCGGGCATAAAAAATGGTAGCCCGATTAGGTGGTCATAGTGATAATGGGAAATAAATAGGGAAATGCGTTTGTAGCGTCTAAAGTCTCGATCGGATTGCCCGAGGAAGACAATTCCCGAACCGGCATCTAAAATGATAAGTTCTTCGTCGTTGGAAATTTCAATGCAAGAGGTATTGACAGCGTAACTGTATTGATTGGGTGCGCCACCGGGGCAAGAGCCTTTAACACCCCAAAAAATAATTTGATGATTCATAGTTATCACCTCATATGCGCTCATAGGCGCGTTCATTTTTAAAAATCACAACAAGGTCAGCATCAAGGCCACCCTTTGAAGCGTCGTCTTCTAAAATCTCAATTGATTTAGGAATCGGTATTGCAGGTTTATAGGGTCTATCTTTTGCCGTTAGAGCATCAAAGACATCCGCAACGGCGAGAATTCTCGATCGCATTTCAAGATGAGCGGCATCTCGTCCCTCTGGATAACCTGCGCCGTTTAATTTCTCATGGTGATCGGCGGCAATGCGTGGTACCAGTTTTAGATTTCTTGTCCATTCAATCCCATTCAAAATATTAAAGGTATGTATGGCGTGGTCGTTGATTTCTTTGCGCTCTCTTGAAGTGAGGTTGCCTCTAGCAACCGACATGAACTCATATTCTTCTGGTGTGAGAAACGGAACTACGCTGCCTTCAGGATCTGCGATGGTCAGTTCTTTAAGTGTGTTAAGCAAGTCGCAGTCCTCATCTTTTAGAAATCCGCCAATATTAATGGCTTCTAATTTGGATAAAGTTTCTTTGAGTGTCTCAGGCGTAAAATTAACAGAAGTGGCAAGTTCGCTTGACTCGCTGATGAGGCGGCTGATGTATTTATAGCGCCACCTAATGAGGTCTATGCAATCATCAGACAGTTTGTTTCGCTTCATGAGCACGTATTCTCTAACGCCAATTTTGCCTACATCGTGCAGCATGCCTGCGATATAGAGTTCCTTTAAGGCGTCTTCGGAGAAGAAAAAGTCAGCATAAGGCCCATAATCGACTAGGTTAACCGTTTTTGCCAGTGCAACCGCATAATTGGCGACTCGCTTTGAATGACCTGCTGTGATAGGGTCTCTGCTATCCAGAGCGGTTACCAGCGTATCAATCATAGAGTCCAGCAAGTGTTCAATGTCATTAAAGAGAATGCCGCGCTCAATGAGCATGGCGGCTTGAGAAGCCAGTGCACCTACAATTTTTTCGTCACTTACGCCATAGGGAGTGACATGGGTGACAAAGTCGTTTGAATAAGCCGTAAATCTAAACGTTGGATCGATTTTTTTATTGATCAATTGAAGGACGCCAATAATTTCATTGCTGTAATTTTTAAGAGGAATAACAAGCATGTTGCAGGTTTTATAGCCGTAACTCTCGTCAAAAGAGCGGTTGTGGTGGAAACCTAATATTTCAAGCGTATCTGACATAGATTTAAAATTATAAATGTCACCGGTCATGGCACAGGCGCCAGAAATGCTGTTCATATTGATGGGCATTTTAAAGGATTTAAATGGGAAAGACATCGAGGTATTAAAGGTATACATAAAAATAATTTGAGGATTTTCCTCAACTTGCTCTTTGATATAGATGCTGCCCGCATCACTGTCTGTAATTTTTATGCATTCGGTTAAAATCAACTCCAAAAGCTTGTTGACGTCTTTTTCAGCGGTGAGCTTTAGACCGATTTGACTAAACTTTTCTAATAAATCGGTGGAAATATCATTTGACATGCCACGCCTCCTTTTTTTCTTTTATAAGTGTTATACCCTTTTTTTAAAAGAAGGCGTAGTAAAAATAAAAAAAGGGTATAAATATCTCGTGAAACCTATACAGATGGGAGGGATTTATTTGAAAAAAACAATCGCTAGAATAATGATTCTGCTAATGGTGCTTAATATTGGGGTTTTTAAGGGCTCTTATGCAAACGGCGAATCGCCTGTGCCACTGTTTGTGAACTCAACAGAGACAGAAGCAACTTTTAAATATGACTCTGATATTTCGGGAAAACTGTATTACATGGTGACTACGGAAGATATTGTGCCCTCGCCTGAGGACGTTAAGGCAACTGCTTTAACGGGTGTCATTTCACCCGCTTTGGTTGCAAAAGGAAGTATAAATGTAGCTCATTCAGAGGGTACACTCTCCATTAGTGGTCTCAACGGCAAAAACTATACCTTACATACGACATTTCAACATGGGAACACTTTTGAGGCGGTGACGTCGAATGAATTTACGGCACTAGGTTATGAACTTACACCAACAATTACCGTAACCGATACCAATAAAATGATTGTGAAAACTAAATTGAACAATTCAGGATTCTTATATTATGGTGTGTATAAAGATGGCACTGGCATTACAGCGATGAATTTAGTGAATGCTCTAGATCCCAATCCGCAAATTATAGATCCAAATAGAGTGTATGGGGAGAAAAAAATAGTTACAAATGGGGTTGAAATCACAGCGATAATTCCTTTTATTGACAAAAACCAAGCTTATGACTTGGTTTTTGTTAAAAAAGATAGCTTTGGCAATGTAAGTCATACGGTTCAGACGCTTAATGACAAGAGGGCTGCAAAGACGCAGTTGCTGAATGCGGCTTATATTTATCAAGGTGACGAGACTGGACAATCTTCAGTTTATCTGTACTTTAAAGATGACATAGTTCGTACTGGTGATAACTCTAACTATACCATTACCTTTAAGAAAGATGGTGCTGCGGAAGGTTATACCGTAGGGACAGGTAATTTTGAAATTATTACGAGTGGCAGTGCTACGAATATTGTTGAACTTAGTTTAGACAGCGATGTTCATTCCGAACTTCTAACGTGGGATAATAATTCGGGAACTATGACAGTCACCGTCAATAATTTAGGTGGGTTTGCGCCTCTCGCCGCAGTGAATTATCAAACGAGCATTTTTGTCATGCCAGCTGAAAGTTATAACAGCACAGCAGGTTCAATGATGAAGAGTGCAAGTTATGAATATACTGGACTCGGTGAAGTTGTAGGGGATAGTATTGCGGTCACAATGGACTCACCAATGTATGATGTAGAGGTACCAAACTATACGACGCCTGCGGCCGTCAATTTTGATTTGTCGGTAGTGGGATTAGACGTGCCTTTTGTTGCAGAAGACGATTACAAAGTAGTATTAGCAAACCCGAGTCATTTTAATATTATATTTACCACTGGTGGGGCTGTTAAATTGGCCATGTTGCCGACAAGTGTCATGAAAATTACCGTTAATAACGGCGCTAATGGGTCTTGGTTTAAACCTTATGCCAATGAAATGTATGTGCCTAGACTCTCCAGCAATTCAACACTGGCCTCAATGGAATTGTACGGACGACCAATTGCGCTCACGCCAGGAACTAAGGAATATACCGTTAGCGTTCCTTATTCGCTTCTGGATGCCTATAACAGCACACCAGCGGCAGCGTTAAAGGTCATTCCTAGCGATCCGCAGAGTTATGTAACAATCCTTCCATATCCGCCAAATGGAATCCATATTTTGGTTATGTCGGCGGATGGGGCGGATGGTAACGAAGATTCCATTTCAAACTACACTATTTACGCGCAACCCAATGAACTGACCCTAGCAGGCATTTCAATTAATGGTCAAAAGGTAAGCAGTTTTGATCATTATGCGACTTCGTATGCCTATACCATTACAGAACCAATCACATCAGAACCATTATTAACCGTTGCACACTCTGAGCATGTAACGGCAACCATTACCTCTGTCTTAAGTCCAAGTATTGCTAATGCCTATGTGTATACGGTCATTCTCAGAACTATTGGCTCGGAGACATCTGCGACGTATACTGTGACGGTGACAGGCGGCCCAGTTACACCAGTTACGCCACCGGTTGATAACAATGGGCATGGGAAAGATAAAGAGAACAACGGCAATGGCAATGGCAACGGCAACAGCAACGCTAATTCAGGAACAGCAACGCCTAATGTAGATCCAACGACTGAAATCAATAGTCTTATTAATTTGCCGACAGAGAATCTGACAGGGCAAAATATCACCAATAATATGAAGAATATTGAAATAGCGATGGATGAGATTCGTAGTGACAAACAGGCCTTCGATACCCTTACTAAGATGGATGACCTTGTCAAAAAAGTAAGTGACTCTATGACAAATAATCCAACTGAAAAGAAAGAATTAAGCACAATGGTCACTCAAATGACCACAAAAATGGAAGAAAAACTAAGCATGATTGACAATCCTGAAAATAGAATGGTTGTACTTGATCAATTTCTCACTGAAATTAAACTTTTCAAGACTAAAGCTGGTGAGCCAATGACTACGATGGATAAGAGCGTTGAAGACATGGTTCAAAAAACAGCCAATGCTTTTGGCACAATTAAACTTGAAGCGGCGGCTGCAGGAGAAGCAATAAAAATTGATGACAAAATGCTTGCCAGTGTTATTGAAAAACAGACTGAAGCGCTTAAAAAGCTTACACAAATTCAGCAAACTTACTTTGACACCAGCGCCACCAGAACGATTAAAAAAGAAATCAAAATTGAATCTAGCTTAGCGGGCAGTGCAGCCATGTTAAAAGTAGATCTTGCTGCCAACCAAGTTGGAACGCTTAAAGATGCTAAAATCGATTCGGTGACCATCAGTAACGTGAGTGCTGAGATAAAATTACCTGTGTCGAATCTAAAACCGACTGAGTCAGCACAAGTTGCTATTGAAAAAATGCCGACGGTGCTCCCTTCAAACATAGGAAGCAATTCGGGGCCAAAGCTTGTTTACGATGTCGGGTTCTTGATCAACAATGTAGCTCAGCAAAAATTCAGTAAACCAATTACCTTAGCGTTTAATTTGACAACATTTGAACTGCAAAAGGAATCTCCGCTAGAGTTGTCAATTTTCAAATTAAACACTCAGACAAACGTGTGGGAAGCGGTTGGTGGAATTGTCGACCCAGAATCGTTTAAAATTTTCGTGACAAGGGACAATCTTAGTCAGTATACCGTTCTTAAGTCTAAGAAAAGTTTTAGCGATGCAGATCAATCTTGGGCAAAAGCTGAAATTAACGCCTTGCTCAATAAGGGCATTGTTTCTGAGACTGCAAAATTTGAACCTCAAAGCGCTTTAACAAGAGGCGAATTTGCTCAGTGGATTGCTAAAGCCTATGGCCTTAAAGTCTCTGATCAAAATTTGCCATTCAAAGACGTTGCCAAATCGGGGGCTTCTTTTGAAGCCATTGCAGCGGTTTACCAACAGGGCATTTTGACAGGTAAAAGCAAAACAAAATTCGACCCAAGTGGCAAGGTCACTCAAAATGAAATGGCAGCCGTACTGGGAAAATTACTGGTTAGTTTTGACAACAAAGAAAAATCAGGAAAAGTAACTTCTAAGTATTTGTCACAGTTAAAAACAACTCAAGTTGCGTCTTGGGCAGAAGATGACATGGCGCTATTAATGGAACTGGGGCTCAACATTAGCGGGAAAAATGGCGGAGAACCCCTCACAAAAGAAGCGGCAGCTTCTGCGTTTATAAAATTCTACCGATCTTAGTTTTCTGCACATCATTCAAAAGGCGATCATTGGGCTATAGCCCTTTGGTCGCCTTTTGTCGGTATTGGTAAGGCGCCTTATTTGTGATATGATTATCAGCAAGAGGTGAAGTGAATGAAGGACGAAAAAATAATTGAAAAACCAGTTGTTAAACTGTTTAAAATGCTTCAATATCCGCTTATGATCGCTATAGCCGCAGGCGGAATTGTGGTTTATAATGGTTGGAATACAGTCAGTATTGAGCCTCAGCTGCAGTATAAGCAATTTAAATATTTTGACAGTGCAGAGCGTTATCTCAGAGAAAATTATGGACTGAGTGCGGACGGCGTTGAAAGTTTTATTGAGCCTGCTGTTGGAAATTATTTCTTTTTTCAAGCAGGAATGATGATTGAAAAAGTAGCCCCTTTTGAAATGACATTTTTGTATAAAGAAAAATTCCCAGTAAAGAAAGAACAGATTTTATGGTACTCCGTAGACGATCGATTTTCGCTCGATTTAAATACTTCAGAGGTGTATCAGAGGGATAAAAATATGGTTTTGAAACTTGAAGGAACACTAGTTTTTAAAGCAAGACCTTTCATCGATTTATTAAAGCAGAAATATTTGAAAGAAGACGGGTTTGTTGAAAAAGATGGTTGTCTCATAAAATCGATTCAATATGATTTGCAGTTAAGTCCAAATGAGAGATAACAATCTGCCAATAAGCTAACCCTAATCTATAATTGCTGGAGGTAATGAGAAAAATGGAATTAAAATATGATATGAAGCGGGCAGTACGCTTCAACCTAATAGTAACTTGGTTGTTTGTGGTTATTTTTTCAATAACAGCTTTTATTAATGGTGGCATGGAACTTGGTGTACGTGCGCTAGTCACAACGTGTGTTACAGGACTTATCTCTACGGCAATCTATTTTATGCCTATGGATATCAATGTTAAGGGCTTGATTTTAGTCATGCTTCCAACGCTTGCTTCTGTAGGACTTTCTGTTGTTAACGGCGGCGTGGACAGAATGTTCAATATGTATATGTTGGGACTTGTCATGGCGGCACTTTATTTTAATTTAAGATTAATGTTAACCTACGGTGGGATCGCATCGGCACTTATAATTGGCCTCTTTATTATTTCGCCAGAATCTTTGCTTGGAAAAGATTTGGCAACGTTTGGTGAATTTGTTCCCAGAATAGGCGCATATCTCAGTTCATTCTTAGTGCTTGTATTCTTAACAAAATGGGGTAATGAAATTTTGGACAAAGCGACGGCTGAAACGGATCGTTCACAAGTAGCCTTTGGATATCTTGGGACTATTTTTGACAAGGTAAACAGCACAACGGACCAACTCAGCCATCAAGTGAATCAGTGCAATGAACATATGGTGCAGAGTGCAGAAAGTTCTGAAGGCATTGCGAGCTCTATGAGAGAAGTGGCTAGTAGCGTGGAATCATCGGCTGAAAAGATTTCCAACGTTAGCAAGGCGGCGCAAACTTCTAGAGGAGAAATGCAAAAAACTTCAGAAATTATGACATTTATTGAAGAAAAATTTAAATCAGTTATTCAAGATGTGAATCATAGCGAAGAATCTATTGGCATCATGAAAACACAGGTCGACCGTATCAATGACGCCATTGGCTCAAGTTATGGAACGGTTCAAGAATTATCAAGTCGCATGCGCGAAATTACTGTCTTCCTTGAGGGCATTACGACCATTGCAGAGCAAACCAATTTATTGGCACTCAATGCCTCTATTGAAGCGGCAAGAGCGGGAGAACATGGAAGAGGTTTTGCGGTCGTCGCCGACGAGATTCGAAAACTTTCTGAAGAAAGCGGAAAAATGGCCAATGGGATTAGAGACATTACCTCTTCGCTTAGCAAATCAACAGAAAAAGCGATTGAACAGGCTGAAACAGGGAAAGTCGCTATGGCCTCTGGCTACGAAACGATGAGTGAGTTGCACAATCGCTTCGACGGCATGAAAGGCAATTTTGATTTGGTATCCGCTCAAATTGAGACAGAATATCAATTGGTTCAATCGGTTTCAAAGCATTTCCAGATCATTGACGCAGAGATTACGGAAGTTGCTGCTTTCATTGAAGAATATGCAGCCACATCAGAAGAAGTTTCAGCTCAGACAGAAATGCAATTAGCGCTCTCGCAGGAAGTTGTGGGCTATATGGATGAGATTGTTAAAATGGGTTCAGGTTTAAAATTATTGGCTCAGGAAAAACTATAAATAAAATAAAAGGTGCTTTTTCCATGAGACATTCTCAGGAAAAGCACCTTTTTTACTACGCCCGAAAGGACGAATCCGTTACGTTAAATATTTAAAATTGCCACTCGGATTAAACCGATTTAGTCGTCCAGTCTTCAACGTTCCAAACTTCCGTTACCACATCTCTGTAGAATTCAGGTTCGTGGCAAATTAGAAGAATGCTGCCTTTATAAGCTTGAAGCGAACGCTTTAACTCTTCTTTCGCATCCACGTCTAAGTGGTTCGTTGGCTCATCGAGAATTAATAAATTGCTTTCTCGGTTGATGAGTTTGCAGAGTCGAACCTTTGCTTGCTCGCCGCCTGAAAGCACCAATACTTTAGACTCGATGTGTTTCGTGGTCAAACCGCATTTGGCAAGCGCCGCACGGATTTCATACTGTGTATAAGATGGGAATGTTTCCCAAATTTCTTCGATACAGGTATTGTAGTTGGCTTTTTTGATTTCTTGTTCAAAATAACCTTGGTAAATGTGCTCGCCGTGTTCGATGGTGCCGGAAAGTGGCTTGTTGAGACCCATAATGCTTCGAATGAGGGTTGTTTTACCAATGCCGTTAGCGCCAGTAAGCGCAATTTTCTGACCTCTGTCCATTCTAAGGGTGAGCGGCTTTGAAAGCGGCTCTTCATAACCAATGACAAAGTCTTTGACTTTGAACAGCAATTTGCCGGGCGAACGAGACTCCTTAAAGTTAAACTCAGGTTTAGGCTTTTCAGAGGCGAGTTCAAGAACATCCATTTTGTCGAGTTTCTTTTGACGAGACATGGCCATATTTCTAGTGGCAACCCTTGCCTTGTTACGCTGAACAAAATCTTTAAGGTCAGTGATTTCTTGTTGTTGACGCTTGTATGCTGACTCATGCTGAGATTTTCTCATTTCGTAGATGCCCATAAACGTATCATAATCGCCTACATAACGGTTAAATTCTTGATTTTCCATATGGTAAATCAAGTTGATGACGCTATTGAGGAACGGAATGTCATGTGAAATCAAAATAAACGCATTTTCATATTCGTTTAAGTAGCGCTTGAGCCATTCGATGTGAATTTCATCCAAGTAGTTGGTAGGCTCATCCAAAAGTAAAATGTCTGGTTTTTCAAGAAGTAATTTGGCAAGCAAGACCTTGGTTCTCTGACCGCCTGAAAGTTCGTTGACATCTTTATCAAGACCGACATCGATGAGACCAAGACCTCTTGCAATTTCCTCAACTTTTGAGTCGATGACGTAAAAGTCGTTATGAGTGAGAAGGTCTTGAATGGTGCCAACCTCTTCAAGCATGCTGTCCATTTCGTCAGGTGAGACTTCGCCCATTTTCATGTAAAGTTCATTTGCGCGATTTTCCATTTCGAAAAGGTAGTTGTAAGCAGTTCTGAGAACGTCTCTCACAGTCATGCCCGGATTTAGGACCGTGTGCTGGTCTAAATAGCCAACGCGCACATTTTTAGACCATTCCACGTTGCCTTCGTCGGGCATCAGTTTGCTGGTGATGATGTTCATGAAGGTTGATTTGCCTTCGCCATTGGCGCCGATAAGGCCAATGTGTTCGCCTTTTAGAAGTCTAAAAGACACATTATGAAAGATCGCTCTGTCGCCAAAGCCATGGCTGAGGTTCGTAACGGATAATATACTCATTTTAATATTCCTTTCGCAATTGTTGCTGTTAAAAAAGATTCCTACTATATTATATTTCAATTTGCATTGAAATCAACTGAAAATCTTATTAAAGTAGAGATAAATATAAAAACAGGGGGGAAATCAAATGCATAAAACAATAAAAGTCTATACAATCGATTCATTTTCTTTAAGCGGTGAGGCTCAAACGGGCAATCCAGCAGGGTTTGTGGTAGATCTGCCAGAACTTGAAGAAACTGAAATGAAGATGATCGCTGCGGCAGTCGGATTTTCCGAAACGGCCTTTATAGTGCCCATCCATTCAACTGAAGCTGACAAAGGTGACAAGTCAGACAAAACAGCGGACTTTAAAGTAAGGTTTTTCACACCGACAGATGAGGTGGATCTTTGCGGTCATGCGACGATTGGTCTCTTTTCGGGACTTTATCAACTGGGACGCCTTAGCGCTGGAAACTACATACAAGAAACCAAAGCGGGGCTTTTGATGGTGAAAATTGCGGCAGATGGGCAAGTACTCATGGAACAAGCCAGTCCTCAAATGGGGGCAGTTTATAAACCAAGTCAAATTGCCGAGTCTTTAGGGCTTTCTCCAAATGACATACGCACAGATCTGCCTTGTCAAGCGGTTTCAACGGGGCTGCTTGACCTACTTATTCCAGTAAAAGACGTCGAAACGCTAGAGCGCATTGTTGCCGATGATGAGGCGATTGCTAAGATTAGCAGCGAATTTGAAGTGGTTGGCTATCATGTATTTGCACTTACCAATGAAACAGGCAAAAATGCAGAGACCATTGCAACCCTTCGCTGTCGAAATTTTGCCCCGCTTTACGGCATTCCAGAGGAAGCGGCAACGGGCACGTCAAATGGCGCATTGGCGGCTTATTTAAACGTTTATATGCCGCGCTTAGGCGATCGTTTTGAAGTGACTCAAGGCGTAGAAATGCAAAGACCCTCTCAAATCAATGCTCAAATCGATGATGAAGGAAAAGTTTGGGTAGGCGGCTATGCCTGTCACTTAGACCATCAAACGGTGACCCTATGAGTCTCACAGTCGCTGAAGTCATGCCTTTGGAAGCTTTTAATACCTTTAGGCTCATTGCGGGAGAAGCGGGCTTAAAACGCAAAATCCAAATGGTGGGCATGCTCGACTATGAGTTGGGGGACATGATAGAACAGAATTTCAGAGAAGACGAATTTGTCATCACGACGCTCGTTGCCATTAAAGACGATCTGTCTCAACTCGAAACGATGGTGGAGCGGCTGATTAAAATCAAATCGTCAGGATTTGCAATTAAAACGATTTACATCTCAGAAGTCCCACAAGTGGTCATTGACCTATGCGAGCGCGAGGCGTACCCACTATTTTTATTTGATGAAACTTTCTTTGAAATCATCATTACCTCGGTCAATGACGTGCTTAAAACACAAGACGAATTGGAAGATTTGGAAATTCAAATTGACCGACTTTTGTCGGGAGATATGAATAAATATGGCATTCGTCGTGCGGCTCAGCTACTCAATCGCAGTTTCCTTGAAAATGTGCAGGTTGCCTATGTGAAAAATGAAAACAGGGCATCTGCAAACCTCGCGGGCGTGTTTACGCTCAATCAAGTGAATCAGGGCAATCGTCAGCATAAGTGCATTCCCTACCAATCGGGCTACTTGGTTATAATCAGCGCACCGTTAAGCGATGCCAATCTTTTTACGCATCCCATGAACCATATTTTTAGCCAACTCGGCATTGACTCTCATTATATTCAAGGATTCAGTCAAATCGGCATAAAGTTGGACAAACTGGATGTTGCCATTCACGAAGCTTTGTATGCCTGTGAAACGGCGAAACGATACCAACTGCCCAAGCTGCTATTCTCAGAAATGGGTTTAGACCGCTTGTTGCTACCGGTCAAAGACAACCCTTGGGTTATGGCGTATTATGAAGCGGTGATGACGCCCCTCTTGGCGTATGATCAAAAAAATGGCACCCAACTGCTGAGAACCAGCGTCATTTTCATCCTTTGCGGTGGTGACATCAAGCGCGCGGCAGAGCGTCTTTACCAGCATGGCAACACCGTGCGCTATCGTATGGAGCGTATTCGGCAGTTGCTGTGCGAATCCAGAGGCGAAGAGACGCAGAGTGAGTGGTCATTTTATGAAATGCTCGCAGTGGGCGTGCGTCTACACCTGATATATACGGATGATTTGTAAAAATTACAAACGAATGAGCTGATTTTTGGACGGCAGGCTAATGGAAAACCCTTCTTTAACTGATACTATAACAGTAGATTATCAGAAAAAGGAGGGTCTTTTATGAGCCGAAAAAACAAAGCAGACTTATCACTTGTATTGGTTACCATGGGTTGGGGCGCATCTTTTATCTTGTCAAAGCAAGTGCTTGGCGAGCTGGAAGTTTTCAACTTTTTAGCCCTCAGATTTTTAATAGCGTTTATGATTGCACTCGTAATTTTTATAAAACCAATGCAAAGCATTAACCGCCAAACAATCAAATATGGTCTTGGGCTGGGTGTGGTTTTATTTTTAGGATTTTCAATTCAAACATTTGGGTTGTCTTTCACAAGCGTTTCCAAATCAGCGTTTATCACAGGTCTTAGCGTGGTGCTCGTACCGATTTTGTTGGCTGCGGTGGAGCAAAAAAGGCCAGAGCCAAAGATTTTAATCGGATCAATGACGGCAGTGCTCGGTTTAGGACTGCTGACCATGACAGGCACAGGTCAGAGCATCAATTTAGGCGATGTCCTTACGCTCATCAGTGCATTTTTCTTCGCCCTTCATATTGTTGGGGTAGGCGCTGTAACGGGTCGTAAAGCATCAAAAGAGTTCCCCGTTCAAGCAGTGCCAATGGCGATTCTTCAAATCGGAACCGTTGGTGCTTTGAGCTTAGTACTCTCTTTCATTATGGAGACGCCAAAATTGCCGCAGACGCCAAGCATTTGGTTTAATGTGGCGGTCCTTGCACTCCTTTGCACCGCAGCAGCGTTTATCGTTCAAAATGTGGCACAGCAGTACACAACAGCGACCAGAACAGCCCTCATCTATGCGATGGAACCCGTATTTGCAGCTGTTTGCGGATATGTTCTTCTAGGCGAAGTCCTTGGAACAAGTGCTTTGATTGGTGCAGGCTTAATTTTAACAGGTACCCTTATCAGTGAGATTCCCATAAGTCTTCCCCCGAAGGCGACATTGGATTTAATAGATTTAGAATAAAATACGACAAAACGTCACACGCATGACGAAAAAAACCATCTATAGCTTAGCCTCTTAATGAATATTAAGAAGTGCATAGCGTTCGGATGGTTTTTGTCTTTTTTGAATTAATTTTGTTACAAACTATTGATTAATACCTCAGCCAATTTCTTCTTGATATTAGCTTCGAGAGTCAATTGGAGGGCGTATAGACGTTTTTCATCTGCCGTTGCAGTTTCAAGGCGTGTAAAGACACCGTCCGATTCGAGTTCGTCGAGAAGAAAAAGTTCCATTTCATGAAATTGAGCATAAAAATGACTCAGGTCCATTGAGGTTTTGCCACTTGCTTGAACCTGGAACAATTTTTTGAGTTCTTCAATGGTCAAAATACTTTTCAAGTGGTAAATCATTAGCAGCTGCATGAGCTGATTCGAATTGTATTTTTTCTTATCCGAAGGGCTCACGAGTTTGGTTTTTACGTAGTTGTTAATCATTGTTTTCGTAAGTGTTTTGTCTTCGGTTCCAGTCGCCCAATCCGCTAAAACCTGATCAAACCAACCCGTGACTTGATCCATATAAAGCGGAATTTTGGGAATGTCATTTTGAGAAATGCCTTTATAAAGTTGGAATTTTTCAATTGTCATAAAAAGCCTCCATATTGATTCTCATGTTAAGCGGTACCATTTAAAATTCATCTTGACATCATTATAACACATTGATATAGTAATGGAAACTAGATAAAACACTTTTCTTTACTATATATGACTACTGGTCATTTTATATGACGTAGTGATTGCCAATCAAGACTTATTGAGGGAGATGAATTTTATGAGAAAAACCATTAATAACGCAGAAAAAAGGTTTTCGCTCCAAATGAAAGAACCTGGAAATACCATTACACATTTAATTGGCGCACTTTTATCCTTTTTTGGCCTGATTTATATGCTCTATGAAGCTGTGAGAGTCGGAAGTGGGCTTTACTTGGCAGGCGGTTTGGTCTTTGGGCTGAGTTTGATTGCGCTTTACAGCGCTTCAACGGTTTATCATTGGGTTCCCGGTTCGGAGCGGGCGAACGCTGTGCTTCGCAAGATTGACCATGCCATGATTTATGTGCTGATTGCAGGGACGTATACCCCCATTTGCCTGATTACCTTAAAAGGCCTTATGGGCACGCTCCTTCTCGTTGGCGTATGGAGTCTTGCGGTTGCAGGCATTGTCATGAAACTGCTCTGGATGTCGGCGCCTAGATGGCTCTACACAGGCTGTTACTTGTTTTTAGGGTGGCTTGCGATTTTCTTCATCTTGCCAATTTACAAAGCAATGCCAGTGGCAGGGTTCATCTGTCTCGTAACAGGTGGCTTGTTCTACACCGTAGGGTCCGTCATTTACGCAAAAAAATCGGAAGCCTTTCGCTTGGCGCGACTTGGCTTCCATGAGATATTCCATTTGTTTATTTTAGCAGGCAGTGCCGTTCATTTTTTAATGATCAGCCGATTTGTGTTGGTTTAGAAATCGTCGCAACAGTAGAAAAACATCAGAAAAAGTTATAAGAACAAAAGCTTGCGAATGGCGTACCCGACACCACCATCGTGATTGTCTAGCGTCACAAAGTCGCTAATGGCTTTGACACCCTCTTCAGCGTTACCCATAGCGACGCCGATTCCAGCCATTTTGAGCATGGACACGTCATTGTAATTGTCACCGATGGCAACGATTTCGTAATCTTTAATGCCCAAGCGATTGGCATAGAATTTAACCGAATGACCCTTAGAGACCTCTGGGTGTGTCATCTCAAAATTATTTCGATATGAAGAGAAAACGTGTAGACGGGTTTGAGCCTCAAAGTGAGCTTTGCCCTCTAGGCGTTTTTTTGCGTCATAAGAGACGGCAAGTATGTTAAGGACGCGGTCGCCTACCAAAGCCATTTCTTTGGCGGTTTTATAAATAAGACCTTCCTTTTCTTCAACCATGAGTCTTAGTTCCTGTTGAATGCGGTACATATCGGTCTCAAACTCTGGCGTTTTAAAAATTTCTACTTCTTCAGCCATAATGTCGAGGCTGCGATGGGTGGTATAAACATGCTGCTCGCCAAGTGCTAAAAAGGCGATGTCGAACTGTTCGAGATCGGTAAAAACGTGTATTAAATCGGGTTGTTCAATACCGAGAATTTTCAGCAAATTACCCTGTAAGTCGTGAATTGAAGCACCGTTAGAGCCAACAATGGGGAGATTAAGCCCGAATTTCGAAATCATTTTTTTCGCATCTTGGTAGTGGCGACCAGTGGCAACAATCACCTGAACGCCAAGGGCAAGCGCGTCATTAATCGCCTTGATGTCTTCGGGGTGGATATTTTTTTCGTGGCTAAGGAGCGTGCCATCTAAATCTATTGCAATCAGTTTCATATTGGGTCACCTCATAACCATTCTATAGAAGAAAAGAATAGACGTCTAGTGAATGAATTTGATAGAATGAGGGTTAACATCGACTACAAATTTTTAATATTCTAAAAACGGTGTGATTGACTGATTTAGCTGATAATAAGAAACCTTTAGGAGGTCCTGTAGATGTGGATTGATTTGAGAAGTGACACGGTAACGCTTCAGCCGGCAGAAATGGTAAAAGAAATGACCAAGGCTGTAGTAGGAGACGATGTTTATGGCGACGATCCTACTGTAGCGGCATTGGAGGCGCTTGCGGCTAAAATGCTTGGCAAAGAAGCAGGTCTTTTTGTACCGAGCGGCACGTTTGGAAACCAAGTGGCTATTTTAACCCATACCCATAGGGGCGATGAAGTGATTGTTGGCTCAGAGGCACATATCCTCATGCACGAGGTAGGTGCAGCAGCGGTTATTTCTGGCGTACAGCTGAGAACCATTGCGCTTATTGACAACCAAATGGATGCGGCTTTAGTAGAGCGAACCATTCGACAAGAGGACATTCACTACCCAGATACAGGCCTTATTTGTCTAGAAAATGCCCTTGGAAATGGCGCGGTGATGCCGCTTAAAAATATGCAGGAAATTTACCAATTGGCTCAGGAAAGAAAGATCCCTGTTCATTTGGACGGCGCGCGACTCTTTAACGGCGCACTGGCGCTTGGCGTGAGCGTCAAAGAACTTGCAGACTGCGCCGACACGGTGAATATTTGTCTTTCAAAAGGACTTTGTGCGCCGGTTGGTTCTGTTCTTGTCGGTTCAAAAGCATTCATCGACCGGGCAAGAAAAAACAGAAAACTCATGGGCGGTGGCATGCGTCAAGTGGGCTTCCTTGGGGCGGCAGGTCTCTATGCATTAGAACACATGACTGGCAGACTTAAAGAGGATCACGAAAATCTTCAGTACCTTGCAAATGCGCTTGAAAAAATAGAAGGCATCACCATCAAAAAAGACAGAACTGCCATCAATATGCTCTTTTTCGAGTTGCCTGAGTTGATCATCAAAGAGTCTGATTTCCTTGAAAAATTACTGCTCGCAGGCATTAAGAGCAATGGCACGGAAGATGGAGAGTATCGATTCGTGACGCACTACGGCGTAGACCGCCATCAAATAGATCAAGTGATAGATACCGTTCAAAAAATATTGACGGAGGTGTAAACATGAGTAGACAAAGAACCACGATGACAGGAAATCAGGCGGTTGCAAGGGGATTTTATGAAGCTGGCGGCTATATTGCAGCCAGTTATCCGGGGTCGCCTACGGTTGAAATTATGGAAACGGTCAAAGAAATTTGCCCAGAGGCATATGCAGAATTTTCCATCAATGAAAAAGTAGCGGTAGAAGTTGCCATTGGGGGTTCTTTTTCTGGTGCCAGAGCCATGGCGAGCATGAAACACGTGGGTGTCAATGTGGCAATGGACCCTCTCATGACCTTTACCCAGACGAAAATCAACGGCGGTTTTGTACTGGTGACAGGAGACGATCCGGGCATGGCCTCTTCTCAAAATGAACAGGACAATCGCACCCTTGGCAAGTTTGCCAATATGGCGATTTTTGATCCGGGCAACAGCCAAGAAGCGCTTGACTACACCAAGGCCGCTTTTGAAATCAGCGAGCAGTACAATATGCCCGTAATGGTTCGAATCACTAGCCGTGTGTGTCATGGTCGCTGCGTGGTAGAAACAGGTGAACGCGAGCAGAGAGAAATCAGCGGTTTCCACGGCGAGATTAAAGACTACGGCATGATTCCGCCCAATACCTTTGCCAAGCAATATGTCATGAAAGAACGCATTGAGCGCTTGACAGCTGAGAACTCAAATTATGAGTACGAACCTTCACCAACTGGCAAAGCGGACGTTTTGATTGTGACATCAGGATTAGTTTATTACAACCTCAAAGAACTCGGCACAGACATTAGTATTTTTAAGCTAGGCATGGTTTATCCGCTGCCTGTAAAAAAACTTCAAGAGTTGGCAGCGCAATATGAGCGCGTGATCGTCATTGAAGAAATGCTACCGTTTATTGAAAATGAATTGAAACTTTCGAACATTCCGTGCGAAGGCAAAAAATACTTTTCATTTACTGGGGAACTCCCGACAGAAAGCATTGAAAAAGGGCTGTTTGAAGCGGGCGTCATCGGAAAAATCACTCATGAGGCACTAGTGCCTGTAGACACGGTGAACCGCATTGCCATGTTCTGTTCAGGCTGTCCTCACAGACCCGTTTTTGATATCCTCAAAAAAGCCAAAGCCAATCTGATTGGAGACATCGGCTGCTATTCGTTGGCGGTTCTTGAGCCTATAGAACTCAGTTCGTCCATTATCTCGATGGGAGCCTCTTTGGGCATTATGAAAGGCATGAGTAAAGCCAACCGATTGGCTGGCAATAAGCAGGCTCTTGTCAACGTCATAGGAGACGGCACGTTCTTCCACTCAGGCATGACCGGCATGGTGAACATGCTTCATCAGCTTGACCCAGCGGACAACATGACCATCATCGTTTTAAACAATGGCTTGACGGCGATGACAGGCGGTCAGCCGACAGCGGTTTCGGGTGCCTATTGGGAAACGGGCGCAGACATGCACGTTCAAATTCCAGAGCTTCTAAAGGGCATGGGCTTTGAACGGGTGAAAGTGGTTGATCAGTTTAACTACAAAGAAGCGAAGGCGGTTATTGCCGAGGAAATGAAATTTGAAGGCCTTTCCATCGTCATGACGACTCGACCTTGCGCGCTTAATTTTAAAATAAAAGAAACGCCGTTTTATGTGGATGAAACAATCTGTATTGCTTGCCACAGCTGCATTAAGACGAATTGTCCACCTCTTCTCATGAAGGCTTATGAGGGACAGGACAAACTGAAAAGTTCCATTAACCCAGATATGTGCGTGGGTTGTTCGGTGTGTTCCCAAGTGTGTCCTGTTGGCGCCATTAAACGGGTCGAAAAATAAGAGGAGGAAGTTCGATGAATTGTAATATACTATTAGCTGGTGTCGGCGGTCAAGGACTCGTTCTCACCACAAAATTAATTTGCGATGCGGCGTTCTTGGCAGGATATGACTTTAAATCCAATGATGTAATAGGGTTGTCACAAAGAGGCGGAAAAGTATGGGGCAGCGTCCGCATAGGCATAAAAATTTTTTCACCTAACATTCCCCCAAAAGGTGGCGATTTCTTGCTTGCCCTTGAACCCATCGAAGGCATGCGCTGGAGTGGCATGCTCAAGGACAGCGGCGTTGTGATCATGAACACTTCCAAAATACCGCCAGTTCCGGTCATGTTTGAAAAAGTGGCTTATCCAGACGACATTCCACAGAAACTTACTGAAAACTTTGAAGTCATTGCTTTTGATGCCAATGATGAAGGGGCGAAAATTGGCAATTCAAAAGTGGCAAATACATTTCTTTTAGGAACACTTGCCAAAAGGCTCCCAGAAATACCAGTGGATATTTGGAAAAAAGCCATCGAAAATAATGTCCCTCAAAAAACGGTCGCGCTGAATTTGGAAGCGTTTGACATTGGTTACGCTCTCTAATTTAAACTTTATGATGATTGACATGTTTCCTATTTGGGTATATAAAATTAGGAAACATGTCATTATTTTATTATTTAGTTTTGGTTACATTTTTTTGGGGGAGAACATTATGAAAGAGCGGTTCAAGATTAAAAGCATTCGTACCAAATTACTTATCAGCATCATTCCGTTGATTATCATTGCTTTCTTATCGGTCGCCTTAGTGGTCGCGCAGCAGTCCAAAGTAGCAATTTCAAAAGAAATTACCGACAAAATCCAGGTTCAGGTGGAACTCTCTAAAAATCAGATTGGACTACACCTGAGTTCTCACAAACTACTTCCGATTATGCTCGCTCAAACGGTTGAATCGGTTGGAGTTACGCCAAGCACACAAATTGCTTTGACAGAACTGATCAAAGAAACGCCAGGAAAGAACGAAGATACGCTCGGTACGGGTATTTTTATGGCCAATCAATATGAAGGCAATTGGTTTTGCCCTTATGCGTATAAAGTCGATGGCAAAATCACCTACACCACGGACTATTTTGTTGACAATACAACACAAGGCTGGTATGTCATTGGTGAAACACCAAATTTAGCGGCATGGTCAGCACCTTATTATGACGGTGTTTCAGGAATTACCATGGTGACCGCTACGGCGCCTATCAGAGACACTTCAGGCAAACTGATTGGTGTGGCAACGGGTGACCTTGATTTTAGCAACATTCAGACAATCGTTGGAAACGTAAGTTTGGGTGAAAAATCCAAAGGCTTTGCGATGATGATTACTGCTGACGGCAGTTACATTGCTAAAAAAGGCGTCAAAATAGAAGCGGATAAAGCGGGACTTTTCCCTAATATCGCAAAAGATGAAAACGCTTCTTTGGCCTCTGTTGCAAAAGAAATTATTGATAAAAAAGAAGGCGTGGCAAACTATACAGACGCAAACGGCAAGAGTTTGCTTTACTACTCAACGATTGCGGAAACGGGTTGGATTGTTTGTATTTCGATTCCAGAGAGTGAAATCAACGCTCCGGTCAATGCTATTTTGTTAAAAATTATTATGGTGACACTGGTGGCTATATTCATAGCGACGATACTCGTTGTCTTTGTTGCACAAAGAATGGCTAAACCTATTTTGGAACTTCAGAATTCAGTCAGCATGATTGCAGACGGCAATTTGACTCATGTTTACGATGTGCATGGGTTTGATGAAATTGGTCACATGGGCCGATTGATTGAAAATATGAGGCAGAATTTGAATGCTATGATCAGAGACATGTCGGCCACTTCTGGCGATGTTGCTTCGGCTTCAGTTGAGCTAAGTGCAAGCGCTGAGCAAAATGGCTTTGCGGCAGAGCAAATTGCACAGTCAGTTACAGAAATTTCGGAGAGCACCGTCGATATCAGACGGGTTGCCACAAGCGTTTCAACGGCGTCCAATAACGTTATTGAAATGCTTAAAACGATGAATGACGGCATTGAAAAAATCAGTCATTTGTTAAAAAGTGTTGATACGCAGGCGCAAAGCGGAAATTCTGTGGTGCAAAGTGCGGTAAAGAGCATGACTGAAACAGAAGTCAGCATTACAAAATCTACGGCTGCAATGCATGAGTTATCCAATCAGTCTAAAGAAATCAATGGCATCATCGATGCGATCAAACAAATCGCCAATCAAACGAATTTGCTGGCGCTTAACGCTTCGATTGAAGCGGCAAGAGCAGGTGAGGCAGGTCGTGGGTTTGCGGTTGTTGCAGACGAAATCAGAAAATTGGCTGAACAATCCAACGTTTCGGCGGAGCAAATCAGCGCAATTATTAACACCATCCAATCCTCTGTTGAAAGCACGGTAGATACATCTAGAGAGAGCAGCACTTTGGTGGTTCAAACGGGAAAAATGGTTCAAACGGCAGGTGTTTCGTTTAAAGAAATCGCTGGCAGCATAGAAGCAGTCGTTTCTCAAATGGCACAGGTCATTACCCTTGTGAATGAACTTCAAAAAAATGCAGACAACATGTCCGTTTCTGTCCGCAATATGGACGCAATTACGACAAAGACGGCGGAAGAGTCTCAAACCATTGCGGCGGCAGCTGAAGAGCAGTCTGCTACAACTGTAGAAATGGCGACATCTTCTGAGGGTCTTACCGTAATGGCATCTGATTTGCAGAAGAGCATTCAGAAGTTTAAGATTTAAATTTTAAGCCTTATTAATAGCATATCAATGCGCCATGCGTTCAAGGATTCGTTTTCTTGGAGCCATGGCGCATTTTTTTTGCAAAACCATAAAGTTTAAATTTCGAAAGTTATGGTTTTGTAAAAACATAAAATCAGCAAAATGATATCTTCTTGTGTTATAATAGTCCTATAGATAGGGGTGATTTTATGATTTTACGTGAAAACTATATACAGAAACTACTTGAATTTAAAGATACCAAAACGATAAAAGTTATTACTGGCATGCGACGCTGTGGAAAATCGGCGCTTATGCTCCTGTACAAAGATCATTTAATAAATGAGGGAATTTCAGAATCTCAAATAGTTCATATGAATTTTGAATCGCTAAAATATGAAGAATACAATGACTATAAAACACTTTACACTTATATTGAATCTTTGATACAACCTGAGTGTAAAATGTACCTCTTGCTAGATGAAATTCAACAGGTTCAGGGTTGGGAGAAAGCAGTAAATTCTTTGACCATTGATTATGATGTTGATTTGTATCTGACAGGTTCAAATGCTTACCTTTTGTCTTCGGAGCTTGCGACTTACCTTTCAGGACGCTACATCGAAATCAAAATGTTGCCACTGTCATTTAAAGAATATCTTGTATTCGTAAAAGCGCTTAGGCCGAATGATCAGAATGAAAGCATAGAATTTTTGTTTGAACGGTATTTGAAATATGGCTCATTACCGTTGTTATTTGAACATAAAAATGTAGACATAGTATTTGATACGTTACTTTTAGGTGTATATAATACTGTCTTGGTAAAAGATGTTCTTGAACGCAATAAAATTACGGATGTGAAATTATTTAACGATGTTGTACGGTTTGCACTCGATAATATCGGGAATTTAACATCTTCTAAAAAAGTGAGCGATTTTTTGAGTAGCGATGGGAAAAAAACGACTCATAATACTGTTTTAAATTATTTTAGCATGTTGGAAAATGCATTTATTCTATACTCGGCGAGGCGCTACGATATTAAAGGGAAGCAATATCTGAAAACATTAGATAAATATTATGTGGTTGATACTGGAATTCGAAATGCTGTCCTTGGGCTTCGGAATGCGGATTACGGCCATATTTTAGAGAATATTGTCTATTTAGAACTGCGTAGGCGTGGATTTGACGTATCCATTGGCGTCTATCGTGATTATGAAATTGATTTTGTTGCCTCTAATAGTCAAGAAAAATTCTATGTCCAAGTGACACAAAGTTTAAAAGAAGAGGCAGTCTATAATCGGGAAATTCGAGCACTTGAAGCAATTGACGACAATTACCCCAAAATAATTTTATCAATGGATCGTACGTTTAGATCAGATTATAAAGGGATTCAATTCAAGTATATTTTAGATTTTTTACTGGAAGAATAAAGCGTACAATACAATCAAAGGAGGGTTTTGAAATGACCTATAAAATTGTGATTGCAGACGACGAAAAGGCATTGGCAGAGACGCTGAGTTATGCGTTCAAGCGTGAAGGCTATGAGGTTTACACCGCATTTGACGGTCGAGAGGCGTTAAGACTCATTCAAAGCGTTAATCCGGATTTAGCGATTTTAGACGTGACCATGCCCTATTTAACGGGCTTTGAAATACTCAGACAGCTTGACCCCCAGCAGAAAATTGGACTGATGCTGCTGACGGCTAAAAATGAACTGGTGGATAAAGTGCTAGGTTTGGAATTTGGCGCAGACGACTACATAACAAAGCCCTTTGACATGCGAGAAGTGCTTGCGCGGGCAAGTTCGTTGCTTCGAAGAATGAATAAATTTGGTGAAGGTTTAGAGCAGAAGGAAAATCAGATGATATCCAACCAAATGAAAGAAGTGGGTAGGCTGAAAGTAGATTATCAGTCGAGGATGACTTATTTGGGGACGAACATCATCGAGCTGACCCCTAAAGAGTTTGATTTGCTATGGTTGTTTATGAACAATCCGATGCGTGTTTTTAGCAGAGAACAGCTGCTTGAATCTATTTGGCAAAGGGATTATGAAGGCGGCGAGCGGACAGTGGATATTCATATTCAAAGGCTGCGAAAAAAGCTAGAAGAGGTTGGCGAACGGCACATTCAGACCGTTTATAAGGTTGGATACAAGTGGGTAGGTGACTTAAATGTCTCTACGCGTTAAATATAATGCGTTTGTTTTTTTGCTGCTCCTTGGTGCAATTGGACTGCTTGCCTATTTAAGTTTGAGTGGGATTAAAAGCTATCAAGAAGAGCAGCTAGAAGGTTATTTGGCTAGTCAGGCTCGTGCAGCGCATGTGATCATGGGTGAAAAACTCAGTCAAGATAGCGCTCGTGAAATGGTCAGACAGCTTAGCGTCGACAGGTGGATGGTCACAGAAGTCTATGGGTTGAAAGGGGCGCTACTCTCAGGAAGTCGTTTCACTGGCACGCAAGCGGATTATAACCTAGCAGAGCATGAGAAAGCGATGGCCTTTGCGCAAAGTGGCAAAATCGCCTATACGAAACTCAGCCTGCAGGAAACTTACGGCGATCCGCTGGTGGATTATTACGCGCCACTTAAAATTGGAGAGGAACAAGTCGGCGTACTGCGAATGACCTATCGTTATCAAAACTATTTAATTTTCTATAATCAAATGAAGGGGCAAATCAGCCTGGCAGCAGCTGGAGTCTTTGCGGTAAGTCTGCTCATCGGCGTTTGGTATTTCGGAAAAATGACAAGAGCGGTGAAAAAATTAGAAATTTCTGTGGATAGCGTTGGAAGAGGGCATCGAGAAGGTGTTCATATTTTGGTGCGAAACGATGAGCTCGGACGCCTCAGCAGAGGCATTTCTGACATGTCGGATACCATTTTTAATCAGATTGAGCGCCTTGAAGACGAGCATGTTAAGTTAACGCTGGCGGTTGAAAAGCTCAAGCAGATGGAGACAAAGCAACGTGCTTTTTTTGGCAATATCACCCATGAATTTAAAACGCCCTTATCGGTGATCAACGCCTATAACGATTTGGCGCAAATGTACCCAGACGATCCGCAGTTAATGGATACGACTCAAAAGCAAATACGAAGCGAGGTCATTCGGCTCAGCGCGATGGTGGAGCAGTCCTTGGAACTTGCGAAGTTTGAAAAATATGACTTTGAGATAAGAAGAGAAGCGGTTGACTTAAAGCCTCTCCTAAAGCAAGTGGTAGAACGACTTTCTGTAAAAGCAGATAAATATAATATACAAGTCAATTTTGAAGCAAATGCTCCTGCGCACATATTGGCAGACTCGGAAGCGCTCACTCAAATTTTTATAAACCTCGTAGACAACGCCATTAAATACAATAAGTTTGGTGGATTTCTAAACGTTGCAATTCTAATAAATGTGAATACAGTTGAGGTTGCTATTGAAGACAGTGGCGTCGGCATAGAAATAGAACGTCTGGAAACGATTTTTGAACCTTTTTCCAGTTTTAGAACCGACAATTTGACAGAAATAAAAGGCAGCGGCTTGGGTTTGGCATTAGTGAAGCGACTGGTGGAATTACAAGGCGGTAGTATTTTTATTAAAAGTATTTTGGGGAAAGGAACGAAAGTCCACGTATGTTTTGCTAAATTGTCACCAGATGGAAACAACTTGGAAACAAGCGGCAACAGCTTGGAGAAACGCCTTTGATAAACTGGTATTTGAAGAGGGGGTGTAGCACATGCGAAGAATTTTGCCGATTTTATTAGTGTTCAGTTTCGGCTGTTTTCTAACAGGTTGCCAAAAAAGCACTCAAAATCGAGAATATGTGACTGAAAATGGCCAAACCACTGTGGTGCTAGACCAAACGCAGGCCATTTTTCCAAAGGAAGCAGCAGCGGTTGAAAAAAAGGTGATTGAAAATTATAGAGCTTATGACTTCCTCGACAACGATGTTTTGGTGGGTTACCAATTTTCAAAGACTGTTTTTGGAGACGATCGCGGCATATGGATTTACCAACTAAAAGAGGATAAATTGGGACTTCGCTTGGAAATAGAGGAAAGTCCTAAAACGGTGAGCGTTTCAAAGGATAAAGCGCAGATGGTTGTCCTTCCAGATAAGACCGGAGAATATGGGAATTTATTGCTGATGGACTTGAAAAATGGCGCGGTGAAAACGTTTAAAGCGCCGCCTAAAAGTTATTTCTGGCAGTTTAATTGGCAATATGACGGTTCGGGTCTAACGGGATTTGATGTGCTGCAGGGCCGTACAAAAATTTGGCGCATCAATAAAGAGGGGACGTTAACGGCGAGCGAACTCGGGTATTTTAGTAAAAGCTACGTAGAGATTGAAAATCTACAAGGGACATCAACCTATTTATACTACACACTAATGGGTGAAGCGTCCGGTCTCTATCGGTACGATTGGAAAACTAAGAAGAGTGAAGCGCTTAGCCGGGGGCATTTTATTAAAAGACTGCGCTTATCTCCAAGTGAAGATCGATTCGCGGTTGTGGATTATAAAAATAACAGCCAAATGCAAAGCCTTTCCATTTACGGGATAGATGCGAAAGTAAACTATGAAGTTTTTAAATCGCCTTTGATTGAACAAGTCATATGGCAACCAGACGGCGCGGGTATCGTTTTTACAACGGTGGAAAAAGAAGGCAAGCTCAGTGTCTATCGCGCAAATCTTGCAGATGGGCAACTGCAATACTTAGGCGAATATCCCAATTACAGCATAGAAAGTTTGGCCTTTAGCCCAGACAGCTCAAAACTTCTAATTACTTATATCAATCAAGGGGCGAAGGATCCTATATGGATTACCCATATACTCACTTTGTCAGAGGGAGGAACAGGTTATGATCAATAAAAAATGGCTTTCGAGCTTTTTGATTCTTACTTTAGTGCTCAGTTTGGGAACGGGCTGTCAAAAAAAAGCAGCAATCGTTGAAGCGCCAGCAGAATCTGTTACAACGGTTGAAAGTACAACACCAGTAGCTGAAACACCTGCTAACCCTTATGCAGATATAATCAAGGGATATGAGAGCAAAATCGGCTATGTTAGCGTCAGCACTCCAGCAAAGACAGAAATCGAGCAAAAAGCCTTGGTAGACGCCATGATGAAACTTAAAGCAGAAAAGGCCAATTCACTAAAAATATTTACTTTTTTTAAAGCCAATATTGAAAGCCTTAGAACCCCTTATGCCGATGAATTTGCGGCGTATGGCCTGAGTGCGCTCAGACTTAATTCATTTGAGGACTACAGCCAAACTGAAAAATATTTTTCAGAAGAGGCAAACATGAAACAATTTTATGCAGAAGCGGAAAAAGTAGCGTTTAATTATTTAGATCTTAAGCATGAAGTGGACAAGCTTGAAGACTCAGAATTAAAAAAAGTGATGCAGACTGCAACACCCCAAGGTTATATTTTTGCGAGTGCCGAATATATGGTTTTCCCTGTGGTCGATTATACAGAGTTTGCAAAATATAAAGTGCTCTATAGCCCTGAATTTGCAGCGATATTGGATCAAGAAGCATATGACAACGTTCAAATTCTAGTCAGTGATGGTGGACTCATAGCAGGTTTAGATCATATTGCTGCTCGAATTTTTGAAGCAGACCAAGATTTGAAAGATAGCGCCGATAATAAATATCAAAAATATTTAGCCATGGATTATGCCAATCGAATGGCGATGATTTTGTATGGGACGGACAATTCGCCTATGTATGATTATGAAACAATGAAACTGAGAGAAGAAGTGGTGCTTTTATACAAAAAAATGGCCAGTTATAAGGACACAAAGACCGCCACTTACATCGAAATGCAAATGGCGATTTTAGCGGAGTCAGATGGGAAATATAACGATGCAACCAACGCAAAAATTGGCGAGTTGCTAAAAAAAATCAGAACGGATTACAAAGTGACCCCTCAAGACGAGACGAATTACCAAGATTGGATGTCTGGCAACCTAAACTAAGGTAGGACCTGCCTCAATGACTTCTTTTGAAATGTCTCCAAATTTTTCGAAATTGGAAATAAACAGATTGGCGAGCGCGCTTGCAGCGAGGTCGTAGGCTGAAGGGTCTGACCAAGTTTTTCGAGGAATGAGGACTTCGCTGGGCACGCCAGTGCAACTCGTTGGCACTAAGAAACCAAATAGCGGATCTGTCTCAAATTGCACCCCGTTTAAATCACTAAGGTCGCCATTCATGGCGGCCTTTACCATTGCTCTTGTATAAGGCAGGCTCATCCGCTTGCCTACGCCATATGCGCCACCTGTCCAGCCGGTATTGACTAGGTATACGTCAGTTCCGTGCTGGTTTATTTTTTGCTTTAGAAGGTCAGCATAGACCATCGGGTGTCTTGGCAGGAATGGTTCGCCAAAACCTGTCGAGAAAGTAGCTTGAGGCTCAGTAATGCCTCTTTCGGTGCCAGCCAATTTGCTAGTGTAGCCCGAGAGGAAGTGGTACATTGCCTGTTCGGGGCTAAGTTTGGCAATCGGAGGCATGACGCCAAATGCATCTGCCGTAAGGAAAATGACCGTTTTTGGATTGCCGCCAATCCCAGGAATAACCGCGTTTGGAATGAAATCGATTGGATAGGCCGCACGTGTATTTTCGGTCAGCTCATCGCTATGAAAATCTAAGGCTCTCGTTTCATCAGACATGGAAACGTTTTCAAGGACACAGCCAAATCGAATCGCATCCCAAATTTGAGGTTCATTCTTTTGAGAGAGGTTGATACACTTTGCATAACAGCCGCCTTCAAAGTTGAAAATGCCACTCTCGGACCAACCGTGCTCGTCATCTCCGATGAGTCTACAGTTTGGGTCAGCAGAAAGCGTTGTTTTTCCAGTACCGGAAAGTCCAAAGAACAACGTCGTTTCGTCTTTGTCGTTGATATTCGCTGAGCAGTGCATAGGAAGAACGCCGCGCTCTGGGAGCAAATAGTTCATGACGGTAAATAACGATTTTTTCATTTCGCCCGCATAATGTGTGCCGCCGATGATGACAATTTTCTCTTGTAAATTCAAGATGACAAAGGCTTCAGAATTCGTATGGTCTATTTTGTTAAGCGCGTTAAATCCGGGCACACAGATAATGGTATAGTCGCTTATGTGCTCAGCTAGTTCTATTTCTGAAGGTCGCACAAACAATTGCTTAACAAATAAATTTTGCCAAGCATATTGGTTGATGACGGTAATGGGCAGTCTGTAGGTTGGGTCTGCGCCGCAAAAACCATTGAAAATGAATAAATCTTTCTCCTCCATATAAGCCGTCACTCTATAAAAAATTCTCCAAAAAGTATCTTCATCCATTGCTTGATTGGTCTTTCCCCAAGCGATGCTTTCGCTAACGCCCGGCGTATTCACAATGAACCGATCAAGTGGCGAACGGCCCGTATATTTCCCTGTTTGAACGGCTAAAGCGCCATTGGAGGCCAATTTGCCTTCAGAGCGCATAACAGCAAGTTCGACAAGACGCGCATCAGATAAATTTTCGTAAAGGTGGTTGACGTTTATGATGCCTAATTTGTTTAGCAATAAATTCGCTTTCATAGAGAAGCCTCACTTTCGATTGAATACAATGTGTATGGTATTAAATTATCAAGAAATCGATAAAGCGTACACACTATTAATAAGGAATAAAGCTTAAAAACGTGATTTTTATAAGCGCATATTTGAAATAACTGTATTTATAATAAAGCATATTTGGGTATATACCGTTTTATAATATTATGGCGTCTGTTTTCATTTGTAATGAGACTTTAACACGTATTAAAATGGTGGTCACTTATAATAGAGTTAAGAAAAGCGTTGATATTGCCGATAATTTCTAAGTTAGGACTAATTTAGACCATTGAGGAGAAATAAAAATGAAATTAAAATCTTATATAGGCACTGCGATGGCACTTCTAATTTTATGTACTGCAGTCGGCGCGTATGCAGCAACTGCGCCAATCACCACTATAAGCCAACTGGATCAAACGCTTAAAAGTGCCCTATTCTCTGCGCAGTATGAGGACTATCTGCCAAGTGAGTGGTTCAAAACAGTCAAACTTAATGCCAATTTGACAAGAGGAGACGCTGCGTATTTATTCATTAATACCCTTGCAAAAGCATCTGGAAACGCACCTGAATCTATGACTTATAAAACCGATTTAAAGGACACGGATGATCCAATGTTCAGCCGTGTGATAGACATGGGGCTGATGAGTGTTGGGCAAGATTTGAAATTCAACCCGAAAAGCGTTGTCACACAGCAAGAAATGGCCGTTTTGACGACAAAAATGCTAATTCAATTAAACGCTTATCAAAAACCAACAAAAGCGCTGACCTTTAAAGATGTCGCTAAAATAGCACCCTGGGCTAAGGAATCCGTTCAGTATTTGGCAGAGAAACAATGGCTTCTATGGGTCAAAGGGCAAAATTTCGAACCAAAAAAAGCGGTCACGTTGGCTCAAACAATTGCCATTTCTGACCAAGTGCTTTCTGCCTTCAAAGTATATCCGAGTGCAATCAAAGCAAACGCATCCGAGAAAAAATTTGATGTAAAAGGTTTTAAAGTGCCTCTCCCTACAAGCAGTGAGTTAGAAGTCTCGGTGAACACAGAAGGGTCTCTGCGTATTTTCTTCAGCGGAAATCTTAAAAATAGAGCTCAAAATAGCCAAAAGATAGTCACCCAGCAACTCGTTGAGTTGCTAGACAGCAACGCTAAAGTGAGTTATGATGCCAGAAGCAATTTACTTGATGGCCTTTTAAAAAGCTGGGATAAGACTTTGCAAAGATACAATTTTGATAAAGATTTCTTCATTCGATTAGACAACGGGCAAACGAGTGTGAAAAAACCGAGCGGATCATCCTTAATGCTTCAAAAGGGCGAAGTGCTCAATTTAGAAGTAATCCAATAAGTCAAGGAGGGCACTGGAGATGGGAAAACAGAGTAAATTTGAATACCTGCGCAGAGGGTTGGCGCTTGGATTAATCGGCGTTCTTATTGCAACGGCAGCGCCGTGGTCAGGAGTTGTTGCTTCTTTTGCACAAATTGATGCAGGCAAAAATTCAAAAGGTGATGACATTAAAATTGACAGCATTGGGTTAACAAAAGAACATAACGGCCTTGAAATGAGTTCGGCTTATGTGCAGATTATCGGTTCGAATTTAGGGACAGCAACCGCTCTTTTTGAAAAGACCGTCACAAGCGATCCGCTTCCTTTAGGAAACGGGGGCTTTCAAGCGATCGGCAAGAAAGTTGATTTCGGTTCTGAGGCACTAAATAGCATCATTTTAAAGTATACGTTTACAGCCAAAGAGGCTCAATCGCTTACCGGTAAAATCTTGATCGGCACTCGAGTGATTGATTTAAATTTAGGAAATTTTCCGAACATCAATAAGCTCAGTTTGAAAAATGTAAATGTGAGCAAATTGGACGACCTTGTCATGGAGGGTAATAACCTCAATTTTACAAGTGGTAGTGGCATTTCGGCAACCTATGGCCGAGATTTGAAACGGTCTTTTGTGCCAAGCGGTGGTGACAATGCGAATAAAATCTCGCTGACTGACCCGACGCCAGTATCCTCTTTCGGCTATCAAGATCTTGAATTCTCAAGAGATTCTATCGTCACCATTGACGCTACCAATAGCGCCCCTGTAAGTGTTAAATACAGTTATGCGAAGGCTTTTAGATTTACACAAGACATTGGGCTTGCCAACATGGAAATGTACCCCAATATCGGTGCGACGGGCGACTATCTCTATTTGACTGCGGACACATTCCCGCCTGCCAATTATGCGGTTCACTTGATGCGCAAATTGGACGGGACTGAAGAGTACAGCTCTGCCAATTTAGCGGCAACGGTCAACTTAGATGCACTAAAAAAACAATTGGTTGTTCAAGTGCCAGCTGGGCTAAGCGAAGGCGATTATAACGTGGTGCTAACGCGCGTCGAAAATGGCGAAGTGGTGGCTGAGCAGATTGTTTACAGCGGCTTAAACCCTGACGTGTACACGATTGTTGACTCACTTAAAAAGCTTAAAATTGAACAGATTTCTCCGACTACCGGACCAGACACGGGTGTGGATGTGACGGTGGTTGCCAAAAATATGGTCAACATGAACATCCCCGGCCTTAATTTAAATGGCACAACCAAAACCATTGTAGGCGAGGATGCGGATCAAACCCTTAAAATTACCTATACCGACGGAACGTTTAACTCAAAACCGGTTAGCGTCGTTCGTAAAGTCAGTATTTTTGTCGGCAATAAGGCGAAGTTCCAAAAGACTGGGACAGTCTTCGACATAGACATCGGAACCAACGAATCACCAGATAAGGCATCCATTCGAACATCAAGCATAGATGATGTTTTGACGGATCCAATCAAAGACGTTTTGATCGAGACAGAAACGACCTTAACGGCATTGGATCCTAGCGGTAAGGTCTACGTGTTTAAGCAAAGTGCGACTGCAAAAGACGCCTTTACGTTTATTCCAAGTACCTTAATCCCTGTTGTCACTTCAGTGACTCCAGATAAAATACAAGTGGAAACAACCATTGGAAGTACTCATAAATTGAAACAAGAGACCTTGTTTGTTATTAAAGGCTCTAATTTCACCGTATACAAAAAAGTCAACGCAGATGGTTCGGTAGAATTTAAAAAACCGGCCGTTTTGATAAAAGGCGTCGGCAATATTTCTGAGTCTCAATATCAGATTGGTTTTTTCCCAAATCTCACGAGCGGTGGCGCCATTAAAGTTAAAGTAACGGATGCAGATGGCGTAGAGACCATTGTCAGAGATGCTGGCGGTGCTATCATAAAATTAGAAATGACGGTACTCAACAGCAAGAATGAAGTGGTCGACGGAACGGCGGGCAACGAAATCGGTAATAAAATCATCATCCGCATTCCGGCTGAAGTGACCATGAAAATTGCCAATGTTAAAAAGAATATCCAAGTGACCAATCCGCGTCTTGGAAGTGAAGACTTTGGTAGTGCGGTGGTCAAATTTGATGCCGTAGAATTTATCACTACCAGCGATTACCCAATCATCGAAAATGTTGTTCCAAATGTTGTTTCTGTGGATGGCGGTATTGAAGCCATCGTTCGCGGAACAAATTTTGCCAACGGCGTAAAGGTTTATTTGGATGGTGAAGAGGTTACTGGCGTAACAAGAGAAGTGGATACTTCAGGCGATAAAATTAACCTTAAGTTTAAAGTGCCTGCAGGGCGCGAAGGCAAAACACAGCTTCAAGTCATGAACCCATCGGGTGGACTTGCTGTGTGGGACTTTATATATGTCAAATCGTTTGATAAAGACCCTAAGATCACGCTTATTTCCCCTGCCAAAGGCATTTATGGAACATTGGTCTCCATCAACGGCGACAATTTCCTTAAACCGGATCCAACAACGCCGACCAACATCGGATTTGATGCGTTTCGATTAATCGGTTCTAAAATTTACATGGACAACAAAGATGTCAACGCTTACAATGCAGATGTGAATGGCAATCTTCAATTTTTACCGTATGTAGCGCCATTAAATGAGCAGTTGATTCTGTTAGATGCCAATAGCAAAGCGCGCTATTCTGAGTTGTTTAAAAATGCATATGTGTACGGATACGACTCTGCCGCTCCGGCAGACGCTTCAAAATATCGACTTTATTACACCGATCAAGACGATGGCAAGCGACCCGTTTTAAGCGATAGAGACAAACGATACTATGTGTTTAGATATAACATCCTCAGCAGCCAATATGAAGTCTATGACAAAAGTGGTGCGTTAGTAGATGGAAATGTAGCCATCACCTATACCGCAGGAAGTCCTGAGGGCATTACAAACATTGTGATTGATGATGCGGCAGTGACCGGTGGCAAGGTTTACTTGAAAGCTGTGATGAACAACAGCATCATCCGAAAAGACATGAAGCCAGATGGCACCATTAAGGCCAAAATGTCTGATTATAGCAGAAGCATTATTTTGCAAGAAGCAACTGCGCCAGGGGTGTATTCATTCTTCACCCTTACCGAAGATTTTGAAGGCAACACTAAATTGACAAACGGAAAAGACAAAGTCTTTAAAATTGTTTATGAAGGCAATGTGATCAAAGCAGTTCCAGAGATTGGCGCTCAACAGACCGTCAATTTAAGTGTTAATGGGACGGGCCATAATACTGGAATCAATTTAGACGGCTTACTCATGCTCAATTTCACCACGCCTTACAAAGTGGATGGAACGACGGGTCTCATTACAGGCAACCGCGTACGCGTCATTTCTAAAGATCAGATCTTGGTGACGGTTCCGGTACTTGCTTCTGGAACGGGCTTTAAGGACGTTGCAGTCGTTAACCCAGATACAAAGAGAGCGGAGTTAATTGGCGAAAAAGGCTTCTACTATGTGTCGCAAGCGGGTTCTTATCCGGTAATCACTCAAATTGACCCTGCTGAGGGCAGTGACGAGGGTGGTTACACCGTAACCATACAAGGTGCGGACTTCCAAGATGGCGTAAAGGTCATTATCGATTCGCAGGTCGTTCCCGATAAAGATGTGTTCCTCGCATTGGATGGGAAGTCCATTACATTTACCATGCCAAAATCCATCAAAAATCTTAAAGACGATTATGGCGTGGACCGCTTTACCGTGCCCGTCGTTATTTTGAATTCAGATGGTGCATCAGACAGTGTTGAAAAAGGATTCACCTATATCAAACCGTCAAGTATTCCTAAAATCTCAAAAATCATAGCCGATAAAGGTTCTGCCAACGGAAATGACATTGTAGAAATTTTCGGATCAGACTTCCGCTTCTTCGAGCCATTTAAAGATGCAGACAATGACGGTTCAAGCTACGAAGTTGGTGACACTTTTACTGACTTAAACGGAAATGGAAAATGGGACAATTACCTGACATATTTACAGAATTCAGGCATTAACCCGACAACGGGCTTGCCGCTTGATCAAGCAAGTTTTGATGCGGTTACGGGGATTCGCGTGCCAGATACTTCTAATCCTTATCATACGTATTTTTATAATTCGAAGGTGTTCCCACGAGTCTTCTTTGGAACAAAGGAAGCCAGAGTTGTTCACTTTGGAAATGGTTATATCAAAGTCATTACGCCACCGAATGTGGCTGGAACCGTAAATCTGTATGTGGTCAATAATGACTCGGGCATTACAAACCGTATGCCTTATACCTATGAAGCATCCAACCCTAAAATTACTAGCCTCATTCCTAACATCGGGCGAAAAATGGGACAAGAGCTGAAAGAAATTTATGGCTCGGACTTATTCCGTTCAACCATAAAAGGCTATTACAACACCACCGACTTGGCGCCAGTGACACTGCCAAGCGTGGCTTCGAAAGTAAGATTTGGCGAAGTTGACAACCGTAAATTGGATCGGAATGCGCCGAATTCAGGCTTGGTCAACAATGGACAAGCAACCGTCAATTTGACCGGCGGCCTCAAAGTAACCTATTCTGCTGACCCGGCACCGACTTTGTCCGTGCAGATTCAAGAAAACGGCAAAGTATATACAAAAGTATTCCCTTATGACAATAGCGATGTTTATCTTCCAATGGGAATGCTCCTCGCCGCAACGGAGTACTACGCGCCGAGCGGCTACGTAAAACCGTCGCCAACTTTATACGACAAAGACAAAGATGTTTTCGAGTATGTCCGCGTAACAATTGAAGACCGACGCGTCTTTGTAGAACGGGGCTATTCTCCGAAAGTGGTTTATGATAATCCGACGCATGTGACGGTCATGACCCCTTCGTACTTTACCATCGATACAGTACCAATGACCTTCGTAAATCCAGATGGCGGAAGTTCGAAAATTGACTTCACTTACACCAATCCTGCCAGCTTGCCGAAGATTTACGACATTAAGCCAAAAATTGATACAGAAGATAAAACGGGCTATATTGTTGAAGGTTCTGTAAAAGGCGATTGGGAATTTGAAATTCGAGGAGAAGATTTCAGAGAAGGCGCAACGGTTTCCATTAATGGGAAAGCGGCAACGGTTGTGGAAATTACAAAAGTAAAAATTCCAGATCCCACTAACCCTTCAGCGGAATTGACATTTGACAACATCATCGTAAAAGTGCCTGCAGGCACCACAGACGACATCGATAAAAAATATCCGATTTTTGTTCAGAATATAGACAAAGGCATTGCCAATTCAACCACCATGGACAATCGGATTGGACCAGATGCGGCAAAACCCATTTACTTCACTTACAGAAAGCCTCTTTCTGACCCTGTCGTTAAGTCAGTTAGTCCAAAGGAGACTTCTGTAGCGGGTGGCAATACGGTGACCATTACCGGAACCGATTTTAGAGAAGGTGCATCGGTTATTTTGGGAAGTAAAAATGGTGTTCCAATGCCAAGTGCGGCGGTTTCTAACTTAGGAAGAACCATCACCTTTAAAACAACGACGAATCTTACGCTCGGTGATAAGTCTGTCACTGTTCAGAATAAGGACTTTGGCTCATCGACACTCAGCAATGCCTTGACAATCATTTCTGCCCCATCGGTTAACGGCACCATTTATTCAGCCGATGGTGTAACGGCTAAAGAAAGAATTAGCTTAGAAGGCGGCGAAGAAATCGTCATCAAAGGCAGTGGGTTCATTACAGGTGCAAAAGTGTTCTTTGGAAATGCACCGACGCTCAGCATGCTTGAGAAACCCACAGGCGCTTACGGCTTGTATGTAGACGACAAATATTACACTCTAGAAAATGTCGTTGAAGGCACAACAGTAACCTATGTGGACTCGAATACCATGAAAGTAAAGACGCCTGAACGTTTGACAGAAGGCAAGGTAAACATCACAGTCGTCAATCCGGACAGAGGTATTTCAAGTGGCTCAACAGAGGTTATTTACTCAGTGCCAGTGCCTTCAGACCCTGTGAACTTACAGGCGGAACTTATTGCAGAGCAATATCTCAGACTTTTCGGCTACACAGCGAGCAAGTCTGAATACTACGAAATTTACTATTATATTGGCAGTAAAAACGAAGGCGAACTTCGAGTGGCAAAATACAAAGACTTCCAATTTTTAGCCAATACAGAAAAAGAACCTTACCGAATCACCAAATTGCCTGGCCTTGAAAAAATTCAGGACAAACAGTTCCTCTATTTTGTCATCAAAGCGGTCAATAAATTTGGCGCTTCGAATTACTCCAATATGGCAGTGATTCCTTATTCAAAATTAAAGGACATCAAAGAACTTGGACAAAAAGACATTGACGGAGAAATAGGCGTGCCAGCTAATAAAACGCATACGGCGCAAGTGCAAGGTACAACTTCTGTCATTCAATTGTCTGCTAAGTTGCCAGACAAAGACTTGGTGATCACAATCGACAAAGCGTTGCTAAAAACGGTGCCAGTCAGAGTGGTCAACGTTCCTAGTGCAATTGTGCAATCGGGAAGAGGCATCTATACGATTAATTATGGGGACTCAACGGTTCAGTTCATGCCTCAGCACCTCAACACAGAAGGCTTCAGAGACATGGGATTTGATGGCGCCGTTTATGGACAGCTTAGAACGCAGCCTCAGAACAATGAGTATGGTTCGGCACTTAAGGTGGTCATTCCAAGAGGTCAAAAAGCTGTCAGTCAGGTGTTTTCTATTACACCTTATGCCGTTAATAACCTTGAAAAACGCAAATCAAGCGCTTTTAATGGCAATGTAGACTTTGGACTAAGCTATGAAGGCATGGGCGTCACTGCGGCAAATGAAAAAAATGTACGGATGTATCGTTATGACAGCACTCAAGGCAAATGGGCGATGGTAACCTCTCGCGTAGACGCAAGTAGCAACATGGTATTTACACGACTCACTCAAGCTGGCGAATACATGCTAATCGTACAAAAATAGAAGGAGAGCCACTTATGAATAAAAGTTTAATGAATAAAGGCCTTTGTGCTTTGCTCAGCGTGGCACTTCTAGTGCCATTTGGTGGCACGTTAGTGCCATTTGGTGGTTCTTTTGCGGCAGTGACGAGCCCAGAAGTAACAGTGCCACAATTTGTACCGCCGGCGCTCAGCACAGTAGCGCCGACGACCATGCTCGGGTACGCCAAAGGGGCAGAACTGCTCATCAATGCCAATTACACTGACATGACTAAAAATACGTTCCTTAAAGAAGTGACTAAAATGTCCGCAATGGGCGTGATCAGAAAGTATGGCGCAACAACCTTTAGACCTGGCAGTGCAATTACAGGATATGAAGCCCTCACCATGCTTGTTCAGGCGAGAGGGCGTGAGGCGGCGGTTCAAAGAAGAATCAGCGCCGCATCAACCGCTGCAATCGCAAGCGGAACACCGTTAACGGCGGCAGCTCTGAAAACGCTGTATAATACAGAATACGCCAGAGAATCTCAGACGCTAGCCATTATAACACTTGCAGAACAAGTAGATTTGGCGAAGACGGTCAACCGTGAAAAATTAGCAGCGTGGTCAGCAAAAAGCATCAGCCTCCAGCCAGATTTTAACGATTTGACAGGTGTATACAGTTTTAAAGATGCTGCTGACGTTTCGCCGCTCTACAGAAATTTTGTTGAAGCCATGGTGGGACAAAAACTCATCTATCTTCCAAATGATAGCAACTTCAAGCCTAAGTCCACGATGACGCGCGGCGAATTTGCGAAAACGCTCGAACACATGTCAGATCGATTTATGACCAACCTCGCAACGACGGCAGAATTTGGTCTTGTCATCGGCAAGAAAAGCACAACAGAAGTTTTGTCTGGTGCAAGAGTGACTAAAAACATTTTCACCGTTAAGAGCATCGACGGCAAGCTCATCCAAATTGTTGCTCAAGTGAATCAAAAAACGAAAGTAAAAAATGAGCTGGTCACTTATAAAAATGGCGTGGTTTCAGACTCTCGCCAACTTGCGATTGGAGACGAAATCACCTATCTCATGAAAAATAACGAAGTCTTTTATGCAGAAGCCATTAACGACGACACGCTTCTGGATAAAATGAAAGAAACGGCAGATAACGGCGACGGCATAGTGGTGCATTTCGGCACCGTTGGTCTAGTGGTAAGCCAAAGTCGCTTTGAAAATGGCAAGAGCATCGATTCAAAACGCACACGCTTAAAAGATTTTGACGGCAATGTGTATGACCTTAACATTGAAACCAATCCAAAGACAGGCATTAAGAACGACATTATTGTTTACAAAACTGGGAATGGCGGCGGAAGCAACCTTCTAAAAGAAGGCGACAACGTTGAGTATTATGTGAAAGATGGCAAAACGCTCATTTACATGAAAGTGCTGCCAGTCAACAATAAAGCCGTTGCAGGAACGCTCAGAACAGTAGGGGCAAATGCGGCGCTGAAAACAAATACCGTCAGCATTTATGATTATAATGACAAAATCGTGGAATACCCTGTGGCTCAGCATGCACTGGTAAAAATCAACGGCAATTATGCACACCTTAAAGACCTTCAAAATGGTCAAGACTTAAAAATGACCATCCAAAATGGCTACATTACCAATATTGATACAGAAACATTCACCGATAACCCTGGTGCCATCAGCAATTACGGCAAAATGCGAATGGGCTCAATATACTACCTTTACAATGATTCCATCCTCTTCGATTTAAGCAATGGTCAGCGTGCCCAGTATATGGTGCCGTCTACGACTCAGATTATTCGAGATGGGATTACCACCACGATGAGAGCTTTAAAAGAAGGCGATCAAGTTAAACTTTATTTCAATGATATTTATTCCAATAAAGTAGACCGAATTGAAGTGGAAGGCGCAGAGCGCCTAATCAAGCAAGTTTACAAAGGTGAGATCAAAGAGGTCAATCCGACTTCAGGCATTATGACTTTGTCTTTCCCTGCGGTGCTTAAAAATACGGGCTGGGTTCAAAGTGATACCTATATGATGGACATTCCGTACAGTGAAAAAACCCTCATATATAGTGGCTCAAATCAAGTCAGACCAAAGGACTTCGCCAGACTTTACAAAGACAAAACCGCATACGTGGTGGTCGAAGAAAACTATGGGACAGAGACAGCTGTAAAGGTTACCATCCGAAGCGGCGGCGAACTGATGACTTATGACACCGTGGACAAACTGGACGCGACACTCAACAGCATGGAACTCTACAACAAAGAGAACTATACGTTCAACGAAGGCACCATTGTCATTAAAGACGGCAGAATGATTGATCCAGGTCGCATCAAGCGCTTTGACAGTGCTTATGTGGTAGGCGATTATTTCATGGGCAGCAAAACAGCCAATGTTGTAAGATTGGTGACGCGAGTAGAGAGCATTTTCGACAATCTTTATGTGGGTGCACTTTCTCAAGTTGACTACAACAGTTTGACCTTCAAAAACTATGCGAAAATGAGCGGTAATCAGTGGGGGACAGTAGAACCAAACGTTTCAAGAAGGTTCTATTTCACAACCGATACAGCCATTACGAACATTACCAATATCCCTACCGTCAGCATCAAGTCTGCAGACTTCTTCCATAAAGGCTTCTCAGAAGAGGAAAATAAAGACAAAAATAATCAAGGCCTCAAATTTGAACGTTACTACGGATTATTTGTCACAGACGGCGCAGACATCATCCGCGCCATCAACCTCAGACAAAAGGGACTCGTAAAAGATCAGAATATTGATGACAGCACAACAGACGAGGTGGCAATCAAAGGCTATATCAACGACACCCTTAAAGGTACAAGCCTCACAAGAGGCACGGTTGAAAGCACAGACACCAAATGGACGCGTCTGCAACTCACCAATTCCAACGAGTGGTCATCCACACTAGCAACATGGAATGCAAACAGCGTTGATACTTGGGTTAAATATGAGAACACCCTTATTCTCAAAAACAATAAAGTTATTCAACCAGAAGAGATCAAACAAGGCGACTCCGTTTACGTCCTTAGAAACAAAGAAACGGCATTGGTCATTTTTGTGGAGGGTAAGTAGGCGATCATGAAAAGAAATAAAATATTGGCTGTGACACTAGCGATTGCATTAATGCTAGGCGTCACAACCATTGCATTTGCAGATGTACCTCATATAGAAGGCGGCGTTCTAGGCAATGTGACACCAAAAGCAGGTGTGTATCAGTTTGAAGAAGTGGCGTGGCTCTCAGGAGAGCCCGTCGTCTTGACGGGAACGCTTGTTATTCCAACCATACCAACCACGGACAAATACAATTTGACTTACACCTACGACCTTGCAAACAAAGATAAGAAAGCCACGCTTTCAAGAAAAATTACCTATGAAGTACTGAAGCTTAAAAATGAAAGCGTTAATCAGACGACTTATAAAACGACCATTACAAAATTAGACGAAGTCTACAAATTTGGCGCAGACACGTACACCATCGGCACTTACAAATTTGGAAAATCTGTTTTGGAAGACAATACCCCAGCAGTCAACTACCGTTCGGGCAGCGTTTATAGCCAAAGAATCTTCTATAAGAATGGCGACGTTAAGACGGCGACTGGTAAAGTTACTGTGGACACGAATACAGATGTATTAGTGGGATATAATCATCGTTGGGGAAACAGTGAAACGCAGATCATCAACGAAATTATCACTGGAGAAATTCAAAAAGCAACGACAGGGACGACGGGTTCGACGACAGGCACAACGACGCCGGCTGTAGACGTTTGGAAAGGCACCGCACAAGTCAAAATGTCATCTGTTGAAAAGGAACGTTTTGACTACGTTAAGACGGACCAACAGACCATTAGTTTTAAGGGCAACTATATTGAAATCAAAGAACAAGAAAATGTCCTTCAATACACCTACGACATGCCAACGGTTTCGGGCAGCACCATTAATGACAAGATACGCAATAAAAACGAGAAAAGTATAAAGCGCCAAGCGGTCCTAGACTCTAAGCCGCTAATCACGCCAAAACTCAGAGACACTACCGGTCACTGGGCTGAAAAGCCAATACTGCTCACCACGAGCTTAGAACTCTTTTCAGCGGAGTCAAATTTCTTTGCACCAGACAGCAAAATCACACGTAAAGACTTCTTTAAAGGTTTGGTGAGAGTCGTAGCAGACGTAAAACCGCTGACAACTGCCGAACTTATTAAAAGAACAAGAGGTGTAGGTTTGCCGCTGCCCTTCCCAGATGTGGCAACCGATGATCCAAACATTAGCTTCTACGAATTTATAAAAGACAATAAAATGATCATTGGAGAGAATGAAGATTTTCTAGGAGACAGACCTATTACAAGAGCAGAAATGATTACAGCAATCATCACCACTTTGGGATTAGAAGACATGGCACCTCAACCACCCTACAGAACCAGCTTTAAAGACAATGACAGCATCCCGTTTTGGTCAAAAGACGCCATCTATATGGCCAATGAAATTGGGCTTGTAAAGGGTTATGCAGACGGTACCATCAAGCCAAACCAATTAGTGACCCGCGCCGAAGCGGCAGCGCTATTCAACAAACTCATTGACCACATTCGAGAAACCATCACGGAAGATTATCGAGATAAGTTGATCAATCGCTAAGAGGTAAGAGGTAAGAGGTAAGAGGTAAGAGGAGGTCTACAATGAAATATCAAAAATATCTAAGCATCTTAATGGCGGGAATGCTGCTTCTAACACCTATTCAAAGTTATGCGTTCCCCATTATTCCACCCGTCAACACTCCCGAAGCGATGGAAACCTTTTTAAAAAGCTACATTAAAGAGAATTTTAAAGATCCTGTAACCGACCAACAGCTTAATGAAGCAAAACTCAAAGGCATGTTTGATAGTTTAGACCCCTACAGCAATTACTATAATAAAGAAGAATACAAAGCACTCACAGAAACCTTGTCAGGCAGTTTTGTCGGCATCGGCGTTTACTTTGAACCATTCAACGATTTTCTAAAAGTGACAAAGCCAATTGCTGGTGGGCCTGCCGAGAAAGTAGGGATTCAAATAGGAGACGTCATCATTAAAGTCGATGGCGTGGACATTTCTAAAGTCATTCTAGAAAAAGCGATTAACATGATTAAGGGCGAAGAAAATACCATCGTCAAAATAACCGTCTTAAAAACGGGCACCAATAAAGAAGTAACTTTCAGCATTCCTCGAGGGGTAATCAAAGTTGAGTCTGTATCCAGTAAAATGCTTCCAAACAATGTGGGTTATGTCTCGTTAAGCGAATTCGACGCAAACAGTGCCTCAGACGTCATTACAGCTGTCAAAAAGTTAGAAGCTCAAAAAATGAAGGGTCTGGTTTTAGACTTAAGAGACAATCCAGGTGGCTATTTAACTCAGGCCATTGAACTCTCAGATTTTTTCCTTCCAAAAAATGTAGAAATTATGAGCATTGATTATAAAGAAATGCAAGATGAGGTTGTCTTAGATCAAAAAGTCGGTTATGATATACCTCTAGTCGTGTTAGTCAACAAGAACAGTGCGAGCGCTTCGGAAATTGTCGCAGCCGCCCTACAAAAGAATGGCAGAGCTAAAATAGTCGGTGAAAATTCTTACGGAAAAGGCACTGTTCAAGACGTGATCAGACTTCCAGAAGGCGACGGCTTTAAATTAACCGTTGCAGAGTATAGAGGCCCTAAGCAAATGAAGATCAACGGCGTGGGCGTAAAACCTGACTATGACGTGAAAGAGAGCGACCGTAGCTTAGCGGAAGACTATAAGTTGTTTGTGCCGATGTCAGAGCAAAAGGTTTATAACACAGGCACGACGGGCTTAAACGTCTATGGCGCTCAGCAACGCCTCAATTTCATGGGCAGCAGCTTAAAATTAACAGGGAATATGGATGTGCCCACTGTCAACGCTTTAAAGGCATATCAGAAGACGAATAAATTGACTGCAAGTGGTTCTCTAGACCTTTCGACAAAAAAATCACTTGAAGAAAAATCCATCCAGCTGTATAATCGTATCATATCTGATAATCAGTTGGATAAAGCAATTGCAGTGTTGAAAGCAATGTAGCCAACCTGCAGTTAACGAAAAAGCCAATGGAGGCAACTCTCCAATTTTATAGTAACGGCGCAGTTTAAGTGGTTCGACTCAAACTTTAGAAGGGTTTCTTTCAAAGGTTTGAAATAGGCGACTTTTACAGTTATGTTACAAACAAATGGCTTCGATTGACCGTACTGTAATTAGACGGTATAATCGGGTGTAGGATTAGTGAGATATTTTTACTTATCTACACTGGTAAAAAAAAGGTCCCGACTCGCTGAGGGGAGAGTCGTGTGATTACATAAACCCTTCAACAATATAACTAAGGGAGGAATTAACAACATGAAGAGAATATTATCTCTCGTCCTTGTACTTGCATTAGTACTCGGAACAATTCCTGCAGGCTTCGCAGCAACAGCTACGGCTGGCGAAACGCTTAAAGGATACGGTCTTCTTGCAGGCGACCAAAACGGTAACCTCAACGAAGGAAACACAATTAATCGTGCTGAAATGATGGTAGTTTACGCTCAACTTCTTGGTAAGAAAACAGAAGCTGCTGCATACTCAATCCCATCAACATCTAAAGACGTAAAAGCTGGAACATGGTATGCACCTTACGTTGCTTTCGCTGAAAAAGAAGCTTGGACAGCGGGTATTGGCAATGGCATGTTCGATCCTATGGGTAAAGTGACAGTTCAACAAGCTGCAGCTTTCATGCTTAAAGCTCTTGGCTACACTGTAACTGATTTCTCTACAGTTGTTGCAGATGCTACTGCTAAAGGTCTTCTTAAAGACGTAACTGCCGCAGCTAATACTCCAATCGTAAGAGGTTCACTCTTCACAGTTGCTCTTAACACATTAAACACACCTGTTAAGGACTCTACAGTATCTCTTGGTACAAAACTTGGCGTAATGAAGCCTGTTGTATCTGCTTTAGATTCTAAAGCTGCTGTTGCTATTTCACACAACACAATACAAGTAACGTTTAACGTTGCTCCTACTGCTGTTGTAGCTGCTGATTTCTCAGTAGTTGATAAAGATGCAAAAGCACTTGAAGTTAAAGCTGCTACATTAATTAGCGCTAAAACTGCATGGATTACTACTGCAGATCAAACTGCTGGTAAAATCTACACAGTTAAAGTTGCTGGTAAGTCTTTCCCTGTGACTGGTCTTCAAAAAGACGCTTCACTTCCTGAGTTAGACAAATCTGCATCTAAAGTTCTTGATAATAACACAGTGAAACTTGTTTTCACAAAAAAACTTGATCCTAGAAATGCATTAGTTGCTGCTAACTATACTTTCACTAATGGTTTAACAGCTTCTGCAGTTGAATATGCTAAAGATAAAGACGGCGTAGATGTTAGAACGACTCTTTATGTAACAACTTCAACTCAAGAAACTAATAAGCTTTACAAAGTTACTGTATCGGCTAATGTAACTGATCTTTACTCTAACAAGGTTCAAACTGAAGACGATAAAAACTTCTTTAACTTTGTTGGTATTAAAGTAGATACTACTTCACCTAAAATTAAATCTGTAATCGCTGAAAACGGCAAAAAAGTTATTGTTGAATTTGATGACAAAAGCGATATGGATAAAACTGCAACAGTAAATCCTGCTAACTATGTATTTGTTAACAAAACAGATGCAACTAAGACTTTAACAGCTACTAGCGTTAAATTCAAAACAAGCACAGCTTATGACACTAAACTTATTGTAGAAGTAACAACTTCTGAGCAAGTTGAAAAGAATTCTTATGAATTAACAATCAACAACGGCGCAGATAAGTTTGGTAATCTTTTACTTGATACTAAGAGAAGTTTTGCAGGTGCTCCACTTGACAAAACAGCTCCAAAAATCGAAGGCATCCAAGCTGTTTCTAACACAATGATCAGAGTAACATTCACAGAGGCAGTTGAAACTGCAACGGCTGAAGTTGCTGCTAACTATACAGTAGATAAAGATCTTGCTGTTACTAAAGCAGTTGTTGATTCAGAAAAAGATACAGTTCTTTGGATAACAACTTCTTCTCAAAAATCAGGCACAACTTACAAAATGTCAATCAATAACGTAACAGATGAATACGGCAATGCAATGGCTTCTGCTACACAATACTTTGTTGGTGCTGCTGAAGATACTTCTAAGCCATCAGTAGTAAATGCGTATGCTTATGTTGCTAGTGGTAACACATATGTAAGAGTTAAATTTGCTCCAGAAGTAAAAGAAGCTACTGCAAAAGTTGCTTCAAACTACAACTTTGGAACAGAAATTGGTTACGGTATCAGTGTTACTAAAATTACAGATGCTGAATATGATGTTAAAGTTAACGCACTTAGCGATGGCAAACTCTATACAGTAACTGTAAGCAATGTTGAAAGCTTAGCTGGTATTGGTATGGATTACGAGCACAATGAAAAACAATTCATTGGCAAAGTATCATCTGATACAGCTGCTCCTAAATTAGTGACTGCTGTTACAATGGATAAAAATACAGTAAAATTAATTTTCGACAAAACAATGACTAAATCAACACTTCAAGATATTGCTAACTACACATTCAAAAAATCAGGTTCAGCTTATGCTATTGCAGGATCAATCTACAATACAGGCGATACTACGGTTTATGAAGGTATTAGCGTTGCATCTGATGTTAAATCTGTAACTTTAAGATTTACTGGTGATGTCTTTAACGATTTCGATAACAAATCTACAACATTCAACGTTGCGCTTAATACAACTGTAAAAGGTTTAAATAATGCGTCTGTTGATACTTCATACAATAATAAAGATTTCTACTCAACTACTATAGCTTCTAAAGAAGTTAAAATTAGTTCAGTAACGCCGCTTGACGAGTTCACAGTTGACGTTAAATTCAATCAAGATATTGAATTTGCAACTACTGCTCCTGTTTTAGCAGCAATTAAATTCTACAAAGATGGCGTTTATGCTACTAACGCTGCAAAAGCTACAATTATTTCTGCTGATACTACAGTGCTTAGAGTTGCTACAACTGCTAAATTAGACGCTGGCGTTAAATACACAGTGAAATTTGAAACAGTTTCTGCACCTGCAGTTACAGATGCGTTTAAACAATTACCACTTGCTGTAGATTCTAGTGATTATTTCTACGGTAGTTCAAACACTTATGTAAAACCTAATTACATCACTTACACTATGGGCACTCTTCCTGGTTCAATAGTAATCACTATGAACAAAGAACTTGCTTCTGCTGATATGTCTAAAATGAAACTTAATAACAGCAATGGTGCTGAATTAACTGGCACACTTGTTTCAGCTAAAGTTGATGGCGATGATTACACTAAAGTGAACGTATTCTTTAATAATACTGGTTTAGAAGTTGGTAAAACTTATGAATTGGTTCTTGCTAAAGATGCTGTAACTGACTTAAGCCTTCAAACAAATGATGAAATCAAACTTCCGTTTGGTGTTACATCTACTACAAGAGATGCAGTTAAAATTGATGGCGTTTCAATTGCTCAAACAATGAACGCTTCAGGTGTTGCTCAATTTGATACACTTACAATAGTGTTTAATAAAGCAGTTAACAACATTTCTAACGATAACTTTGTAATCTACACTTCAGTAGCAGGTCTTTCTGCAACTGCAACAACTTGGGGAACTGCTCTTAATAACAATGGAACAACTTACCAAGTTCTATCTACAAAAGCGGGCGCTATTTCTACAGACCCTGCAGATTTCTATTCAATGGTTACAATCAAACTTACTACACCGGTTACATCTTTACAATCAGTTAGAATCGAACTTGCTGGTTCTGATTTAAGAGCTAAAGATGATGCACAAAAAGAAACTACAGTAGTACCTGTTGCAGTACCAGTTAAATAGTTATTGCAACTTTTATTAGAAAAGCAAGAGAGATTCTCTCTTGCTTTTCTTTTTTGTTACAAATTGTGCTAAAAAATTGACGAAAGGCTACTTAATTGTTAAGCTCAGATATGAAATAAGAAAATATTGGGAGGCAATTATGAAAAAAATTATCATATTGAGTGGGTTATTTATTGTGTTATTAAGCACTACCATCATATCAAGTGCTAATGGATTAGATATGGATAAGAATATTGACCAGAAAGCAAAGACTATTCAAATAGAGAAAGACTTGCAAATTAATAAAGCGCTTATATTTAAAAACGGCAAAGTATTGATTCAATTAGAGGAGAAAGTTAAAATTTCAGAATTACGTTTTATCAAAATTATGAATATAAAAAAGGAATTAATTTCAATTCAAAATAGTAGTTTGATCAATGAAAATTTGGTTTGTTTTCAGCTAAATCCTGAAGAGGCTAAAAAAATAGATATGATTGAATTCAATAAAAAAAGAATAGCAATTCAATTCTATAATGGAATAAATACAATATACATAAATAAAGAAAAAACGAAATTTATTGATTGCCAGAGGTTAAAACTAGTTTTTACAGAGCCTGTTGATATTGGCGCTGTTCCAAATGTTGTAATTACCTCATCAGGGAAAAAATATTTAAGTCAGAAACTTGAATATTTTAAAAATGATTTTAATCAGTACGATTATACAACTTTAGTAGCGAGTTATTCTGATTTGCCCTACAACTCAATTTATAGATATATACAAACGGAAGATGTAAAAGGATTCGAGAACACACTTATGTCTAAGTTATCGAATCAACGTGAGTTATTGATTTCAAATGGAAATCCTGATATTTATCCCCCAAAGTTAATAGATGTTACTATTGGAAGCAGAACTAATATTAACTTAAATTTTCTTGAATCATCAGATTTAGATGTAACTGAAACATTAAAAAAAGATAATTATAGAGTTTATGAAACAAGTACTGGGAAAAATGTTGAAATTAAGAGTATGAAGGTTAAACGCAAAACGGAACAAAGTTCGCTTAATCAGATTGAATTAAGTGTTGACCCTTTAGATGTTAAAGTGAATTATAGTATAGAGTTTAAAAAAATTAAAGATATTTACGCTAATGAAATCCCGATTGAGGCGATAAATAGAGTGAATGTAACATTTGTAGACTATAACGAAAAGGGCCCCATGGCTTCAACGGTTGAAACGCTAAGTAGCTCGCTACTTAGGGTCTATTTTAATAAAGAAGTTTTTGTACCGGAATTTTTTGAATTGTCTAATATTGCTTTAAGTAACGACCTAAAACCAATAAGTATTAAAAAAGATCCTAATATATCAAATGCAGTGTTGATTAAAACGACAGAACACCAAACTACTAAGTTGTCAGTTTTGAGAATAAGTGGTATTGAGGATAAATATGGAAATGAGTCATTGTTATCATATGGGACAATGTATTACCATCCTAATTTATATGGTAACAAGTTGTTGGAAATCGCTATGTTAGAAAATCAAAATATTAAGAATCAAAACGTTGTTACACTGACTTTTTCTGAACCAGTTGAGGAAACTCAAATGTGCAATCGTGAAAACTATAATATAAAAGGATTAGAAATATTATATATATATAAAGTATCTGATAAACAAGTTCGATTGGTTACTTCGGTGCAAAAAAGAGGTGAGGTATATTCTGTGTATGTTAAAAATTTGATTGGAATTTATGAATCTAATATTCAGTATTCAACTTATCGTGATTTTTCAGGAGTTTCGTTGGATGAGTAGATAAATTATAATAATTTAGGAGGAGCTACATGAAAAGAATATTGGCATGTATATTGGCAGTGTTAATTACTTTCATAGCTGTACCAGTGTCATTTGCGGAATCACCCGCTACTACCAAAACCCCAGGACAAACACTTGCAGGATTAGGTTTGGTTTCTGGCTATGCAAACGGAGATTTAGCGGAATCTGACCAACTGACTAGAGCGCAAATGATGGTGCTCATTGCCCAGTTAAAAGGGGAAAATGAGATGGCGAAGAATTATGCCCTGCCATCGACTTCAATTGACGTTGACCCATATGCTTGGTATGCGCCTTACATAGCATACGCAGAGTCTCGTAACTGGACAGCGGGCGTCAGCAAAAACAGATTTGGACCTGACGAGAAGTTGACCAGCCAACAAGCGGCGACTTTTATGCTTAAAATTTTAGGCTATCCTGTCACCAATTACGATACGGTAATGGATCAAGCCTATGCACTAGGCCTTTTAAAAAATAGCACGACTGTCGCAACTGAAAAAATTAACAGAGGCAGCGTTTTTCAATATATGCTGAATACGCTCTATACGCCAACGGCAAATTCAAGCGTGACGTTAGGCGTGTCGCTTGGGGTTGTAAAACCTGAAAAACCGGCAGTGGTAGTGCCGAAATATATTGTAAAATCAATTTCGACGCTCAGCAATACGCTTTTAGAAGTAAAGTTGACAGATCCGACCACTGTGGCTGAAATGGGCCAATTTGTAGTTAGAAGCGGCAATGGCACGCTTTTAGAACTTGTAAAAGCAGATTTGATTGACCCTAAAACCATATGGCTTACAACGAAAGCTCAGACGCCAGGAAGTCAATATACGCTTCTTGCTGATAAGGAATTCCGTTTTGCGGGGATGAGCCGCGATATTTTAGCCCCAATTTTGGTCAAAGACAGTTCAAGAGTATTGGACTTTATTACAGTAAAATTGGTATTTGACAAGGATATGGATCCAAGAAGTGCGTTAGATGTGGCAAATTACAAGGCAGAGGGTGGCATTACATTCCTTTCAGCAAAATTTGATAAAGACAAAGATGGCAATGACATTAAAACATCGGTTATTTTAAGCAGTTCCTCTCAGGAACGAAATAAGCTTTATACCGTAAACGTTCAAAAACAAGTAGTGGACGTTTCTGGCAACTCTGTTAGCACTGAGGAAGAACGCAACATTTTCCGATTTGTTGGGCTAGTTGCAGACAATACAGCGCCAAGATTGACGAGCGTATATAGCTTAAATGCCCAGAAGTTGATGGTTCTATTTGATGATCAAAGTGATTTGGACATCGCATCAGCTGAGAATGTTGGCAACTATAACGTGATCAACCGAACAAATGTGAACAATGGCGTAAACGTTATTTCGGCAAAGGTTATCAAAAATACTTCTGATAAGTATTTGTTGGTGGAACTTAGAACCACTCAGCAAGTGACTGGAAATAGCTATGAAATCAGTATTTCAAATGTAACCGATAAATTTGGGAATATCATTTCTTCAACCAATAGCTATAAAGGATCATTCACAGGACAAGCGGCAGATACAAATGGGCCAAAACTTCTGTTCCTTCAGCCAATTAGCAATATTAGAGTTGACTTGATGTTTGACGAAACGGTGACAAAAGAAACTGCGGAAGTGACTGCAAATTACAGCGTGGATGGAAATTTAAGCATTGTAAAGGCAGAAAGAGATGCAGATGACAACAAAAAAGTTCACCTTACAACGACCTCGCAACTCAGCAGTACGCTGTACAAAATCAAAGCGTTCGGCGTCATGGACGAGTTTGGAAATGTAAACAGCAATACTTCAAGCAATACTGCCTACTTCAACGGCATGTATGAAGATATTTCAAGACCAAAAGTTGCAACGGCTACAGCAAGCGTTGAAGACAACAAGACTTATGTGACCGTGACCTATACAAAGAATATGGGCGACTCGGCGAAGATTGGGAGCAATTACTACTTTGGCACTGACATCGGTTACGGGTTAGCGGTTACAAAAATTAGCGAAACTCAGTACAAGGTCAGAACCAATGGTCAGAGTGAAGGCACGTCTTATAGTGTGAGTGTTGGAAACGTATTGGATGCATCAGGGAATGGCTTAGACGATTCATACATCAAAGCTACCTTCTTCGGCAAAGCAGTATCAGACAGCGAACCGCCTAAAATTGCCTATGTGGTGACGGCGGATAAAAAAACAATCCGATTTGCATTTAATAGACCGATGCAAACGAGCAGTACTGGACAGGTTGTTGCTTCTGATGGCATTGCAAAAGATTCAGACATTTCAGATCCAGACAACTACCAAGTCTTTATAAGTGGTTCGACTACGCCAATTTCATTGGGCAGTTATAAAGCTTATGTCGACAAAGATAAAATGAGTGTGACTTTAAGATTTGGGACAAATGTTCTTGACTCAGACAAGAATTACACCGTTCAAGCGAATGCGACGGAAACGACAGATCCAATTGATGGCACTACAACAAGTTTGTATGCGGAAAATGGATTGTCATTAACCACTTCTTATGCAAGTTATGGCTTTAGAGGCAGTCCGATAGATGCGCCTAAGCCAAGAATTGTGAGTGCGTTTGCAACGAGCACGAACACCATCGAGATTAAGTTTAGTACGGGTGTTAAGCTTGGAACCTTTACTGGAACCAGCCTTACATTGACTGGAAATGGTCAAACGTTAATAGCAGTTCCGGCGAATACGATGGTGTCTACGACGGATACCACCATGCTCCTCGTTCGCCTTAGCGGTAAAATGTCTACAAGCAGCGCTCAATATCAAGTGAGAATTGATGATTTGTCTTGTATAAAAGACATGTACGACGATTTGATTTTAGATTCGACTTCAGGCGGTAATGTGGCAACACTTTACTCAAACAGCATTGAAAATGATGGACCATCACTCAACAGCGTTGCTGCAAATGATGCGACATCTGTGACTTTAGTCTTTAATAAAGAACTGGATGCGGCTCAGGCGAACGATTATAGAGTGACAACAGATTCAGCCGATATAGTGCCGCAATTCGCTGAATTTGTGAATAACAAACGAGATACCGTTCGTATTTACTTTGACAGCACAACCATGAGTCTTGGCAAGGCTTACAAAGTGAAGATCGCTACAAATGCGATTGCGGATATTTATGGCAAGACAAATGGCTATTCTCAGGAAGAGTACTTTGGTCTTTCGAGTGTTGGCCGTTCAAAAGTAACCATCAGCGATTTTGGTTCGGTAGGAACAAGCACTCTCAGAGTTATGTTCTCTAAACCGATTGCCAATACTTTGGGAATGATGACTGGCGCAGACTTTACGATTCTAGGTACCGCGTCAGGCGGCGCTTGGGTAATAGACAAAGCGTACTCAAATGGCACGGTAGTGCTTCCGGATTCGCTCGGTCGCCTTCCTCAAAACCAGCATGTGGATATTTTAGACCTTAAATGCTCTAAAGTACTCAGCAAAGACATTACCTATACGCTCAGCTTTACAACCTCTCTTGCTTTTGTGGCAAAAGATGGCGCTGTAATTGATGGCACGCCTAGTCGAAGCACGCTTGGTCAGCTTAATTTAGACACTCTTAAATTGACAAGCGGAATCAGTACGACGGCGCTCGGCAGCGGTGGATTAAAAGCAAGTGTGACGGATACACTTTTAAGTTCTTATACGATTAAAAGCGCTTATACAAAAGTAGGCGCATTCGTCAAAGTCTCTTCACCAGTGCCTTATGATACACAGGTGAAGCTCATTGAAGGCATCAATGGTTTTGACAAAACGAAACTCGTCGCTAAAAACGTGAGCGGCGTTACTGACTTTACGTTAACGGGTTTAACGGCAGGTAATTATGACCTTGTAGTGGTGTTCTATAATCAAAAGAACGAACTGGTTGGCTATTACCTTGTCAGCACGGTAGCTGTGAACTAATCATTATCTTGGAACGCCTGACTTAACGGTCGGGCGTTCTTTTTTAATAAGAATGTATTAAGAGTCTCTTAAATAATTCTTTTTTAATACTTTTGGGAAAGCCTTAAAGGTATAATGACCTTAGATAGTCTATGTGATCTATGAGATGAGGTGTTTTGATTGAAACTGCGACCAATCATGGTTGGAACATTAACGATGGCACTTTTGCTAAATGGCGTAGCGCCGCTTAGTTACGGCGCAACGACTGCTCAAGCAACGAGTGTGGTAAAAACAAATGCAATGTCAGTGGATGAGGCGATGCAAAAAGCCAAGGCATACAGCATGCAAATACGGCAAATCACAGCTGCAAAGGAAAGCGCTATGAGAGGCTACTCAGCAGCTGAAAGCGGTGGTGCAAAAGCGGGAAATATGTTGTATGAGTACAATGTGTTTCAGAAACTGAGTGAAAATGGCGCTACTGATCCTATGCAAGTGGCGACTCTCGAAATGTACCGAGCTATGTTTGGCGGATCACCGTCGCTTAGCTTTGAACAAATGTATGACCAATTTATCATTCCATCAGAAGTATCGCCTTATAAAGTCTACGTCCAATTTCAAGGACTGAAACTAGACGAACCAAGTGTCATTTCAGGGGTAGAGTACCAAACCAAACAGATGTATTATGGCGTATTGTCCTACCAGCACAGTTTGCTGCTCATGCAAGAATCCATCGGGATTACCCAGAAAAAGATTCAAGAACTGGAACTCAAATATAAAGCGGGACAAGTCGCTAAGGCAACGCTTGAAATGGAAAAACTGACGTATTCAAAGAACTTGCTGGAACTTGACAAGCAAAAAAAGGAATTGAAAATCCTTGAAACAAGCTTTAATGGATTGCTTGGAAATGCGGATAATACACCGGTTGTTCTTAAGGAAGTAGGGCTTCTGAATGCGCCTGGTGTGATCAGTTATGAAACCTTAGTGCTACAAGCCTTTAAAAATAGAGCCGACCTTAAAAAGAGTCAACTTGAAATTGACAGCCTAACGCACGAAGTCAAAATCATGTCCGGGTATTTGAGAGATCCTAAGTCGGATAGACGAATAGATGCAGATCAACGTCTGCTTAGCGCAAAACTAGCAAAGATGACACTTGAGAATAACGTTAAAACTGAAATTCTTGACGCTTACAATACTTATAAACTGGCTCAGGAACAACTGAGTATTTCTGCAAAAAAAGTGGCGCTTTCAGAAAAGCAACTCTCTAAAATCAAGCAACTCCTTAAAGTGGGGTATGCTAAGAAGTTAGATGTGTTTGGGGTTGAACTTCAGCTTCAAAACAGCAAATTGGGTTATGAAAGTGCGGTGTATGAATACAATAAACAGCTAGATGCCATTTCGCGCATCACTGTTCATGCTTTAAATTAGGAGGCAGACCATGCATATGAAAAGAATAATGATCAACACATTGATTGGAATGACAGTGCTTTCTGGACAGGCGTTTGCGGCTGCAGCTCCTAGTCCGACTCTGACACAGACACAGTCTCAAACTCAGACTTTAAGTTTAGCGCAAGCCCTACTCATGGCAACGACAAATGACCCTGAGCTGACCTTGATGGATGAAAAGATTGCATTGGCAGAGCGGGAACTGGTTCAAGTGAATGCGAATGCGGCGTACAAACGAACAGAGACGCATTATGAATATAACAAAGCAGACTATGTGAGTTATCGAAAATCATATTTGCTGACACCGCTTAAAAAAGAAAATTCAGTGGCGAGTATCAAGCGCCAAAAGGATTCGAAAATTAATAGCATAAAGCTAGACCTAATGAACCAGTACTACGGGGTTCAAACGCAATTGGATACCTTAAGCGATGCGAAGCGTAGCCTTGCTTCTTTGGAGAAAGAAATTCAGGCGAAGTCCAAAGAGCTGGCACTCGGCAAAATCACGCAACTCGATTTTAACAGCTATGAAATCAAACAATTAGAAATGGAATTTAGCGTCAAGAAGGCTGAAATTGATTTGGCAACAGGGTATATGAAATTTGCAAGTGCCGCGAATCAACCGCTGAGCTACAAGTTTACGCCAGTGGCATTTAATACAAGCGTTGCGCCATATGAAAACATCAATTTAACCGATGTTTTGGCAAATGAGCGCAGTAAAAATGATGAGCTGCTTAACAAACAAGCTGCCATTAAAGAAATGGAAACTGAAATACAAATTAACATTGACAGTCAATATGAGATGGGTAACACAGACAGTGCGACCAATGTGCTTCAAGATGATTTAAAAGCCGCTCAAAAGGATTTGGCGAATATTGAGGCTACTATAGACCTGAACTTGAGACTCGACAACTACAAGCTTCAGTCGAGCTACAACAGCATACTGGTCAGCAAAGCAAGTCTTGCACTCGCTCAAAAGGAATTTGATGTGGCCAAAGCCAAGTACGGCGTAGGCACAATCAGTTTGATCGACTACTTGGCTAAGCAAGAAGCGCTTGATAAGGCAGACAGTAGCTATAGCAGCTCGGTGAGCCAGTATCAGATCGCTGTTGAGAAGTTTAAGATGGGGCATTTTGTGAAGTAGCAGAGTGCATGGCATAGAATTTTAGACCAATAGACAGACAAAGAACCCCGTAAAAGACGTTATTAACGTCTTTTATGGGGTTCTTTTGTGTGTTGTCATATTTAAAATTATTATGCTTTAAACAAATCCTTAAATCCAAAACCGACAAAAGTCCAGAAGAAAGGAGAAACGTGCAAGTTACTGTCATAGAAGAGACCTGAACCAAGGTAGCCGAAAATACAGAGAATCAAGGCAAGGTTTAGTTTAAAGTCAGCATCTTCTTTAGAAATGTAAGAACGGTATAGTGTTCTTACAGAATAACCTATAACAGATAAGAGTAAGATCAAGCCTGGAATACCAAAGTTCATGGTCATTTGAAGCAGTATATTGTGTGCTTTATCAACAAGGGTGTTTGGGTTGCCATATACTTGGTATTTTAAGTTGTAGTCGTTTTGTGGGAATGCAACTGTGAAGTTGTCAGCGCCATAACCAACCAGTGGTGATGCCGCAATGAGTGGCAGTGTTCTCGACCAGATAAAGCCCCTTGCAGAACCAAAATTTTCGTGCCCGACAAATCCGCCAGAGCCTTTTGACGCTTCAAAAGGAACCGTTGTAGACATGCTATTGACATACATCATGCCATTTGGGTGGAGTATGAAGACCCAGTTGGCGTTTTCAATTTTAAAGTTAATAAAAGCCATACCATTTTCAGTGACGCCGGTTGAGAAGAAGACTTCGTTAAAATCTGGGCTGACAATATTGTAGTAGCCATCTGGATTGGGAGTGCTGGTAACGTTTAATTGAACCTGATCATTGTTGTAGAATATCACGCTGTCAAGTGTTTGTGGATTCGCAGCAGCAATGAGTTTCTTGCCTTTGTATTCAATAATGGTTTGAAAACCATTCGTGCTGATGTTGCTCATGTTGTATGGAGGTGTGAATTTTTGGATGTTAAGAATGCTGTTTAGGCCACCACTAAAGAACAGGATCAAAGCAATTGTTGTAATGGAAACAGCACTTATTGTGAGTGTGCGTTGCATTTTTGTGCTTAATTTTTGAATGACAAGCACAAAGCCGAGGATGCCCAACGAAAGCGCTAGTCCGGCAAAACCACCACTACTCTTAGAACCAACTAAATTGATTGCTAACAAACCACTGAATAATGACCACAGGCCTTTAAATAGAAATGATTTTTCTCTATAGATCATAAAGAGCGAAATTGGCATTAAAGTGGCAACGTACATGGCTACAAAGTTAGGGTTGTAGAGTGTTGAATAAACACGATTGGCTTCAAAGGCAAAGGTTGCGGATTTAGCCACATCTAAAGGCATAATCAAAGCTTTAAACCAATCCATTCTAATCAAGTCATGGCTGAGAAATTGACTTAGGCCAAGTCCGGTTACCAGTAGACCGCTGAATAAAATAATTCGCAAAATGCCAGTGCGGTAAGCTTCCAGTTTAACCAAAGAACCAATGTAAAGCGCAAAGGCAATATACGTTAGCCAAACAAGGACACCTTCAAATTTCTCGACCATGCCCCATATGGCTGCATGAGGAAAGCTAGCGGTAAGTGTAGTCAGTATTAACCACGCCACAGTAGCGCCAATGAGCATTAAAGGACGAGCATTTTTTTTATTCTTAAATGGAACGCCGCCCACGTGAAAATATAAAAACAATAAAGAAAGGACGCCAGAAACAAGAATGAGCTGTTGCTTACCATAAGCAAATAAATCTGCAACCATATAGCCTTCTAGTTTCCAAGTGACGGGAAGTGCAGGGTATTTAACTGGGAAATACCGAATAAACAAAGGTGTAAGTCCTAACAATAGAATTGCAGGAATAAGCATAAGCCAGTGTTTTAACTCTATTTTTGTAGAGGGTTGTGAGTTTTTTTGCATAATGTCCTCCTAGTTTGTTATTTGCATCAAAACTATTATAGCAAAATAATGGGAATGCAGATAGAGTGTATATAAATTAAATGTTTATTACGAATAGAAACTGTTAATCAATTTCCAGTCGTTATGTTATAATGGTGTTAACGACTATTATAATGGGGTAAATATAAATGGGCAAATTTAATATAATAAAAACGAAAATTAATGACTTAATCATCATTGAGCCAACTGTATTCGGAGACAATCGAGGTTATTTTATGGAAGTCTATAATGCAGAAGATTTCAAAGCTGCTGGGTTAGAACTTGATTTTGTACAAGACAATGAATCGAAGTCTAAAAAAGGTGTTCTCAGAGGGCTTCATTTCCAAACAAATAACCCACAAGGAAAACTAGTAAGGGTCATTCAAGGTGAAGTTTTTGACGTGGCTGTGGATTTAAGAAAAGACTCAATTACATATGGACAGTGGGAAGGTGCCTATTTAAGCGGTGCGAATAAAAAAATGTTCTACATTCCTCCGGGATTTGCGCATGGCTTTTTAGTTACGTCTGATGAAGCTATTTTTACGTATAAATGTACGAGTCTATATGATCCAATAAGCGATTCAGGTATTTTATACAACGATCCTGAAATTGGCATTGAGTGGCCACTTGAGACTATTGAAACATTGCTGTTATCGGAAAAAGACCGTCAACAAAAAACATTGAAAGAAATGAACATAAAATTCTAAAATAGTTAATATGGAGGATTTATAAGATGGTTAAAATGCTGGTTACTGGAGGCGCAGGATTTATCGGCTCCAATTTTGTTAAATTGATTCATGGAAAGCACCCTGAGATCAGAGTGGTCAACTTAGATTTGTTAACGTACGCCGGAAATCTTGAGAACATTAAAGAAATTCAACAAGGCGTGAACTATAGATTTGTAAAAGGCTCCATTACAGACGAATTGCTTTTAAAGCAATTGTTTGAAGAAGAAACTTTTGACTATGTGGTAAACTTTGCTGCAGAAAGTCATGTGGACAGAAGTATTGAAGACCCGGCAGTCTTTGTAAGAACCAACGTGCTTGGAACGCAAACCATTCTAGACGCAAGTAAAACCGCGTGGCAAATAGGAAAAGATGAGTTTGGTTATCCTGTGTATAAAACAGGCGTAAAATACCTTCAAGTCTCGACGGATGAAGTCTATGGCACACTAGGTAAAACAGGCATGTTTATGGAAACAACGCCACTTGCGCCAAATAGCCCGTATTCGGCTTCAAAAGCATCATCAGACTTCATTGTAAGAGCCTATTTTGAAACGTTTAAGTTTCCAATGAACATTACGCGTTGTTCAAATAACTACGGACCTTACCAGTTTCCTGAGAAGTTAATTCCATTAATCATCAACAATTGTAAAAATGAAAATAGCCTTCCTGTTTACGGGGACGGCATGCAAATAAGAGATTGGCTCCATGTACAAGACCACTGTGAAGCTATTTTGACAGTCTTATTTAAAGGCGTACAAGGTGAAGTATACAACATTGGCGGCAATAACGAAAAAGCCAATATTGAAATCGTAAAACTCATTATTGAAACGCTAAGTAAGTCAGAAAACCTAATTAAATATGTAGAAGACCGCCTTGGACATGACAGACGCTATGCCATAGACAACACAAAGATCACAACAGAACTTGGTTGGGCTCCAAAGTATACGTTTGAAGAAGGTATGAAAGAGACTATTCAGTGGTACTTGGACAATGAAACTTGGCTTAACAATGTCATTAATAAGGATTATTTAGCGTATTATGATAAGATGTATACAACTAGAGCTTAGGAGTGTGTTATGAGAATATTGGTAACGGGTTCTAAGGGTCAACTTGGAAGAGAATTATGTGAAACCCTAAGTTTAAATAAAGACATTCAAGTGATTGGTCATGACAGAGACACTCTGGACATTACATGCTGGTCAGAAGTAATTAGAGAAGTCACGGACGTAAAGCCTAATGTGATCATCAATACAGCGGCATATACGAATGTGGACGCTTGTGAGACTGACTATAGTGGTGCTCATGCAGTTAATGTTATAGGCGCAATGCATATGGCAAGAGCGGCGGAAATAGTAGGCTCTAAAATTATTCACATTTCAACAGACTTTGTGTTTGATGGTAAAAAAGGAAGCGACTATTTTGAATATGATGCAACCAATCCGTTATCTGTTTACGGAAAGACAAAGCTTGCGGGGGAATGGGCAGTTAGAAATGAATGTCGCAATCATTTCATTATTAGAACCTCATGGCTATATGGAAAATACGGCAATAATTTCGTTAAAACAATGATTAAAATAGGCAAGCAAAACGATGAAATAAAAGTGGTGACGGACCAAGTAGGTTCTCCAACTTATGCGACTGATCTGGTAGGTGTGATTGAAAAATTCTTAAACTCTGAAACATATGGCATTTATCATTTTTCAAACAAAGGACATTGTAGTTGGAACGAATTTGCAAAAGAAATTTTTGTTCAAATGAAAATGAACACAGTAGTTCAAGAGACTACATCGGTTGAGTTTATTAGACCAGCGGCAAGACCAGCGTATTCGGTAATGGATACGGATATGATTAAAGCTTCACTTAGGTTGGATATTGAAGATTGGAAAGTATCTTTAGGGAAATTCATTTCCAACGGTGGAGACGAGTGGTAGAAATGAAATTTGAAAACATTGACATATCAATCGTAACTTTTAATTCTATAAAATGGATTGATGGTTTTTTTGAATCATTATCTAAACAATCATATCCAACTAATTTACTTAATATTTATATAGTTGATAATTGTTCTGAAGATCAAACTGTGGAGGGGTTGCAATCAATCCAAAAGAAATATAAAGTAGAATTTGGAAAAATTGAAATTGCAAGATTACCTAATCGTGGTTATGGTACAGGACATAATTTCAATATTAATAAAGCAACATCAAAGTGGATATTGGTTACCAATATTGATGTTGAACTTGAGTTTGATTCGTTGGAAATAATAATATCTAATGCGCAAAATGATCAAGAGTGTGTAGCCTCGTGGGAATTTCGACAAAAGCCATATGAACATCCTAAAGATTATAATCCATTTACGCTTGAGACTGAATGGTCAAGCCATGCTTGCATTTTATTTAGATCAACTTTTTTAAAAAGTGTTGGTGGATATGAAGAAAAAATATTCATGTATGGTGAAGATGTAGAATTATCATTTAGGTTAAGATCAAATGGATATATGCTTAGATATTGTCCTAAGGCTGTTTGCTGGCATTATTGTTATGAAAATATTGACAAACCCAAATCATTACAACTCTTAGGGGCTTTAAAGAGTAATTTATTTATTAGATTGCGTTATGGAAGTTTAGTAAACGTAATTGCTTGGTTTCCAATTTTTTTTGGAGCCGTATTGGTCTCTAAAAAATATAATCTCAAATTGAAAGAACTTACAACTTTGTTGCGTGACGGAATTGCTGAATCTTACTATTTTAAGGTTCAAGAAAATCTTCGATCAGTGAAAATCAACTTCAATCGACTAGATTATACGCTTAAGCGAGATGGCTATCAATATAAGTATAAATGTTCAAATTATTTAAGTCCGTTAGTATCAATTATTACCCGAACTCATGTCGGACGAGAAGAATTACTAAAACAGGCATTTCAATCAGTACTAAACCAAACTTATGTGGATATCGAGTGGATTGTTATAGAGGATGGAAGCAAAGACTCAGAAGATTTTATGAAAGAAGCTGCAAAATTATTAAAAACTCGATATATTTCAACTGAAAAATTAGGTAGATCGGTGGCTGGAAATATTGGTCTAGAAGCTTCCAATGGTGAATTTTGTATGTTTTTAGATGATGATGATATGCTCTACCCAGAACATGTTGAGATATTAGTTGCGGAGTTAAGGAACAATTTGGAGATTGGAGCTGTCTATTCAACAGCATATGAAGTGCCGAGTGAA
>JAYVIR010000050.1:0-4075 GCA_043770095.1 Eubacteriales bacterium
TCATTTATATTATTAAAATTCAAGTAAAAAGGGACTGATCGACAGTCCCTTTTTTACAATACTATGATAATAATTCTTTAACTTTTGCTCTTTTTCCAACTCTTTTTCTGAGGTATGTGAGCTTCGCTCTTCTTACTTTACCTCTTCTTGTTACTTCAATTTTCTCAACAAGTGGAGAATGTAATGGCAATGTTTTTTCTACGCCAACACTACCAGAAATTTTTCTAACTGTAAAGTTAGCATTAATGCCACCGTTTTGTTTTTTAAGCACTGTGCCTTCGAAGATTTGAATTCTTTCTCTCTTGCCTTCGACAACTTTAAGGTGGACTTTAACCGTATCACCTACGTTGAAAGGAGTAACTTCTTTTTTAAGTTGCTCTGCTTCGATTTGCTTAATAATTTCCATGTTCATATAATTTGACCTCCCTATTCACTAGAAGTTCTTAACACCTTACTGTGCCAGCGGAACATCCGTTTAACGTACACTACGGTATTATATCACCATTTACTTCTTATAGCAATATTTTTTAACATAACTATCAACCAATTGTCTCTTTTTTCGAGTCAAATGAGATGCATCATATTTTTTCAATAAATCTGGGCGTCTTTCTCCAGTGATTTTTAGAGACTCTTCAAATCGCCAATCGGCAATTTTAGCATGATTTCCAGACAACAAGACTTCTGGCACCGCTAGTCCATCAAATTCAGCTGGTCTTGTATAATGAGGATATTCTAATAACGAATTGTAATGACTCTCCTCTTCATAGGATTCTTGTTTGCCAAGAACACCGCCTACCATCCTCGCCACGGCATCAATGACAATCATGGCAGGAACTTCGCCACCCGTCAAAACATAATCGCCAACAGAAATCTCGTCCGTTACGTAACGATCTATAAACCTTTGATCAATGCCTTCATAATGACCGCAGACAAAAACCAAGTGTTCTGACTCCGCCAATTCAATTGCCAGCGCTTGATTAAAAACTTTCCCTTTAGGCGTCATATAGATAATGCGTGTCTCTGGTTTAATATCTAAACTTTCAACACAACTCGCTAATGGCTGCGCTTGAATAAGCATCCCCGCACCACCACCAAAAGGAGAATCATCCACTTGATTGTGCTTATTACTTGAAAATGCTCTAAAGTTAATGGTTTCAATTTCAATCCGCTTATCTTGAATGGCGCGCCCAATCATGCTTGCACTCTTAAAGCTATCAAACATTTCAGGAAATAAAGTTAATATCGTAAATTTCATTTACATCAACCCATCAATCAAATTAACATAGATCTTTCCCTCTTCTAAATCTACTCGATCTAAAAAAGCCTCAACTGCAGGCATGAAAAAGACACCAGATTTATCCAATTTCCTAATAACATACATTTGCTGAGACGTATTATTAAGAACTTCCTCAAGGGTGCCCACGTGACCTCTTGTACGATCAATGACCGCTAAGCCAATAAGGTCAACAATATAATGAACCCCTTCTTCAAGAGGCTCATAATCACCTCTAAGATAGTAAACTTCTCTATTTTTAAAGTGTTCCACTTGGTTAATGTTATCAAATCCTTCAAATTGAATTAGAACCGTATTTTTAACCGATCTAACGCTCTCGACCGCAAATTTTTTATCGCCTTCGCCTTCAATCATAAGGTACTCAAATTCTTCAAAATCTTCTAGCGTTTCAGTATAGTACTGAATTTTTAATTCACCTTTAAGTCCATGTGTATTCGCAATTTTTCCAACGGTAAAACGATCATTTTTCATAATAACACCTCTCAAATTAATTCAATGCTTTTGAGCATTCTCTCATCTCTATAAACCGAACTTAAAATTCTGCTTATCCAAACTTTCTGATCAAAAAACACTCAAAAACAAAGACTCACCAAAAATGGTGAGTCTTACATGTCTATTGAACGATTTCAACAACAACACGTTTATTATCACGTATAGCTGCCGCCTTCACAACGGTTCTGAGCGCTTTGGCAATACGACCTTGTTTGCCGATTACCTTACCCATATCGTCTGGGGATACCTTCAGCTCAATGATAATTGATTGGGACCCTTCAATCTCTTTCACTTCTACAAGATCAGGATAATCAACTAAAGCTTGAGCAATAACTTTTACTAACTCACCCATTGTAATTTCCCCCTGACGAGATTAAACAAAGACTATTTGTTTAAAGTTTCGTAGATACCGTGTTTTTTGAAAAGCGCTTTAACAGTGCTTGTAGGTTGAGCACCAGTGCCTAACCATTGCTTAGCCTTTTCTTCATCAATCTTGATTTGAACTGGCTCTGTAAGAGGATTGTAGAAACCAATGATATCGATGAATTTACCATCTCTTGGTGATCTAGAATCAGCAACAACCAATCTATAAAAAGGTTTCTTCTTAGCACCCATTCTTGTCATTCTAATTTTTACTGCCATAATTATTTACCTCCTCATAATTTTAGGAATACAATTGATATATAACATTGAACAATAAATATCCAATAATATCTTACTCTGCTAACTTACGCGTTAGACGTTCTTAACTGTGGTATTTTGAACTAGAAAGGCATTTTCATGCCGCCGAAGCCGCCACGTTTTGAATTCTTACCCATGCCGCCAAATTGCTTCATCATTTTTTTCATCTGCTCAAATTGCTTAATGAGCTTATTGACATCTGCAACAGTCGTTCCGCTACCGGTTGCAATTCTTTTTCTTCGATTTGCATTGAGTATATTCGGATTACGACGTTCTTTTGGAGTCATCGATTGAATGATTGCCTCTAGGCGACCAAATTCTTTGTCATCGACTTGAACGTCTTTCATGGCTTTTGAATTCATACCTGGAATCATTTTTAAAATATCAGCAAACGAACCAAGTTTTTTCATTTGTTGGAGTTGATCTAAGAAATCTTCCAAATCTAATTCCGATTTCCTAATTTTCATTTCCAAATTTTTAGCTTTGTCCTCATCAAATACAGACTGTGCCTTTTCAATGAGACTTAAAACGTCGCCCATCCCTAAAATACGAGAGGCCATACGGTCTGGGTGAAACTCTTCGATATCAGCCATTTTTTCGCCGACACCAACAAATTTAATTGGTTTTCCAGTCACGGCACGTACAGACAAGGCTGCACCACCACGTGTATCACCATCTAATTTGCTTAGAATCAAACCATCTATTCCAAGTTTTTCATTAAAGGTCTCAGCAACATTAACAGCGTCTTGCCCTGTCATCGCATCTACAACCAAAATGATTTCTGTTGGTTTAATTGCAGTTCTAATGGCAACTAACTCGTCCATTAGATTTTCGTCAATATGAAGTCTACCTGCAGTATCCACAATCACCAAGTCATTCATATAACGTTTGGCATGTTCTATACCCGCTTTGGCAATTTCGACCGGACTCACTTGATCGCCCATTGAAAAGACTGGAATGTCTAAGCTGTCACCTACAACATGCAATTGTTTAATCGCTGCTGGTCTATAAATGTCGCAAGCCACCAATAAAGGCTTTTTGCTGTTGGTTTTCTTTTGAAGATTTGCCAACTTGCCGCACATGGTTGTCTTACCCGCACCCTGAAGTCCTACAAGCATAATGATTGTCGGTGGGTTTGGTGAAAATTTCAACTTACTTTGTGTGCTTCCCATTAAAGACGTCAATTCGTCATTAACAATTTTTACTACCTGTTGACCAGGCGTCAAACTTTTAAGAACTTCTTCTCCGATAGCTCTTTCAGTAACTTTGGCTACAAAATCTTTAACAATTTTGAAGTTAACGTCCGCTTCAAGAAGGGCTAATTTAACCTCTCTCATGGCATCTTTAACATCTGCCTCAGTCAATTTACCTTTGCCTCGAAGATTTTTAAAGGTGTTTTGCAGTTTGTCTGCTAAACTTTCAAAGACCAAAGTATTACCTCCTGATAGCTCTCTTATTCAAGCATTTCTAATATTTCTTTCTGGAGCTGCTTAAGTGCAGTCTTGAGATCATCAACACTTAAAAACTGATCTGCTTTGGTACCAATGGTATCCAGTTCGCTGATCATGTGATTGATAATCACTTCTCTATCATTAAATCTTTTAAATA
>JAYVIR010000051.1:0-26231 GCA_043770095.1 Eubacteriales bacterium
ACACAGCAGTTAAGCTTTCCAGCGCCGATGGTACTTAAGGGGCAGCCCTTTGGGAGAGTAGGACGTTGCCGGTTTAGTGAGATCCGAGAGGATCAAAGAAAAAGGACTTACATTTATGTAAGTCCTTTTTTGCGTGTAAAATAAGTCTCAATGAGAATCTTTACTTTGTAGTTAAGTATCATACAATTACACACAAATAATAATATTTATCAATAACGTGTTTGAAATAAACTAGATTAAATCTAAGCAACACTTCAATTTGAAGTATATGCGCCGCTGTAGAGAGAAAACCGAGCAATCAAAAACAAGGCAGTGGTCCTTTCTTGGATGTTGAGAGAGGACAAAAATATACGCGGTCACTTGAACAGTATATCTAAAGGGGTGAAAATTTATATGAAAAAGCGTTAGCCGAAGGATTATGTGAAGAACAAGCAAGATTATTGTTACCTGCCTATGGCATGTACGTTCGCTGGTATTGGACGGCATCACTGCAATCTGTCAGTCACTTCATTAAGCTAAGGCAAGACGGATCATGCACAAAAGGAAATAAGAGATTATGCAGATGTGGTAAAATTTTTAACGGAGCAATTATTTCCGATTACACTCTCTGCGCTAATGAAAAGATAACCAAGATATAATTGACTGTAACAATCATTATGATATACTAATGATAATACGTTTAAAAGATTAAACGGATGAACGGATGTGCCAAGGAACTTATAAAATAGCAAAAGAAAGGGGCAAACATGAGAAAAAATCCAAACGATGAAGAGTCAGTAGAGCACGCCGTTGGCTTATTTCAAGAAGCTGTTCCTATTTTTAGCGTATTAGCGGATGCAAATAGACAGAAGATCCTACTAGAACTTGCTATTTATGACCGATTAAATGTCAGCCAATTAGATGAGCGGATTAGTCTTTCAAGACCCGCTATTTCACATCATTTAAAAGCGTTGAAAGTTGCAGGGATTGTGTCTTCAGAAAAGATTGGAACAGAGAATTATTATTTTTTGACACTTCAAAATGCGGTAGATTTAATGAAAAATTTATCTGCGGCAATTGAAAATAGTTGTTTTTTAAAGTAATTAAACGTACGAAGACTATTGTGGGATAGCTTTCATTGAAAAGGAGTGTTTACTAATGACGTTAGAAACGATTAAAAAAAGCTTTGATATGAAAAGAGAATTTTTTGATAATGGGTGGACAAGGTCTTATGAATTTAGGATAGAACAGCTTAAGAAACTTAAAAGTGCAATCCAAAACAATGAAAAAGAAATTATGGAGGCACTCTATTTAGACTTGCATAAACCAGAGTTTGAGGCATATACTTCAGAAATCGGGATTCTCTATGAGGAAATCAATGAAGCACTTAAACATTTGAAGTCATGGATGAAGCCCAAAAAAGTAACGACACCTTTGGTTCTTCAACCTTCGCAGAGCAGTATTTATTATGAACCATTAGGAATTGTGTTGATTATCGGACCTTGGAATTATCCATTCCAATTAGTCTTAGCACCTCTTATTGGAGCTATAGCTGCGGGTAACTGCGTCCTCATTAAGCCTTCTGATCAGACGCCGAATGTTTCTAATTTAGTGACACGTATGATCGCTGAGATATTTGCGGAGGATTATATTAGTGTTGTTCAAGGTCCGGGTGCAATGGTAGGTCCAATGTTAATCGATCAGTTTAGATTTGATCATATCTTTTTTACAGGCAGTGCAGCTGTAGGGAAAGAGATTGCAAGAATGGCTGCAGCGCATTTGACACCCGTGACGCTTGAGTTAGGTGGGAAAAGTCCTGTCATCGTAGATCAATCAGCAAATTTGGATGTTGCAGCAAAACGATTGATTTGGGCAAAATTCTTCAATGCAGGGCAGACTTGCGTATGTCCAGATTATTTGTTAGTGCATGAATCTGTAAAAGAAGATTTTATTATTAAAATGAAAGAAACTATTATTGAATATTTTGGTGAAGACCCAATCCGCAGCGAGAGCTTTGGAAGAATCGTAAACGATAGAAGGGTAGAGGCCTTGAAAAAATTACTTAACAGTGGAAAAATCATTCACGGTGGTCAGGTTGTGGAGGATCAAAAGTATATTGCGCCAACGCTTATAGATGCTGTAAATATGGATGATTTGATTATGAACGAAGAGGTATTTGGACCAATTCTGCCAATTATAAGTTATTCTACGTTAAATGAAGCGTTGGCAATTATCCGCCAAAATCGATATCCTTTAGCGTTATATTTATTTACAGAGAATGACGCTAATGAAAAATACTTTATCGAAAACGTTGAATTTGGTGGTGGATGCATTAATAATGCAATGATTCATTTGGTTAACACAGGACTCCCTTTTGGTGGCGTAGGAAATAGCGGGACTGGCAGATACCATGCCAAGTACAGTTTTGAAACGTTTTCACATCACAAAAGTGTGGTAAAAACGGGTAATTGGTTAGACCCTAGCCTTAGGTACGCCCCTTATAAGGATTCTAAACTTGGATTGGCAAAACGATTTATGAAATAGTTGTAAAAAGAAAATGCACCCAAATCATATAGACTTTAAGTCTATACGATTGTGGGTGCATTTTTTATAAAAGAATACAGTATTTTGGAAAATTATTTAGCGACAATTTTTATTTTAAAGTTTGTGCTGATGCCTTTATAAGTAGCGGTAATAGTGGCGTCTCCAACTTTAAGCCCTTTCATGGAGTGTTCGCTAACACTTGCGATACTTGGGTTGCTAGATTTCCAAGCAACACCTTCATAGGAACCGACAAGCTCGCGTGTTGTACCATCTTGATAGTTAACCTTTAAGGCTAAAAACAGATCAAGCCCTATTTTAATCCGGTCAAAAGTAACGGGCACGTAAGCGGAATCTTTTTTAATAACTGAAATGGATTTAATTTTAGGCTCGGCTTTGACGCTAACTGCGAAATCTTTGCTGAGACCGTTGGCGGCAATGGTCATCCTTGCATTGCCTGCTTTTTTGCATAAACAACGTTGTATTCATAACCTTTATTGACAACCATTAGAATGGAGGGGTTAGAAGAGGTTATTTTTACTTGCCATAATTGGATCATAATGCTACCATCGTTTAAAATTGGGTAAGCTGGTTTTGAAGCGCTAGCTTCGAGGAAGTTACCAGTTGGCAAATAGGTGTTGAAAAGTTGCAAGTCGAGATTGTCTAGATTAAGATAAGCAGCTTTGTTAGAATCTTCTGCTCCAAAAACACCTACATGAATCATAAGAGATTCTTGGTTGTTTCCAATACTTAAATCGATTTCGCCTGGTGCAATTGCAGTGATGGTCCCATTGGGTTCTATACTTGCAATTGAAGGATCAGTGGCACTTGCGATCAGTTCGGTTACTAACGGTTTCGAGTTTTTCGACTGCAGATTAAGATTAAAAGTTTCTCCGACGGTTAATGCAATTTTATAGGTTTGGCTGACAAGGCCTTCGTAGATATTTATGCTTGTTTCTACTTTTTCACCGTTAGAGGCGGTTGCAGAAATAAGGGCATATCCAAGTTTAAGCGATTTGATGATGTTTCCAGGTTCGATTTTAATAATATCTTGTCCGTTGAGTATTTGAATTGATTTAATGCCAATTGGTTTGCCTACAGTTGTCAATAATATAGGCAGTTAAGAACTGCATCGATTGAAAGCGAATAATACATTTTATCAAATTTTATGTTGCTTGATATGTTGCTGTTATTTGGACTAGCATAACTAAAAGGCAAGACGATGACGAGCGAAAAAATCAGTAGAACAGAGAGAACGAATTTGACTAATTTCATTTTAACGCATCCTAAATAAAGTAACCAGACTTGCGTCGTTTATGAACATTTCATTAACTAGTCAGTAACGATTTTAAGTGTGAATTTAGAAGTCTTCATATTTATACCCGTATTTGCATATTTTATTTGTCAATTTTATTTAGGAATAATAAGGGTATTTGCCTATACGAAACAAACTGAAAATACAATTTTAGTGGTTCTTAACAAAAATTGATTGTGGGCAGTGGCGACGTATCGATTTAAAGGATTTGAGACCTTGTCTGAACTCACTGAAAGAGGTGTAGTTCTCAATTTACATCAGGTAGCAATGTTTTTTTGATTAAAAATAAAATTCATATTCTAACACAAACCTTGCTTTAATTGAAAAACAATATTTGGGGGATAGTAGTTTTGTGATACAATATATAGTGTGCATTAATTTGATATGTACTACATGTTGTATTTATAATCATACCCGTAGCTTGATTGCTAGGTATATTTTATAGAAGGTATAAAAGGAGGACAACCATGATACAGGTAATGAAACGCAATGGCGCTGTGGTAGATTTTGAACTGGATAAGATCATTCGTGCCATAGAAAAAGCCATGAGAGAAACCGATTTGGGCATTGATCAGACGTTGAGCCGAAACATTACAGAGGCTATTCAAGAAAAAGCTGACAAACTGAATAGACCAATGCAGGTTGAGATGATTCAAGATTTGGTGGAAGATTTATTAATGGACAGCCCACGAAAAGATGTGGCTAAGAAATATATCATTTATAGAAATGAGCAGAGCAAAAATAGAGCGGTTCGCAAAACGGATCATAAATTGCTGACCGATGATTTCGTTAGCAAGTATAAGCATATGAACAGTCCTATGAATCAATTAGGCGATTTCGTTTATTATAGAACCTATTCAAGATGGCTTCCAGAAGAGAAACGTCGCGAATATTGGTGGGAAACAGTGAGACGTTCTGTGGAATATAATTGCAGTTTGATCCAAACGAATCGCAATGAAGCCGAAGAATTATTCGATAACATATTCCACTTAAGACAGTTTCTTTCTGGAAGAACTTTCTGGGTGGGCAATACAGAGGTGGCAAAAGCCTATCCAATGTCTAACTTCAACTGCTCTTTCCAAATTATTGACAGTTTTGATGCCTTTAAAGATGTGTTCTACCTGTTGATGATTGGTTCAGGCGTAGGGGTTAGAATTTTAAAAGACGATGTTATTAAAATGCCTAAAATTCGAACGGACTATGAGCTCATCCACAAAGATTATTCGGCTATTCCAATTAAAGAAAGAGAAGATTCGACGAGCATGGAGTTCTTCTATAACAATACGGTAAAAATAACGGTTGGAGATAGCAAGGAAGGCTGGGTTCAGTCATTGGACTATTTCTTCAAACTCCTTTACTCAAACGAATTTAGAAATATCAAGACGGTTATCGTCGATTATGATCACGTCAGACCAAAGGGCGAAAAGCTCAATACCTTTGGTGGCACAGCGAGCGGTCATATTTCGCTCAAAAATATGTTCGAAAAAATCAACAAGGTTATTAAAAAAGCGGGTCTTCGAGACAGTGCGCTTGACGAACTTAAACGCGTGAAACTTAAGCCAATTGATGCATTAGATGTTGCTAATATCATTGGTGAAAACGTTGTCGTTGGCGGAGTCAGAAGAACAGCAGAGATTATTCTCGTGGATCAAGACGACTTGGAAGCAATCGAAGCCAAATCGAATCTGTATAAGCAAATCGATGGACAATGGGTAGTAGACAAGGAAATTATCCACCGTCAAATGTCAAATAACTCAATTTACTATACTAGAAAACCAACCCGTGAAAAGCTAAAATGGCAGCTAGAGCGCATGCGTTATTCTGGCGAACCGGGATGGGTCAATGCAGAAGCGGGCGAAAAGCGCAGACCTAATTTCAATGGCGTGAACCCTTGCGGCGAAATATTATTAGACTCAAAGGGCTTGTGTAATTTAACCACAATCAATGCCTTTGCATTTGTGAAACCGGATAAAACTTTGGACTATAGCGGTTTGTTTAAAGCGCAGAGGTTGTCTGCACGTGCAGGCTATCGAATGACTTGTGTGGAACTTGAACTCAATCAATGGGATGCGGTTCAACATCGTGACAAGTTGATTGGTTGTTCATTAACGGGTTGGCAGGACATGGTCAATGCGCTGGATATGACGATTGAAGAGCAAATTGACCTACTTAAAAAACTCAGAAACATCGCCAAGAAAGAAGCGGAAGTGTATGCGATGGAAGTGGGAAGTCGTGTGCCACTTTTGGTGACAACAGTTAAGCCAGAGGGTACTTTGAGCCAATTGCCAACAGTTTCAAGTGGTGTTCATTATTCGCATTCTCCTTACTATATCAGACGAGTGAGAATCAGCTCTGACGATCCACTTGTAAAGGTGTGTGAGGAACTCAACTATCCGGTTTATCCAGAGGTTGGTCAAGATTTAGAGACGTGTTCGACTAAGGTGGTTGAATTCCCAGTTAAAGCGCCAGACGGCAAAACCAAATATGATGTCACGGCGTTAGAACAGCTTGAAAATTATAAAATGTTTATGGATCATTACGTCGACCATAACTGTTCGATTACGGTGCATGTAAGAAATCACGAGTGGGAGATTGTTGAGGAATGGGTTTGGAATAACTGGGATGATTGTCTTGCACTTTCCTTCCTATCACTTGAGGACAGCTTCTATGAATTGTTGCCTTATGAAGCGATTGAAGAAGAGGAATACCATAAGCGTGTGGCAGAAATGTTGCCGTTTAGACCATCGCTTATTTCAAAATATGAAAAGAAAGAAATGATTTTTGACATAGGATCTGATGGATGCGAAGGCGGCGTTTGTCCGGTTAGATAATTTAAACTGACAGAACTTCACATGAGGAGGAACGACAATTGAATTTAAGACGATTAATGGATGAAGCTTTGAAGATTGCTGATTTAAAAAAGGAACCTTTTGATACCGGAATTATCTTGGATGGAGAAAATATCAACCGAGTATTGATCGGCGTGGATATGGAAACGCCTGAACTCCTACTTGCGAAAGAATTAGGGTTTGATGCTGTGGTGAGCCACCATCCGCATGCCGGATCGCCAACCATAGACTTTTCGAAAGTCATGGACGTTCAAATAGATCGCATGATGACTTTTGGGGTCCCTATCAATCGGGCTCAAAAGGCACTTAAAAAGAAACAACAATCTGTAGATATTTCGTCGCATGTGAGCAATTATGATCGAACATCATCGGCTGCAGAGCTTATGAAACTACCTTATATGAACATTCATTTGCCTGCGGATCTCATTGGTGAAAGAGTGGTTCAAAATTACTTGGATGATTGTTTTAGAGACGTCCCAAAAGCCAGATTGAAAGATGTTATTGTGGCACTTAAAGAAATGGATGCCTATAAAGGTGTTCTCGCAGGTCCGGTTATTAGAGTGGGCGGCGAAAATGATTTTGCAGGCAAAATTGCAGTGCTTTTTGCAGGTGGCACTAATGGGGGCGCGGATGTTTATAAAGCCTATTTTGACGCTGGAGTGGGGACGATTGTGGCGATGCATGTGCCAGAAGACGTTAAAAAATCTGTAGAAGAACAAAATTACGGCAATGTGATTGTTGCTGGCCATATGGCGAGTGATTCCATCGGGTTAAACGCTATTGTGAACCACTGGAGAAGCCTTGGCGTTGAAGTGGTAACCATGTCTGGTATCCTTAAATAATCAATTTTACGAATTATTTTTTAAAAGACTTACGACCTTAGGGTTTTAAGTCTTTTTTTATTGGTATTTATGAACTAGGGGGTTAGATTGTAAAGGTTTAATAAAAATCAAACGAATAAATTAAAAATTATGAATATTTAATTTATTTTAAGAAGGGATTTTAAAAATGATATTGAATTAAGCTTATTAAGACTTAAAATGTAGTTTGAATTAAATGGTCAAGCAGTTGGCTACAAAGTATTTGTTTCTTCTAAAAACCCTATCAATCACAATGAGGAAGCGAGGAAAAGATTATGAAAAATTACAACGTAGATCGCATTCGAAACATAGCCTTGTTAGGTCACGGAGGCTCGGGTAAGACGACATTGGTGGAATCCATTGTCAATACACTTGGTATTACAAAGCGCATGGGTAAAATTTCTGAAGGCAGTACCATTTCTGATTTTGATAAAGAGGAAATTTTTAGAGAATTTTCTATTGGAACGGCAGTTGTTCCGGTAGAATGGAAACAATCAAAGTATAATTTTTTAGACACGCCAGGATATTTTGATTTTGTAGGTGATGTCTTTAGCGCTCTTCGAGTTGCGGGCGGTGCGGTAATTGTCATTGATGCGACGTCGGGCATTGAAGTGGGCACTGAGAAGGTATGGGGCTTCACAGAAAAAAAGAACATGCCTAAAATCATTTTCATCAATAAAATGGAAAAAGAGAACGTGGATTATATTAAATTGATTCGCGAACTGAAAGATAAATTTGGTAAAAAAGTAGCGCCATTTTGTATTCCGCTAGGTGAAGATACAGACTTCAGAGGCTTCATTAATATTGTCGATCTTATCGGAAGAGAATTCAACGGCACAGAATGTGTGGATTGTGCAATTCCTGCTGATGTGGAACCAAGAATTAAACCATTTAGAGATTTGCTTATTGAAGCGGTCGCTGAAAGCGATGAAGCCTATATGGAAAAATACTTTAATGGTGAAGAGTTCACGCTTGAAGAAATTCATGCGGGGCTAAGAAAAGGTGTCATTAATAATGACATTGTTCCGGTAATCATCGGTTCTGCAGAAAAGCGCATCGGCATCCATACGCTACTTAACATGATTGACGACTACCTTCCGACGCCTAAAGAAATGGATCATGGCAAAGTGGAAGGAATAGACCCAGAATCAGATAAAGAGGCGGTTAGAGTAATAGACGACAATGAGCCGCTATCGGCATTTGTGTTTAAGACAATCGTCGATCCTTTTGTGGGCAGAATTTCTCTCTTTAAAGTTTATTCTGGTAAATTTACAAAGGATACAGAAGTGCTGAACGCCAATAAAGACGAACTTGAAAAAGTGGGCCCTGTTTTCTTAATGAGAGGCAAAAGCCAAGTGGAAGTAGATTATATCAATGCAGGCGATATTGGTGCCACTGCAAAACTTCAATTAACAGAAACAGGCGATACGCTTTGTGATAAAAATAAGCCAATTAAGTATGACGGCATTAATTTCCCTAGACCATGTCTTTATATGGCGGTTGAGCCAAAAGAAAAGGGTGACGAGGAGAAAATAGGAACGTCGCTTCACCGTTTGACGGATGAGGATCCATCTTTTATCGTTGCAAGAAACCACGAAACCAAGCAACTACTGATTGGTGGACAGGGAACCATGCAACTTAACGTTTTGGTCAACAAGCTTAAAAATATCTTTAAGGTTGAAGTCAACATGGTGGATCAAAAAATTGCTTACCGCGAAACCATTAAGGGGTCGGCGACGGTTCAAGGCAAACATAAAAAACAATCGGGCGGCGCTGGACAGTATGGCGATGTTCATGTGGCGTTTGAACACTCGACAGAACCGTTTATATTTGAAGAAAAGATTTTCGGTGGTTCTGTGCCAAGACAATATGTGCCAGCGGTTGAAAAGGGTCTTAGAGAATCGCTTGAAAAAGGTATATTGGCAGGTTATCCAGTGGTGAATGTAAAAGCAACACTGGTAGATGGCTCTTATCATGATGTAGACTCTAATGAAAACGCCTTTAAAATGGCGGCGCATTTAGCCTTTAAAAAAGGCATGGAGATGTCAAAACCCGTTCTCCTTGAACCTATCGTAAAAGTTGAAATCTACATTCCTGATGAATTCATGGGGGAGATTATGGGAGATATGAACAAACGACGTGGTCGAATTATGGGGATGGAACCACATGAACCTGGGTTCCAAAAGGTTAATGCGGAGGCGCCTGAGGCAGAAATGTTTAAGTATGCCACTGACCTGAGGTCGATGACTCGTGCGCGCGGATGGTTCAATATGGAGTTTGCGAGATACGATGAAGTGCCAATGCAGCTCGCAATCAAGATTGTTGAAGAAGCAAAACAGCATTCAAGAGATTAATTATACTCTTTCTAAAAGCTGGTTGGCTTAAAATAACGTCAAAATAGGCCGAACTCCTTATATTTTAAAATCCCTCCCTAATCAATGGAGGGATTTTAATTTTATGAAGCAAATGCTAAAATAGGTTATAATTAAGATAAGAAGATGTTGAGAAGGAGTTGGAATATGGACTGTCAAAAATGTGGCATGAGAAAAGGTCAAATACAGGTAAAACGGTTAATTGAAGGCTCTTTGCAAGAAATGCTATTATGCGACGAATGCTTGCGAAGCGAAACTGAGAGAGATCAAAACTCGCCATTTGTTGCCAATCATATGCTGACAGTCATTCTAGATGCGGTCGGTCAATCGGCGTTGCAAGTCAATTTAATCAAAACCACTTCTTGCAGTCAATGCGGAATGACATTTGGCGTCTATAGAGAAATTGGAAAGATGGGTTGCAGTAAGTGTTATCAGACGTTTGCAGACCGTTTAGAACCAGTGCTGAACAATTGGCACGGGCATTCAAAGCACGTGGGCAAAGATCTGGCGTACGCACCTCAGGTAATGGCTAGAAAATCAGAGCTTCAAAAATTAAATAAAGCGTTAAAAGAAGCCATTAGTGTAGAAGCATTCGAAGAAGCAGCACTTCTAAGGGATCAAATTTTGGTGCTTGAAATGAGGGTGACTGAGAATGAGTAAGTCGATAATCACAATCAATGGGATTTGCATTTATAAAAAAATAAAGCTCACTCGCAACATAAACTCAGAAAGGTTTACGGCGGCGATGACAACCGATCAGAGTATTCAAGTCAGACATTTTATAGAAAGCAAAATACCCTATCTTCAGGCTTTTAAAAAATATGAATTGGCATCTGTAAATTTAGAAAATAGACTAGAGCAACAACGCTATTTGTCAGAAGGCGTCTTTTATGTTGACCCGCTTAAAAGCAATTTGGCGGTTGGCCTTATGATTTCGAGAGACGAACGTTTTTATTTGTGTATCAATGACTTGGATCACATCCGCATGAATTTAACGAGCTATGACGAATCCTTTGACGAATTGTGGCAAAACCTTGATTTGCTCGATGATGGGCTTGGACAAGTGATGGATATTGCGTACTTAGAACCTTTTGGTTACCTTACTTCAAAAATTGAACAGCTTGGTACGGCTTTAAACGGCGAGGCTCTAATGCATTTGCCAGCATTAAAGCGAACCGGATTTATAAATGCCATTACAGAATCTATGGGTGCGATCGGTGTTCAAATAAAACCATATAGAAGCGATTTTTATATCGTTTTTAATACCGTAACCTTGGGTAGAAGTGAAATAGAACTTGCTCTATTGCTAGACCAGGTAGTCGAGAAGCTTTCTGAGAGGGAATTGGCAGGAAGGGAAACCATTTGGGTTTCAGATTCGTTAAAATTAAAGGATCAGATTGGAAGAGCTTTTGGCCAGTGTCAATTTTCGGCGGCAGTGGAGGAAGACGAGGCACTTGAGTGGATTTCGCTATTAATGCTTGGCGAGCGATTGGGGCTCGTTGAATCTGAGGGTTCCACACAAGAGTCGCTTTATAAATGGCATGATTACTTGCTAAGAGTCAGTGATATTCGCATTGAAAAAGAGAAGCATAAAAGTTTGGGATATAGAGAAAAAATGCAAAGACGCGGCGAAATTCTTAACGAAATCCATACAAGATGGCATTGGCGAGGTGATGAGAATGTCAATATTTGATCGATTAAGTCAGACTTCTAGAATGGTTTTGCAATATGCATTTGATGAGGCAAAATATTTAGGTCACGGTTTTGTTGGTCCTGAACATTTTCTGCTTGGGATTCTTAGAGATGAGAACACATTGTCGGACCGATTGTTAGGCAAGCAAAGTCTATTGATTGAAGATGTCCGCTTAGAAGTTATTAAAATTGTCGGACGTGGCGTATTTTCCATTAATGTGGATGGTTACACCCCGAGGGCATTGGAATGTTTAGACCTGAGTTATGGGTATGCAGCAAGAAGCAATTCTGACCAAATTGAACCAGAACATTTATTGCTGGCCATTATAAGCGATGAAAAATCTTTAGCCTATCAGGTGTTATTGATTCTTCAAATTTCAGTGCCTATTTTAAAAAAGCACTTGTCGAAAATGGGCGTAAATCTTCTAAACAAAGAGGTCAAAGTGGATGAAAAACACGAATTGCTCAATCAATTTGCCATTGATTTAACGTCGAGAGCCATTGATAAACGATTAGATCCCGTCTATGGAAGAGAGCCTGAACTTGCAAGACTTATTCAGACGCTCAGCAGGCGTACTAAGAATAACCCTTGTCTGGTTGGAGAACCGGGCGTAGGGAAAACGGCTATTGTTGAAGGGCTTGCGCAGCGCATTGTCGACAGAGATGTTCCTGATGTGCTTTGGGGAAAAAGAGTCTATTCTCTGGGAATGGGTATTTTGCTTGCGGGGACCAAGTATCGGGGCGAATTTGAAGATCGGCTCACGAAACTGCTCAAGGAAATTCAAGAAGCGGGCGATGTCATTTTATTTATAGACGAAATCCACACCATTATCGGTGCGGGTGGCGCAGAAGGGGCTATTGATGCTTCGAGCATTTTAAAACCGATTTTAGCCCGTGGAGAAATACAAATTATTGGCACGACTACCCTTAATGAATACAAACGCTATATCGAAAAAGACAGTGGCTTGGAGAGACGGTTTCAGCCTATTTTAGTAGTGGAGCCAACAAAAGAACATGCCATTGAAATATTAAAATTGTTAAGAGAACGCTATGAGAATCATCATCGCGTTAAGATTACAGATGCAGCGCTGGTTGCGGCGGTAGAACTTTCGGATCGCTATATGACAGAACGGTTTTTGCCGGATAAAGCAGTGGATTTGATGGATGAGGCTTCGGCGAAAAAAAGAATTGAAAATCTTAATCAAAGTGATGCGGTAAAGCAACTTGAGGAGAAACTCAAGCTGCTTAGAGCGCAAAAGGAAGCAGCGGTACTCCAACTTCACTTTGAAACGGCGGCACAAATTAGAGATAAAGAACGTCTTACGCTAGAAGTGTTGGAAGATGAAAAACAAAATCAGCAAATGGCTTATTTAAAGTCACTCATTGTGGATAAGCCCGATATTGAACAAATGATTTCGATGATTACCCGAATACCCGTTGAACGACTGATGCAGACTGAGGCAGATCGGCTGTTAAATCTAGAACAGTATCTAGAACAGCGAATTGTGGGTCAGGATGAAGCGGTAGGTGTTGTTGCAAAAGCTATCCGGCGTTCTCGGGTGGGCTTGTCGAGTCCGAATAAACCGATTGGTTCGTTTCTGTTCATGGGGCCTACTGGCGTTGGCAAAACTGAACTATCCAAGGGACTTGCGAATATGTTGTTTGGATCTGATCAAGCCATGATTAGAATTGATATGTCGGAATTTAAGGAAAAACATACGGTTTCTCGATTAATTGGCTCCCCACCGGGATATGTCGGACATGAAGCTGGTGGACAATTAACTGATCGCGTCAAACGTCAGCCTTATAGCCTCATTTTATTTGATGAAATTGAAAAAGCCCACGAAGATGTGTTTAATTTGTTGCTTCAAATTTTAGACGAGGGCATTTTAACTGATGGTAAAGGGCGGACGGTTAACTTTAAGAACACATTGATTATTATGACTTCTAATGCTGGAATTGAGAAACTTTCAAAGAAAAGACAAATGGGGTTTGGCGATCTGCAAATGGAAGATGAAGTTGAGAGACAGCGGATTAGAGAAGTGCTTACGGAGTCACTTAAGGATTATTTTAAACCTGAGTTCATCAATCGGATTGATGATGTGGTGGTCTTTAATACCTTAACCCCTATGGATATTCGTCAAATTGTTAATTTAATCAGCGTCGATTTGGAACAACGCATGAAGAGCATCGGCTATCCATTGGAAATGAGTAGTGCGGTCAAAGATCACTTATCGGTTGTCGGGTACGATGAAGAATATGGTGCAAGACCGTTAAAAAGGACGATGACCAAATTGGTCGAAGACAAGTTGGCGGAGTATATATTAAAGTACCGTGTATTAGAAGGTGCCAAATTTATTGTTGATTTCCAAAGCGGAGAAATTCAAATCAAAGTTGAGAAAAATGCTTTAGAAGCGTCATTGCCAGAAAGTGTTTTAGAAGAGGTGTCAAATGGCAAAAGTTAAATCAAAATATGTCTGTCAAAATTGCGGTTACTTTTCGGTAAAGTGGCTTGGGAAGTGTTCTGAGTGCGGCTCGTGGGAAAGTATGGTCGAGGAAATTGAAACGGCAAGCGTCGAAACGGACTCAAGAACGCTTCGTGCAACCAATAAAGTGGAAAAACCCATTTCAATTAAAGCGATTTCTCTTGAAAAAGATGATCGTTTCAGTAGCGGTATTGAGGAACTCGATATCGTTCTTGGCGGCGGTATTGTTAAAGGTTCATTGATTTTGGTAGGCGGAGATCCCGGCATTGGAAAATCAACGTTGATGCTGCAGGTGGCAGATCATGTTGCGCGCCAAGGTAAAAAAGTACTCTACGTTTCGGGAGAAGAAAGCATCAAACAAACCAAGATGAGAGCGGATCGTTTAGGGATAGAGTCAGAGGACTTGTACGTACTTTCTGAGAATAATATGGATCTTATATTGGCAGAAATCAATCAACTCAAACCAGACGTCATGGTAATTGACTCAATTCAAACCGTCTACCGCGAAGATGTTGCATCTGCCCCAGGAAGCGTCTCGCAAGTGAGAGAGGCAACTGGCCTTTTAATGAAAATTTCTAAGGGGATGGGCATATCCACATTTATTGTTGGTCATGTCACCAAAAATGGTGCCATCGCCGGGCCAAAAGTTTTAGAGCATATGGTTGATACGGTCCTTTATTTTGAAGGAGAACGCTATCATATTTATAGAATTCTTAGAGCGGTTAAAAATCGTTTTGGCAGCACGAATGAAATTGGTGTGTATGAAATGACCAATAAGGGACTGCAAGGCGTCAGCAACCCCTCTAATTTGTTTATTTCAGAGCGGCGATCGGAAGCTTCGGGATCCGTCGTGACGGCTGCGATTGAAGGCACGCGTCCTGTTTTGGTTGAAATACAGGCGTTGGTTTCACAAACAACTTTTGGGATGCCAAGGCGAACAGCAGTAGGTGTCGATTACAATAAATTGGTGATGCTAATGGCCGTGCTTGAAAAAAGAGTGGGTTTGGCTTTGGCGGATCAGGATTGCTACATCAATGTGGTTGGTGGAATGAGCATGGACGAGCCTTCTGCAGACCTTGCGATTGTAACGTCTGTAGCAGCCAGTTTTAGGAATTTCATTATGAATTCAGAAACCTTGGTATTTGGAGAAGTGGGACTGACGGGTGAAATTCGAAATGTCAGTCAGGCTCAAAGTCGTGTAAATGAAGGGGTAAAGCTTGGATTCAAACGATTTATCATTCCCTATGGCAATTTAGAAGGATTGGATATTCCTAAAAAAGTAACCGTCAGCGGTGTTAAAACGGTTGAGGAAGCATTTTCTAATCTTTTCGGAAGGTAAAAAAAGGGCTGTATTAATTTCGGTAAAACCATAAAAAGAATGTTAAAAAAACGCAAAGGTTTTGTCCTCAGAAAAAAACTGAGAACTAAAAGCTTTGCGTTTTTGATTGATTGACTAATAAAGACTAAACGAGCCTAGCACTTTAATGCGATTGAATTCTTGGAGGATCACATCATACAAATTGACATCAACTTGATTGCATAGCGCCGTTAAATAGAAAAGATGAGAGCCAATTTCTTGTTCAACTTTTTCTCGGCAGGTAGTACATAGTTCTCCGCTGAGTTGGTTGGTATTCAATTTTTTTAAGTCGTAAAATTCCGTCCCCTCTGGGATTTCATTTTTCTGAGCATTCAGTTTTGTACAACCGCAACTTGTAATAGATTTGACAACAGAACGATTAATGCGTGCATTTGAAGCTTCTAGCTTTGTCATGATATCAAGTACGCTTGCATGACGGACTAAAACTTCATCCACCGTATTTTGAAATTGATCGTACAGTAAATCATTCAATGGGTTCACACTCCTTTATATTTGCTCTGGATGCCTTAAAAAAGCCCCTTTGTTTTAGTTATTGTAACACAGTCTCTCGTGGTTTTAAAACTTGTTATTGAAAAATTCTGAAAAATAATAAATGAATTGACATGAAAAAAACCCTATGATAAAATAATTTATTTAATTTGACCAAAGTAACTTAAATAGGGTATAATGTATATTAGGTACTATAAAGTAGAGGAGGTGTTCTGATGTTTCAAATAGGAGATCGAGTGGTTTATCCCATGCATGGCGCGGGTGTAATAGAGGCCATTGAAGAGAAAGAAATTCTAGGTCAACTTCGGCAGTATTTCGTACTCAGGTTACCTCTTAAAAGTATGAAAGTGTTATTGCCAGTAGATAACATCGAGTGTTTGGGTATTCGCCAAATCATGACCAAAGAGGCATTTGACGAAGTGTTCAAGGTGCTTCAAAATGAAGTGTTTGACCTTCAAACGAATTGGAATCGCAGATACAGAGCGAACATGGAAAAAGTAAAAACTGGTGATATATTTGAAGTGGCTACGGTTGTAAGAGATCTTATTCATATTGAAAGAGCAAAAGGCCTTTCAACTGGAGAAAGGAAAATGCTGACCAATACCAAGCAGATCCTCATCAGTGAAATGATTTTAGCGACTGACGTAGATGAATCTGAGGCAGATGGTTTAATTAATGCAGCGGTTCACTAGAAAATAACGTTTAGAATGACTGATGTGGGGTATCCTTTTTAGGGTACGTTACATCAGTTTTTTTGATGATTGCTTAAAAATATCTTAAAAGATGATTAAAAGATGAGAGATGTAAATTTTACCGTTATTAAATGTGTTATGATAAAGTGACGAAAATTTTACATTTTCAAAAACACAATAAGTAAAAAAGGAGGATTATCATGTTCAAAAAAATTACTAAAATTGTTTTAACAATTTTAGGTGTTTCAGCCGGCTATGGCATTGGAATTTTACTATTGTCCATAGATGGCATCGGAAGGTTATTTAATTATACGATTGGCGATAATGTTTTTAATTTTGTGTTTTCATCAGTAACAGCTGCTGTTTTCGGACTTATACTTTATCTCTCTTCTCCGTGGATTATTTATTTGGCGTTAAAGTTAGCAAAAGGTGCAGAGGACGAACTCGAAAAAGTACCTACTCATCAAATTATTATTGGATCACTAGGCCTCATTTTTGGACTTGTAATTGCATTTTTAATTAGCAGTGCCATTAGTCTTATTCCAATTCCCTATATCAGTTTACTGAGTTTGCTTATATATGTATTTTTAGGTTATTTGGGTGTTCGATTAGCGATTAAGAACATTGGTGATTTTTCTAAGATTCAAGAATTGTTTAAACGAAATACTTCGAAATCATCTGCAAAAGAAGTCAGCGGCGCAAAACCTAAAATTTTAGACACCAGTGTTATTATTGATGGTCGGATTGCAGATATTTGTCAAACAGGATTTGTTGAAGGTACGTTAATCATTCCTAATTTTGTATTAGAAGAACTTAGACATATTGCAGATTCTTCGGATGGCCTTAAGCGCAACCGAGGAAGAAGAGGGCTAGATATATTAAATTTAATACAGAAGGAACTTAAGCTTGATATTCGCATTGTGGATACTGATTTTGAAGACGTATCAGAAGTTGATATGAAACTGTTGAAGTTGGCTAAGAAAATGAATGGCATGGTGGTTACGAACGATTTTAACTTGAATAAAGTTGCTGAGCTTCAAGGGGTGACTGTACTGAATATCAACGAATTGGCAAATGCGGTTAAGCCAGTCGTTTTACCAGGTGAAGAAATGACGGTACATGTTGTGAAAGAAGGTAAAGAGTCAAACCAAGGCGTTGCATATCTTGATGATGGGACTATGATCGTTGTTGAAGGTGGACGTAAATGTATGAATGAGACCATTGAGGTTCTTGTTACAAGCGTTCTCCAAACGGCTGCCGGGCGAATGATTTTTGCTAAGCCAGCACATTAGCAAAATTGAGAAGCGGTCGTATTTCCTGTAAAGGAGTGCGAACGCTTTTTTTGAAAGGAGATTCAGTCATGTATGAAAATCAAAAAATTGCCGTCGTCATTCCGGCTGCAGGAAGCGGAAGTCGTATGGGCACAAAAGAAGTTAAGACCTTTTTAAAGCTCAAAGGAAGAGATTTAATTGAATGGACGTTAGCGCCATTTTTAGAAAGTGGCTGGATTGACCAGATTATCATTGTTGGAAGAAAACAAGAAGAGGAGCGTTTTGAATCACTGCTTGCTCAAATTAGAAGCCAGGGTATTGAACGAGGAGCAACGTATCCGCAAATGAAATTTATTCCTGGTGGCCCTAATCGACTGGTTTCTGTTTATAATGGGTTGGGGCAATTAAATGAGGACATCGCTTATGTTATGATTCATGACGGCGCAAGACCGCTTGTTAGCATAGAAGTGATAGAACGCAGTTTGCAAGACACCCTAAAGCACAATGCATCCGTCATCTGCGTGCCTGTAAAGGACACCATTAAGGTGGCGAACGATGAACAGTTTGTGGATTATACACCTGATCGAAGTCGATTATTCTTGATACAAACACCACAGAGTTTTGAGCGCAATTTGCTTTTAAGGGCTTATGAACAAGCCATGCTTGAAGGGCTTACTGCCACGGATGATAGTGCTTTAGTAGAGGCTTTTGGACATCCGGTAAAATTAACGCTCGGAAGTTACAATAACTTTAAGGTCACAACGCCTGAGGACTTACTTTTGGCAGAAAGACTGTTGGAAGACTTGATTTAATTAAGAACTTGAAAAGAGGTTATCATGAGAATTGGATTTGGATACGATGTTCACAAATTGGTAGAAGGCAGAAAACTTATTTTAGGCGGTGTGGAGATTCCTCATAAATTAGGGTTGCTTGGACATTCCGATGCAGATGTACTCACGCACGCCATTATAGATGCAATGCTTGGGGCATTAGCATTAGGTGATATTGGGAAACATTTCCCAGATACAGACCCCGCATACAAAGGCGCAGATAGTCTGGTTCTTTTAAAAAAGGTGATGCACTTATGTAAGAAAGAAGGATATGTCCTGGGAAATGTAGACGCAACCATAGCCGCTCAGCAGCCTAAACTGGCACCTTATATTGAACAGATGAGAGAAATGCTTGCAGAAATTTTGGAAGTTTCTGCACATCAAGTAAGTGTCAAGGCGACAACGACTGAAAGGCTTGGATTTGAAGGCCGCGAGGAGGGTATTTCTACATCTGCGGTGGTACTCATGCAAAAAATAAGTGAAAAAATGAATTAAAACACCACGTTGACAATCTAGGGCACACAGTGTATAGTAAACACATAAAAATATCCGATATTTGACGTTGAAAGAGCCAGTAAATGAGTGTAAGCGCTGTAAAGAGAGTGAAATCAAGGTTTGAGAGAGAAAAATACTCACCTTTGCTGAAAGATTTCATAGATACGCACTTGTTGAACCTACTCTGGAGTTTGTGAAAACACACGGGTGCAGCCCGTTAACGCTGCGTGGAGATGACAGACGTCTTCGAGAGCTTGCCACAGGCATATTTCGACCGATTTCTCTGTCTTTTAGAGTGGTACCGCGCATAAACCCGCCTCTATATAATTTATTATAGAGAGGCGGGTTTTTTGATTGGGGTTTTAGATTAAAGGTGCATTAAACTGGAATAATTGATAAACGGGAGGTTTGTTTATGGCTAAGAAAAATGATGACGGTTTTGTAAAAGAAATAACAAAAATGGAAGTAGATTTTCCACAGTGGTACACGGATGTGATTTTGAAAACGGATTTGGTTGACTATTCGCCGGTGAAGGGCTTTATGGTCATCAAACCTTATGGCTACTCACTTTGGGAAAATATTCAGGCTTACTTGGACAAGAAGTTTAAAGCAACTGGGCATAAAAATATGTATTTTCCGCTACTCATTCCTGAGAGCTTGCTAAATAAAGAAAAAGAACATGTAGAAGGTTTTGCGCCTGAAGTGGCATGGGTTACCCACGGTGGAAGCGAGGAGCTAGCAGAGCGACTGTGCATACGCCCGACTTCAGAAACCATCATCTGCGAAATGTACTCAAGATGGCTTAAATCTTACAGAGAATTACCTTATCTCAACAATCAATGGTGCTCTGTTGTTCGATGGGAGAAGTCTACAAGACCGTTCCTTAGAACCTCAGAATTCTTATGGCAAGAGGGACATACCCTTCATGAAACAGATGAAGAGGCACAAGCTGAGACGCTTCAAATGCTCGAAATCTATAGAGAAATGGCAGAAAATTTACTTGCCATTCCAATGGTGGTTGGCCAAAAAAGCGATAAGGAAAAATTTGCCGGTGCTCATGCAACCTACACCATAGAGGCACTTATGCACGATGGAAAAGCCCTCCAATCAGGCACCTCTCATAATTTAGCGCAACACTTTACGAAAGCCTTTGACATCACCTTCTTAGGACGAACAGGGGCGCTAGAATACCCGCACCATACTTCATGGGGCGTTTCGACAAGACTCATCGGCGGATTGATTATGGTGCATGGAGACAATAGAGGACTTGTATTGCCGCCAAGAGTTGCGCCGACGCAAGTGGTGATTATTCCAATTGCGCAAAATAAAGAAGGGGTGCTGGATAAAGCGTATGAACTTAAGAAGGCGCTTGAATCAAAAGGCCTTCGCGTCGAACTTGACGACAATCCGAACTATAGCCCGGGCTGGAAATTCAATGAGTATGAAATGAAAGGTGTTCCGCTAAGGGTGGAAATTGGTCCTAAGGACATCGAGAAGAATCAGGCCATTGTCGGCAGACGTGACACTCTCGAAAAATCGCCTATTTCCTTAGACGGTTTTGCAGATCAAATCAGTACTTTGCTAGATGACATTCACGATAACTTGCTAGAAAAAGCGAAGACACATCGCGAAGAGATGACCTTTACGTTTGACCGTTATGAAGAATTTGTTGAAAAAATGGCAACGCAAGGCGGCTTTGCAAAAGGCATGTGGTGCGGCGAACGCGCTTGTGAGGATCAAATGAAAGCCGACACGGCAGCTACGATTCGCTGTATGCCATTTGAACAAGAAAATCTTGGAGAGGTGTGCCACTTCTGCGGAAAACCTGCTAAAATGATGGTATATGTCGCGAAGGCCTATTAGTATGCTAAATAAAAGCGTTAAGGAGTGTGCCTAAATGAGTGAGCAATATAAGTTTAACCAACATTTAAAGTGCGAATTCTTCCCTTGCCATAAGATAGAAGATTCGAGTAAGTTTAATTGCCTGTTTTGCTACTGTCCCCTCTATCTATTGAAGGAAGACTGTGGCGGCAATTTTAAACATACGGCAAATGGCATTAAGGATTGCAGCGATTGCATGGTGCCACATGGAGAGAACAGCTATGATCGGATTATGAGTAAAATGGGTCTCGTCATGGAGCGTGGCAAGAAAGAATAATCACTTTGTAAAAAGAATTGTTTGTAGACATGGCGTACATTTATGGTGTACGCCACTATTTTTTTGAACTTAAAAGAAGGGTAGTGGCGATAATAAAAATATGCTATGATAAAGTGATATAGTAAACGTTAAAAATTGTAGGAGGAAGTCATATGTCAGTAAGAGTTAGATTTGCACCGAGCCCGACAGGGTTTGTTCATATAGGGAGTCTTAGAACCGCGCTTTACAATTACCTATATGCCATGAAAAATAAAGGCGCTTACATCTTGAGAGTTGAGGACACTGACCGTACAAGACTTGTAGAAGGTGCGGTAGAAGGCATGCTTGAGGCGATGAAGTGGGCAGGCGTTATCCACTCTGAAGGTCCATTCGTCAATGAAAAAAATGAACTCATCGAAATTGGAGAATTTGGCCCCTATACACAATCCAATCGTCTAGAAATTTATCAAAAATATGCAGACCAACTTTTAGAAGCAGGGCATGCTTATCATTGTTTTTGTGATAAAGAACGACTTGAAAAAGTCAGAGAAGTTCAAAAATCAAACGGACAGACACCTAAATATGATGGACATTGCAAAGGTGTTTCATTAGAAGAAGCCAGAAAGCGCGCTGCGTTAGGCGAGTCGCACGTTGTACGATTAAAGTTGCCAGAAAACAGAGAAATCACCTTTGACGATGCCGTAAGAGGCGTGGTTACGTTTAATACAGATGAACTTGATGATCAAGTTTTAATGAAACAAGATGGCTTCCCAACGTATCATATGGCGGTAATCGTGGATGACCATCTCATGAAAATCACGCACGTGATCAGAGGTGAAGAATGGTTATCCTCTACACCTAAGCACGTCTACCTGTATGAGGCATTTGGGTGGGAATCGCCTAGATTTGTTCATTTGCCAAATATTCTAAACAGCGAGAAGAAAAAATTGTCTAAAAGACAAGGCGATGTTGCTGTTGAAGATTTTAAAGTTAAGGGCTATTTGCCTGAAGCACTCATCAATTACGTTGCATTAGTCGGTTGGAGTCCAGAGGACAACAGCGAAAAAATGACAATGGCAGAAATGATCGAAAAATTCTCGTTAGACCGAGTGTCAAAATCGGGTGGCGTATTTGATGTTGATAAGCTTAATTGGATGAATGGACTCTATATTAAAGAAATGCCGCTTGAGGCGTTGACAGAACTTTGTATGCCTTTCTTCGTGCAAAAAGGCTATGTTAAGGCAGAAGAAATTGAAGCTCAAAGACCGTTCATGGAGACCATCACTAAATTGTCTCAAGAAAGCATGCACTACCTCGCACAAGTGACGGATTTGGTGCCAATGTTTATTGGAGAATCTGTAGAGCCTGAAAATGAAGAAACGTTGGAAATGCTTAAGATAGATCAAGTGCCAGAAGTGCTCACTGCTTTTATAAAATTGCTTGAAGCAGCACCTGTCGTGGACGAAGCATTTGCTAAATCTGTCATGAAAGAAATTCAAAAAGAAACTGGCGTGAAAGGCAAAAATTTATTTATGCCAGTAAGAGCGGCTATTTCAGGACAGCTACATGGCCCAGATTTGGTAGCCATCATTCAACTTCTTGGAAAAGAATTGTTGATCAAACGATTGGAAAATACATTAAAGAGCCTTGCTTAAAAATAAATAAATGTAGGAGGGAATCGTATGAAGATTTATAACAGTCTGACGCGTAAAAAAGAAATTTTTGAAACCATAGAACCTAATAAAGTGAGAATGTACGTGTGTGGACCGACCGTCTATAATTATTTCCATATCGGAAATGCGAGACCGTTTACCATTTTTGATACATTCAGAAGATATCTTGAATATCAAGGCTATGAAGTCAACTATATTCAAAACTTTACGGATGTCGATGACAAAATCATCAACCGTTCGAAAGAAGAGCAACTAAGCAGCTTGGAAATCAGCGAAAAATACATCAAAGAATATTTTAAAGACGCAGATGCGCTTGGAATTCATCGAGCAACCGTCCATCCGAAAGTAACAGAAACCATGGACGAAATCATTGATTACATTAAAGTGCTGATTGAAAAAGGTTTTGCCTATGAATCCAATGGCGATGTCTACTTTAGTACGAAGCAGTTTGAAACCTATGGGAAATTGTCAAAGCAAAATTTAGACGATTTGGAACTTGGCGCGAGAATAGAAATCAATGAGCAAAAGAAACACCCAATGGATTTCGTGCTTTGGAAAGCTAAAAAACCAGGTGAGCCGAGTTGGACATCACCTTGGGGTGAAGGCAGACCGGGTTGGCACATTGAATGTTCAGTGATGAGCACTAAGTACCTTGGGGAAACCATTGACATTCACTGCGGCGGTCAAGATTTAATGTTCCCGCATCACGAAAACGAGATTGCCCAATCAGAAGCGTATTCTGGCAAAAAATTCTCGAACTATTGGATGCACAACGGCTACATTAACATCAACAACGAGAAAATGTCGAAATCTAAAAATAATTTCTTTACCGTAAGAGAAATAATGGATGAATTTGATGGCGAAGTGCTACGTATGTTTATTTTACAGGCACATTACCGAAATCCCATTAATTTCAGTCATGATTTAATCGTGGCATCTGCCAATGGTTTGGATCGCCTTTATACCGCTAAAGAAAATTTAGAATACCATATGGAAAACCTTAAAAATGAGAGCGCCTCGTTTGATGTTGAAGGCCAGTTGCTTTCGCTTGAAAAATATAAAGCACAATTCATTGAGGCCATGGACGATGATGTAAACACTGCGGATGCCATTGCTGCTATTTTTGAATTGGTCAGAGAAGTGAATACAAATGTAACTGAAGAGACGCCACTTGTCTATCTTCAAAAATCACATGAGTTACTCATAGAATTGACTTCGGTGCTTGGTATTTTAACGAAAACAAAAGGCAATTTGGATCAAGAAATTGAACTGTTAATCGAAGAGCGTCAATTGGCTCGAAAAAATAAAGATTTTGCGCGTTCGGACGAAATTAGAGATATTTTAAAAGCGCGTAATATTGTCCTTGAAGATACGCCACAAGGCGTGAAATGGTCATATATCAAAAAATAATTGAGGTGAGAAGCTGACTTGAAAGCATTGTGTGAGTCTTTATTGGAGACCCTAGAGGTTCCAAATCTTGAAGCGAGTGAGCTTAGAATGATGAACCCCCTCGTGCTAGCCTATATAGGAGATGGCATTCACGAAATAATGGTAAGGACCTATGTGATTACAAAACATAAAGGCACCATCAATAAATTGAACCAACGTGTGGTCAAAATGGTCAAGGCAACTGCGCAAGCAAACGTCTTAAGAGAACTTCAATATTTTTTGACAGAAGAAGAAAAGACGATTGCAAAACGCGGCAGAAATCAAAAGAGTTTGACGGTGCCTAAAAATACCTCTGTTGCGGAGTATCGGCAGGCAACTGGTTTTGAATCTCTTCTTGGTTGGCTGTTCCTAAATGGCGAAGAAAAACGTCTCGTTGAAATCGTAGCCAAAGCCATTACAATTTCTGAAAATGTTACAATACAACCTTCAAAAATCCAAGAACAACCTTATGAATAAAACTAGGACTGCTCTATGCCTCTGGGCTAGGGCAGTTTTTATCGATGAATGAGAGGAGTGTAAGGCGATGAAAGTTGAGATGCTTGCATGTACCCCAGAACCAGAAAAGTTGGTGGCGGCAGCCGCAAAATTATGTTATTCAAAGACGGGTGCTTCGGGATTGATGGAAAAATTATCAGACGAACAGGTGGATAATTTTTTATTGAAACTGGCTGAACTTGGTCATGACTCTCCGTTAGAACATATGACTTTTACCTTTGCGGTAGAAGGTGTTAGCCGAGTGCTTACGCATCAGTTGGTGAGACATCGAATGGCATCCTATTCACAGCAGTCGCAGCGCTATGTGAAGCTTGAACAATTCGAATACATTGTCCCGCCGACAATCCTCAAAAATAAAATTGCTTGCGAACTTTTTAAAGAAGCGATGGCGGCAGATCAAGTGGTTTATGATAAACTAGTGAGTGTGCTTCAAACGGAGCATGTTGAGAAACTTTTAAGAGAAGGCATAGATGAGAAGAAAGCCAATCAGCAAGCAGAAAAAATGGCCATTGAAGATGCGCGGTATGTTTTTCCAAACGCATGCGAAACCAAAATCGTGGTGACGATGAATGGCAGAAGTTTGATTAATTTCTTTGAGCACAGATGCTGTGAACGTGCGCAGTGGGAGATTAGAGGACTGGCCGATTTAATGCTGATTGAAGTCAGAAAAGTGGCACCCTCTATTTTTAAAACGGCTGGCCCAAAATGTTTAAAGGCACCATGTCCTGAGGGTCGAATGAGCTGTGGCAAGATGGTTCAAACAAGAAATAAATACAAAGAATTGGAAAAATCAATAAAGGTATTGTCAGGTCAAGTATAAACAAGTTATTGTTAAATGATGAATTGATTTTGGAGGATTTATGAGTGATATATTAGAAGGCAGAAACCCCGTCATTGAAGCGTTGAAGTCAGGACGTGAAATTAACAAGATATTGATAGCCAGCGGCGCATCAGAAGGCTCAATAAGACAAATTTTCAGCATGGCCAAGGAAAAGGGCATTATTGTTCAAAAAGTCGAGAGAAGCAAGTTAGATGCGATTTCTGAATCAGATAGCCATCAAGGTGTCATTGCTTATGTGGCGGCGTATAATTATTCAGATTTAGAAGAAGTTTTAAACCGAGTTGAAGCAGAAGGTCGCGACCCATTTGTGATCATATGCGATGAAATTAACGATCCTCATAATTTGGGGTCAATCATCCGTACGGCAAATGCGGTCGGCGCAGACTG
>JAYVIR010000052.1:0-26071 GCA_043770095.1 Eubacteriales bacterium
GCAGTTACGATAATGGATGGAATTTATACCACAAGGTTCTTCCTGCTTGTGATGGGTGTATAAGCTATCATCAATGCCCACAAAATGAACAATGTTTCGTTCCTGGTATAGAACACTTTCATAAACTCATAATGACATCAAATAAAGCATTAAAATATGCACTTGACCAACTCTCGCCTTTAGCCATCAATAGAATTCTCCCACAACATGGTGGCATTATTGAAGGTTTCACCGCATCCCAAACAATTATAAAAAAACTTTATACGTTTGACGGCATTGGAATTGATGGCATGATTGAAGGTAAAATTTTTTAATTCGTAAAAATATGATATTATTTTTCGTTGAGTTAGGTAGGAGGCCCTTATGAAACTTTATCAAAATCTCCTTGATGCCATGAGTGGTGATGCAAACAGTCGAGAAAAAAAATTGGTGTTGATTGCACTTGAGGCGCTTGCAGAAGAAACTGACTATCGTTTGCACAGAGAACTTATGACAAATTTAACAAATCTCTATTTTGAAACCAACCAAGAACTAATCAAAACACTCAAAAAAATTGAGAAAATGGCTATGGAAGACCATCTTACCCATTTGTATAATCGGGTTCATTTCACCGAAATGGCAAATTATGAAGTCGAAAAACAGAAGCGTTATCCCGAAGCACTTTGTTTAATCATGTTTGATATTGATCATTTTAAAAATGTAAATGATACTTATGGCCATGATATTGGTGATCTGGTACTCGTTTCAATTTCAAAAGAAGTCAAAGATAAAGTACGAAAAACAGATACTTTAGCCCGATGGGGAGGCGAGGAATTTGTCATTTTATTGCCAGATACCAATCTCGATCATGCAGGACTTGTCGCAGAAAGTTTACGTTATGCTATAGAAGTATTGGATGTTTCCCCTGTAAAACAAATTACCTGCAGCTTTGGCATCTCTCAATTTAATGAGTTCGACGATCTTAATTCATTTATGAAACGAGCAGATGACGCTCTTTATAAAGCTAAACACACTGGCCGCAATAAAGTATGTCATGAATAGTTTCCATTTCCAAGTCATTCATGTTAAAGTAATATGGGAACTTATCCATTCTCAATGTTTGAATAGGATGCATCCTCTAAATTACAGTTACTAGGAGCGTTTTTATGTATGAAGGTTTAATGACCGATGAAATGAAACCCTGGCGAGATCTATTACTTGTTTATAAATTCGCTGTTGAAGAAATTAAAACCAAATTGAATATTTTAGATGAAGAATTTGGTAATATCCACGACTATAATCCTATCGAGCACGTTCGCTACCGCGTTAAAAAACCAGACAGCATTATCGAAAAATTAGAACGCCTTGGTCTTGACCCAACGATTGAGAATGCGAAATCAAATATTTTTGATATCGCTGGCATTCGTATCATTTGTGCTTTCACTGCTGATATTTACAATGTTGTTGATCTACTCTCAAAGCAATCCGACATCAAAATTGTTGACACAAAGGACTATATTAAATATCCAAAAGAAAACGGCTATAGAAGCCTTCACATTCATATTGAATATCCTGTTTTTCTTAGCAGTGGCACAGTGCCCACTCGTGTCGAAATCCAACTTAGAACGATTGCAATGGATTTTTGGGCAAGCATTGAGCATAAAATCTATTACAAATACCGCGAAAAAGCACCTGGAGACATCCAAGTCCAACTTAAAGACTGTGCAAATTTAATTACAAACCTAGACAATCGGATGTATCACCTTAAACAAGAAATTGAAGATTTAGAAGCGCTTGATAATCTTCAGCCAAGCAATAGCCCTTTCTATAGGGAAGAAATACACTTTTAAAAAATGGGGCACCTGACAAATTAATTGTCTGTGTCCCATTTTTTTTATTATAAGCGATAGGTTTTATTCTCTCCCATGCCATAAGCGCATTTGACCTGATGAGGTTTGCCCATTTGATCTTTTAATGTACCGCTAAAAGTACCAAATGGCGCATGATAATCAATTTTTGAAACAATGAAATCATTTTTTATAATCAAATGCTGCTCAGGTTTCATAACAAGGTCAACATATCCGATATCGTCTCGAATGTGCCAAGTCCCATCCATTTGGTGTTCAAACTGTACGGGTGGCAGTGGATGTCTCTCTCCATTTAGCCACAACAAATTCTCATTATATTCCACGGGTTTGATCACTTGATTTTTGGTTAAATTGAATGCCAATACGTCTCCGTTTTCATGTGTTTCCATTCCTGTAATCCAATCATAATGGAGTTTATACGGGTAAAACCCTTTATGATCGTCGATAATCGCTAAATTAGAATCCGTAAAGGTGATTTTTTCGACACCTATTTGCATGCTGCCAGAGATATTAAAAACTTCTTTATGGGTGTATAGCCCCCTATTTTTGCCGAGGGGCATTGAAACTACCGAAGGTTTAGAACAACTCGTTAAGAGACAATTAAGACTAAAGTTTGGTTTGTCTTTATTTTTCCCTTTAAAGCGCCCTTCAATTCGGCAAAGGCCTTTTTTTAGTTGATTATGAAACCAAAGGCTTGAATTTGACGTGGACAAGTGATTGACGCTTTCAATTAAATTGTCTGCCATAACGAGTTGGCTCGGTCTGGCATAACTTTGCCACGTCTGTAGGGTATTTTTCTTTTTATCCCACAAACTCAATATATTCAACGATGCCACATTGGTTTGATAAATTGCGCCTAAGACAAAATAGTCCTCTGAATCGATTTGAAACGCCTCCCACTCTTTTAAACGAAACGGCTTCAAAAATTTCGGAAATTTTGTCCCTAAAGGATTTTCGCTGTCTAATAAATTAATTTTTGAAAGTGCAGTGTCAAATGTTCCCCACTGAGTCTGACCATTTATAACCAATGCATCTGGACTTGGTTTTGGAAAGCGAGATTTTGGAATAAGTACAAGGCCTCTTTTAGTACTTTTCATAATGAATCCTCGTTGGATCATACCGATCAACAAAAACATTACCATGACCTTCTAATGGATAACCTACTGAAATAACACAAAATGGTTTGAGTCCTTTTTCTAATTCAAGCAACTCAGAAATAAAGTGCATTCTTTCTTCTAGTGGTGCAACGCCAAGCCAAACAGCGCCTAACTCTAAGGTCACCGCTTCAATTAAAATATTTTCTGCCGCTGCACCCAAGTCTTGTTCCCAGTACTCAGGAAATTTGAGTCTATCCTCATTGGCCAAAAGGATTATCACCAAAGGTGAGTGTGCCACTGATTTTGCGAAAGGGCTCATCTGTGAAAGTTTATTTAAGGTTTCTGTATTTTGAATGACTAAAAACTCCCACGGTTGCTGATTCCCAGCTGATGGTGCCTGCATTGCTGCCTTTAACATTTGTTCTATTTTTTCGGCTTCAATAATTCGCTCTTGATACCGTCTAACACTTCTTCTATTAAAGATAACATCCATTTTCTACAACACTCCTTTGAGGGTTAGTTTTTATCGATGACTTTCTGATATGGTTTGATAATGGCTTGATTCATCTGTGACTTCATTTTCTTTTTAACCGATGGCAGAGACATGAGTCCACCTATTACTTGCATTTTAAGACGCATGCCAATTTTCTTTTGCGGAAAATCATAAAAGCCTTTCGCTTTATAAAATCGATGATCTGCTTTCATCAGCCCTTTCATTATATAAATCAAATCTCTGAAGATTTTCATGCCGCCAATTCCAAGAAAATTCTGCGGAAGTAACATTTTATGCTCCAAGGCGTAATTCATTGTTTTGGCAATTTTAACAATAGCCGCTCGTGTAACTTCATCATCTTGAGATTCATTTGTTGCAATCCCAACTAGGAATTGGTGTCCCACCTCGCTTCGCCCTTCGATGACTAACTTCAAATTGCATTCCTTTTCATAATTTCCATTAAGAATGTATGCAATAGGCATTCCCATATTTACAGTCCTATGTCCATTGCAGAACTGCCGATCATCATACAATTTAAACCTCGAGCCAAGTGAATGGTCTTTTATGGTGCCCGCATAAACAATTGCACTCGCAGATTGAATTTGTTCCCTTAAAATGTGATCAAATCCATCTTTATAGATACATTTGCCATCTGTGGCGCAATTAAAACACCCTAAACAACCGCCATCTATTCTGAGTTCTCTGATATTAACGACACGCGTTGGGCGTTCATAAACGGCCTTAAACGTCTCAATCATGGCCAATAATTCATGATCATTTTCCTCTGCGCTGGTTACAATGACAGTATCAAACTGACGAATTTTCAATTTAGAAACACTCAATTTGATTTGGCTCTGGTTTTTAGTGTTCTCCTTTTCTCTTGGCTTTTCCATTCCCATTTCAAACTGAACAAACTGCCAAAAGCCCTTCAACTCTTTTTGCCCTCTTAGAGACAGCAGATCATCCATATCTGCTGAAAGACCTCTAATGACCTTCAGACCTATATCTGCAGCATTTTCTTCAACATAGCGGTGTGCTGTATAGTCATAAAAATGCTTTGACGTCGTCAATTGAGAAGACCACTTCCCAGCTAGTTCTGCTGCTCTTGGATGTGCTTTTAAAAGTTCAATAAACCGATGAAGCTGGTATGGTGCTAAGAATGTATATACAGGATATACCCAAAGTATGAGATGACTCTCAATCAATTTTTCCATAAGCAAAGACATTTTTTCATCGTTTTCTAATAGCTTGATTTGCTGACCCACATGATGAATTTCAAATTGATTCGTGGGAAATTGCTTGGCGAGATATCTCACCGACTGTAGAGTAATGCTATTCTTGCCTTTTGGACTACCACTGATTACCGCAATTTTCAAAATGAACCCTCCACGAAAACGTTTATTACCGTCATTATAGCACAATTTTGAAATGACTGAATATTCACTAATATTTTGTTGCCCTATTCCTTTTAGGATTGGGTATAATGGTACTATAAGGAGGTACTATTTATGAGTAATAAAAAAATTAGTTCCACTCAATATCTTTTTTTAAAAAATACCCTTCAGGACTGGGTACGCGAAAATGCTTTATCTGCTGAGCAAGCAGATCAATTAATAGAAGGCTATGAACCCACACAGACGTTTAGCTTTATTCGAATATTAAGTGCTATCGGCAGTCTCTTACTAGGTTTTGGCATTTTAAGCTTTATAGCATCAAATTGGGATGTCATGTCTCGTCCTTTAAAATTAGTGACCATCATTGGTTTTTTGATAGCCTTCAATCTGAGCGGCTATTTGATGAGAAAATCATATCCTAAAACCTCAGCAGCACTATTTTATGTGGGTGCTTTGATTTACGGCGCTGGTATTTTTTTAATTGAACAGCTATTTCATATTTCATCAAGCAATCAGACCTCGTTTTTGCTTTGGGCAGTAGGTCTCTTACCTTTGGCATTTTTGAGAAAAGATATTATTCTTAAGGTATCAACTTTGGTTTTATTTTTCATATGGCTCTTTTCATCGACCCTTGAAGCCAATCTATTTCCTTGGCTTGGTATTATCTTATTGCTACCTTTTTACTTGTTATATATTCAAAAAAAGGATGTTCTGTTGCTATTTTTAACAAATGCTTTTGGTTTGTTATGGCTATTAATGGCTTTCTTTGAATTGGAGATTGATACGCTCTGGATAGCATTTGCGTTTTTCATTTTAGGGTTAATCCTTCTTTATCAAAAGCAATTGATTCTCGCAGTTCAAGGAAACCTGCTCATTGGCATTTCAGGACTGACTTTAACAATCCCCGAAATATGGGATTTAAGCAACAAAGGCACCTCATATTTTATCCCAGCCATTATTTTTGCAGTGGCGCTAAGTCTATATTTGCTTAAACGTATTCACGGTGGCTCACTGTTTTCCATTGTTCTAATTTGCGCACTCATTATCCGTTATTACGTGGATCTCACTTACGATTTTCTACCAAAATCAATCTTCTTTATCATTGCCGGACTTATTCTCTTAGGTTTCGGATATTCCTTTGAGAGAAGACGTCGTCAAGGAGGGGTTAATCATGAATTATAATCGTTTTTTTGACTATTTAGAAAAATACGAAATGCGCTTGCTTCCATTATCTTTAATGATTCCTATACTTGTACTCCTTAGCCTACTTTTTCAACCGCTGATTACCATGCAATTTGGCGAAACCATTATCTTGCAAACCCAGCCAATTGATCCAACAGATCTTTTTAGAGGCGATTACGTTGATTTGTTTTACGATATCAATCAAATTGATTCCTCAAAAACGAAAATTGAGGGTTTAAAAACGGACTCTGTCGAAGACACACTTAACGGCAAAACTGTCTATGTACAATTCAAAAAAGGCACTCAAACACATATCGTGGATCGTTTTACAATGATTAAACCTCAAAAAGGACCTTACCTTAAAGGTAAAATCCTTTCAACCTACTTAAAAGACTACAACATTCCAAATAGTCCCAGAATCTACAATATGAATTTTGGAATCGACCGCTATTTCATTGAAGAAAATTCAGGAAAAAGCTACGAAGATGCGGCGCGAACAGGCAAAGTAATCGTCACGCTTAAAATTTATAACGGCTACGCTGTTGTGAGCGGTCTTGAAATTGAGAAGTAAGCACGATATTTGCCTTACCAATCCACATTTCCATTTACTCAGGCAATGTGGATTTCCATTCTTTAAGGGTAATTTTGCGGGTTTGATTGATTGTAACTGGATCGCTTGCCATAATAGCCTGAGCTTTTTCGAGCGTTTCAACTTTTAGAATAATCAACCCGCCTGAATGATCTGTAAATGGGCCTTTTGCAAAAATATTACCATTTGCGATTTGCTCACCAAGATAAGATTTGTGGGATTCTAAGATTTCTGCGTCTTTTATTGGATCAATGGTTTCCATTAGTGCTACAAAATAAGGCATTCTTTATTCCTCCAAGTTTTTTTAAAATTTGCTTTTATTATATCACTTAAAGCACTTTGCATGTATCCTTCAAAATTGGGTAAATAAACTTAAATATTATTTTTTCGGAGGTGCTACAGAAATGGCAAAAAAAATTTTAGCCGCCCTGCTATTCTTTTTATTTTACACAAATGCCTTGTCATTTGCTGCACTTAATCTGACTGTAGAAGAACAACAATGGCTGGATAAACACCAAGTGCTTACCTATGGCACAGACAATGACTTTCCACCCTTTGAATTTGAGGGGACCGACGGCAAAACTACAGGAATAAACCCTGCTTATCTTAAGCTTATTGAAAAAGAACTTGGCATTCAGTTTCTTTATAAAGTAGACAAATGGTCTGCAATTATAAAACAACTTCAAACAGGCGAAGTTGATCTTGTTGTCGCCTCGATCACCCCAGAACGGCAAAAAACAATGCTTTTTACGCGCGAATTTATTAGTGTTCCAAGTGCCATTATCGTAAGAACGGATAATAATACAATAAAGAATAAAGACGATTTAACCAATCTTAAAATTTCAACAGTTGCTGGTTGGGCTTGGAATGAAGACTTAAAAAGTGCTCACCCCGATCTGAAACTTATCGCCTACCCCACTATGTTTGAAGCCTTCAATGCTGTCGCATTTGGCGATGTAGACGCAACCATTCAAGATCTTGCCACTTCTGGATATATCATAAAAAAGAACAAGATCACCACACTTAAAATGGTAAATATTTATGACCGCTCACTAGATTTGCACTTTAGTGTAAAATCGACGAATCCTATCTTAGAAAATATTTTAGAAAAAGCTTTTTTGAATATACCAAAAGAATCTATAGATACCATATACGATGAATGGATACGCCTTGAGCCGATTCCTTTTTATCAAAACAAAGATTTTATTCGTGCAAGTGTTGTGATTCTCATTATTGTTATGTCTATTATTGCATGGAGTGTTGTCCTAAAAACACAAGTCCAAAAACGCACAAAAGATTTAAAGGCAGCAAACGATGAATTGGAATCCACAATAGAAATGCAGCGCACCCTCCAACGCCAACTTATTGATCAAGAAAAAATGGCCGCACTCGGCAGTTTGGTTGCGGGAATTTCCCATGAAGTCAATGCACCTTTAGGCATTATTAAGACCGCTATGTCTGTTCTAGAACAAAATATGAACGCCGCCATCACACTATTTGAAAACAAAAAATTAACGCAAACCTTGCTAAAAGAACACTTTGATGATTCAAAAGAAAGCATTGAAATAATGGAGCATAGCATCCACAAGGCGATTGATATCATTCAAAATATGAAAACCATGTCTTCAGATCAAATGCAAGAAAATCGTGAATTTTTCAACCTTTGCGATTATATGAATAAAATTAAAGGTAATTTAAAATACGAATGTAAGAAAAAACAAGTTCAATTATTAATCGACTGTCCTGGAACAATTATGATTTACAGTTATCCAGGAATTTATTCACAAATTTTCACAAATTTAATACTCAATTCAATTATTCATGCGTTTAATCAACAAGATACTGGTACCATTGGCATTCAACTCAGTACCTCTGAGACACATCTCATCATTAAGTACCAAGATAATGGTTGTGGCATGGACGCAGATTCTTTAACCAAAATGTTTGATGCTTTTTATACCACGCGTAAAGCCACCGGTGGCACAGGATTAGGCCTTTATATTGTGCGCACGCTCATTACAAAACAATTGGGCGGAGAAATTGAATGCACTAGCTCAATAGGCAATGGCATTAATTTTGTGATTAAGATTCCTAAAGAAAGCTGGACTGTGGAATGATAAATATTCTATACTAAAGATGACACGATCTTTAGACTGCTGATGTAGGAGGGACTTTCAATGACCAATTATCCATGGATTGAAGACTACTGCCTGGCCAAATCGGGTGCAGAATTGGACCACAAACTGGAATGGAACGCTACGCGATTTATGATTCGCTCAAAAATGTTTGCAATGCAAGGCTGCGATGCAAAAGGACAGCCAATCATCACCATCAAATTATCGCCTTCAAATGGCCAAATGCTAAGACACATGTACCCAATAATCGTTCCTGGCTATTATATGAATAAGGAACACTGGAATTCAGTGCCTCTTTTAGGCGATCTTCCAGATGATGTCTTGATGAAAATGCTGGACGAAGCATATGATTTAATCCTAAATTCTTTTAGCAAAAAAGTTCAAGCTGAAATTCTTTTAGATTTTAAACCCGAAATCAAACAGTTAGAAAAAACGTATCCCTATACACAAACCAATGAAGACACATTTGAGACTATTTTTATTGTAGACGGTCTTATGATGAATCACGTACTCCTACCACCAGGAAAAGCTTTTCCAAAACATCCAACCGATTCAGAAGTTTATGCGCTTATTATTCGCGGTGAACTAAGTGTTTCACTGAATCACCAAGAAGCTAAAACATACCCATGCGGACAGGTACTCTACATTCCCAAAAACACCATTTCAGAACTTGCAAATTATACAGACGAAGTGGTCGAATTATTTGTGACCAAATATAGAATGGAATAATTCCATAAAAAATACCCCCTACACTAAATAAACTGTAGGGGGTATTTCTATATTCTTGGCAAGCAGCCAATTACTTTTTAGCAAATTTCTTAATCAAAGCGTTCACAATCTCATCTTCATTCTTTTTCTTCTTAACAATTTCATTAACAGATGCAAAAGCCGTTCTATTTTCAAGTTTTTTTGCCGTTGATCCACTTGAAGTCAGTACAAGATGCGTTTTAGAAAACTCACGACCTCTTAAGTAAATCCGAACTGCTTGTGCAGGATGACTAGCCCAAACAGGAGAAACGACGATAATTTCGTCTTTATCATATATTTTACCAATGACTTTTACGGGAAGGTCTTTATTCTTCGAGGTATAGAAACCCGCTTTTACAAAACCAACGATTCCGCTCCAATCCATACTGTCTGTTATTTCAATCGTTTTACAGCCGAGTCCTCTTGCCAATTTTTCTGCTATGCGCTTGCTGTTGCCTGATCTTGAAAAATACGCGACCTTTTTGTTCATTTGGGTCCTCCAGTTATTGAACCTTAGTAATTTTTTCTTTAGGCTCATCTGATTGTCATTGTATGCCTTCCAAGCCTTCTCGTCAATCAATGCGGAACTCATTTAATTAAAATATAAGTTACATGAACTTTTCAACAAAAATAAGATCATAGATTCCAACTTTTATGAAGACTCGGCACGTCTTCAAGCAACTGCTTTGTGTAAGTTGATTTAGGATTCAAAATGACCTCATCTGCAGTGCCCATCTCAACAATCTGTCCCTTTTGCATGATTAGAATCTGGTCGCTCATGTAATAAGCAAGCCCTAAATCGTGTGTAATAAAAAGAATGGTCATTTGATGTATTTCTTTAACTTTCAGAAGCATATCGAGAATCATCGATCTAGAGCAAGCGTCAATCATCGATGTAGGTTCATCTGCAATAAGCACCTTTGGCTTTAATATGAAAATACGCGCAATCATAATCCGCTGCATTTGTCCGCCAGATAGCTCGAAAGAGTGCTTTGATCTGAGTTCTTCAAAGTCCAAATTGACCGTTTCGCAGGCGATGGTCATCTCTGAAATGGCCTGTGCCCCCTTACTCGGCAAATTCTTGAATTTCAAGCATTCGACAAGCAGCTGTTCTACCGTATAGAATTGGTTAAAAGAAGAAAAGGGATCTTGGAAAACAGCCTGAACATCGGACCAATAAGCTTTTTTATCTCGATCGTTTTTCAACTGAAGCGCTTGTCCTCTGTATAGGACTTTTCCCTCTGATTCTCTAGAAAGACCGAGCAAAATTTTGCTTAACGTGGTTTTGCCGCTGCCACTTTCGCCAACGATAGACGTAACCGTGTCCACAGGAATTTTAAAATCAATGCCGTCCACCGCTCTGACTTGATGCTTGCCGTGCCCGAAGATTTTAGACAAGCCTTGACCTTCAAAAACGATGAGGTCTTTATGATCTTTTTGTTTTTGATCGTTACTTATTGAGGATTGATTCATACAGACTTCACCTCCTCTAACGTCCTAGTGCACCTGTAAGTCCTGTTTTCAAACGTCATCATGTCTATCTTGCCCAGTTTGCAAGCTGGCGTTACATAGGAACACCGCTCGGCATACCGACAACCTGTAATTTCAAATTTTAAATTTGGCGGTGCCCCTGGAATGGCAGAGAGCTGTTTGTTCTTCATGCCGATTTCAGGAACAACAATCGCGTTCATAAGCGCTTGACTGTATGGGTGGTAGGCATCAAAAATGAGTTCCTTACTCGTGCCGCGCTCCACTATTTCACCTGCGTACATGACCAAAATTTCGTCCGTCACATGATAAAGCAGCGGCAATTCATGGGTAATAAAAATCAAGGATTTAACAATGTCCGCATTCATCAATTGATCAATTAATTTGATGACCAACTTTTGACTAGACACATCAAGTGCTGAAGTCGGCTCGTCCGCAATGAGTACCTTTGGGTTCATAATGGTGGAGATGGCGACAACTGTACGCTGTTTCATGCCTCCTGATAGTTCATGCGGATAGGCTTCTAACACACGTCTTTCCAGACCAAGCATTTCAAAGCGCTCTGCGGCCAAATCCATCACGTCTTTTTGAGTCAGTTCAGGTCTGTGTTCCCGAAGGACATCGCTTACAAATTTCTTGATTCTACCCGTTGGGTTTAGAACATTCATAGCGGCTTGAGGAATATAGGCAATTTCCTTTCCCAGTATTTTGGTGCGAATGTCCTCTTTTGACATGCTAGTCACTTCATTGCCACTCACAACAATCGTACCGCTTTTAAGATGAAGCGGCTGCATAAAGTAGCCCATCAGACTCAGCGCTAAGGTGGATTTTCCGCAGCCCGACTCGCCTGCTATTCCAAGTTTAGAACCCGCCTTTAAGTCAAATGAAACACCATCGACTGCATGAACCTGATCTCCAAAGCGCGTTTTATAAAATGTTTTTAAGTCGTTGACTTGTAAAATAGGCACATTCATCGGCTAACTCCTTAATTTCGGGTTAAAGATCTCATCCATCCCGAGGTTCATTAAATAAAGCGAAAAAGTGATCATGCCGATAGCACCCGCTGATGGCAAAAATGTCCACCACGCGCCAACACGGGGCGCTTCAAACATGAGTGCCCAGTTAAGCAGAATACCCAGTGACAAGGTATTGTATGGACCGAGTCCCAACATCGAAACAGACGCTTCCGATAAAATGCCTGAAGCCAATTGAATAATAAATGCCATCACCACATATGAGGCAATATACGGCAAGATTTCAGTTCGAATGATACGAAGGGTATTAAACCCTGTCAATTTTGCAATCATAATATGGTCTCTATTTCTAAGTGAGGCCGTTTGAGCACGCACGGCTCTTGCCGTCCAAGGCCAACTGGTTAAACCAATAATGCCTGCCGTCAAAAACAGACTTCGGGTTTCAACGCTCACTGAAATGAGAATAAGAATGACAAAACTGGGAATGACCATGAAGATGTTGGTAAATGCCGTTAGACCCTCATCAATCCAACCGCCGACATAGCCTGAAAACAAACCAATCGAAAGTCCGATTACCGTTGCAATGACACCCGATAGAACCCCAACCAAGAGAGAGGTTCTTGTGCCAAGAGCAAGTTCAAGCAGCATGTCCCTGCCAAAATTATCGGTTCCCAGTAAAAAAGTTTTGTCTGGGGCTTGAAACGCAGAACCTAACATTTCAAAAGGATCCGCCGTATTTACAAACGGATAGATCAACGACGCCATCAGGATCAATCCAAAAATAATGAACCCTATGATAAACTTTGGTGATTTGCTTAAAATTCGAAAAGCACTCATTAGCGGTTCACCTCCTCAGATTGGCTAGCTTTGATGCGCGGATCGATGATCCCATAGAGAATGTCCACCAAAAAGTTGGCCAGTAAAACGGTTAAAGTTATCAACAAGGTACAAGCGGAAATGAGGGGATAATCTAGGCTTCGAATCGATCTAAAGAGAAGCGTTCCAAGACCAGGATAGTTGAATACGATTTCAGTGATGAGCGCTCCTGCAATCATTGTGCCTAGCGACATGGCAAGCCCAGTGATTTGAGGCAGCATGGCATTTCTAAACACGTATTTGATAATTTTAGACTCTCTAATGCCCATTAATTTCGCATATTTAACATAGTCCGCATTGAGTTCATACAGCGCCATCTCTCTCATGCCAATGCCTTGTCCGCCAATCATAATTAAGACGATTGACATAAACGGCAAGAAGTGATGGTATAAAATTGATTTGAAGAAACCAAAACTCATTTCTGGTATGACCGTATAACCATACCCACCGCCGCTTGGGAACCACTTTAATGTGATTGCAAAGACATACAGCAAAATGATGGACAAAATGAAAAATGGAATTGAACTGATAAACAAGGTTGCTGGGAATATGATTTTATCAAAAATACCTTTTTTATAAGCGGCAAAAGCGCCAAGGATATTGCCAATCAACCAGCCTAAAATAATGGCTGGCAATTGAAGGCCAATCGTCCAAGGAAGCGCCGAACTAAGAATATCATTTATTTTTCTTGGATACATGGTAAATGAAGTGCCTAAATCAAAATGAAGCAATCCACCTACATACAATAAAAATTGCTGCCAGATTGGTTTATCCAAATTGAATTCTCGATAAAAGTTATCATACATATTTTTGATAGCATCTGTATCCGTCATGCCTTTTGCAATGCGCCCCACTATCGTATCTACCGGATTGCCTCTTACCAATCTCGGTAGATAGAAATTGAGGAAAACGGCCACTGTAAGCGTGACGGCATACCACATTAGCTTTCTAAGAAAATACTTTTGATATGAACTCATGCGGTAACCTCCATTTTTGGATCAGCAGCCTTTTCTCAAAACATATTAGTTGGATTTAATATTGTAAAGTTGTTTGATCCCTGTACCGTCAAATAAAGCTGGCGGCAAATTTTCTTTATTGCCATCAATGGCAAATCCTTTCCAGATGCTTTCATTGACCGTGTAGAAATAAGTGGGTCTATACATGAGTGGAATGGTTGGAATATCGGTTAAATAGATCTTATTGAGCTCTGTATACAATAACTTAAGCGCAGCCTTGTCCTCCGTTTGAGGAATTTGATTGATAATCTCATCTGCTCGGGCGTTTTTATAGCGACCATAATTTGAGAAAGTTTGCTCGCCAACTGGTTTAACCCCAACAGATGACATAACGTCTGCAGCACGTTTCCATGGATTTGCAGGCGTGATATAAGCCGATGGTGTGTCCATTAACAAATCAAAATTGCCAGTATTTCGATCATTGTCCCAAACTGGATACTCAGGGAACTTCGTTTGAAGTTCAATCCCTACTGCCTTAGCGCTTTGCATAACAATCTCTAATGAAGCATTCCAATCTGTCCATCCGTAAGGACATTCTAACTGCCAAGGGCCAAGTCTTGTCCCATCAGGCATGACGCGTATCCCATCGGCTGCTTTTTTAGCGCCCAAATTGTCTAGAATTTCGTTGGCTTTGTTGATGTCATATGACCACTGAAGCGGCTTCAGTGCAGCTTCATCCACATACTGACCTTCATGATTCTTTGTGATGGTGATTGAGGGTTCAATCACAACGCTGTAGCCGTTCATCGCTTTGTCAGAGATTTCAGGATAATTGATTGCATAAGCCAAAGCTTTACGCACTTCTACGTTATCAAGCCCTTTCTTATGTAAGTTGAAATAGATCATTGGCAGCGTATCCGGTGTATAGTACGGTTTTTCAGGCAAATAGGCCTTGATAGGCGTGCCATCTTCCCATAATTTCCACACACTTGGGATGAAGTCTTCGCTGTAATCCAAGTCTCCATTTTTAAGCGCACTGCTGGCACTGTCATTTGAATTAAAGAGTAAGTGTGTGATGAATTTTGGTTGTGGCAAGCTGCCAAAGAGCTCCTTGCCCCAATAATTGTCATCTCGCTCAATAATGATTCGCGTTTCGTCGTAGAATTTAACTTTATAAGGTCCTGAACCCACAGGCTTTTCATTGAAAAATTCATTTATTCTAGAAATTTCTCTATTGGCATCGGCTTCAACCTTTTCCCAAATGTGTTTTGGGTGAATAGGGACACGAGAAAGGGCGTCGAGCATTGCCAATCGATTGTACTTCTCAGGATTTAATTTAAAGACAACCGTATTGTCATCCGGCGATTCGATGGATTTAATGTTTTCCCAATAGCTTGACCATGTAACCGTGTATCTCTTTCCAAGGTCAAAGGTGTAAAGAACGTCTTTAGCGGTGAGGGGCTGCCCATCATTAAATTTGGCTTTTTCATTGAGTTTTACCTCTACAGTATAGTCGTCTTTCCAGGTATATGATTTGCCCAAAAGCGGTTCTAGAACTTCATTTCCAGGGTTGAACATGAACAGCATCTCATAGACCAAAGGGTTGCTCTGAATGTTGCAAGGCCAAGTTGGATAACCCGTCAACCAATTAAAATTATCTGGTGCTCCCCATGCCATGCCCGTCACATAAAGTGTTTCAAGTCTCTCCTTTGGGACGTTGCTGGCCGCTTTTTCGCCGTTTACAGAAGCTGTTCCAGATGCGCCGCAACCCGTCAGTGAAGCCACCATGACTGCAGAAAGACATAACGCGACTAAACGTTTTTTAAAACTCATCGACTTTCCCTCCTAATTTTTATCGCTCTTTCACCGACTGCCTTTGGATCAACAGCGGTTCGAGCTTTATGATTGTATGCCGTTTTAGTTCTCCTGACATTGTTTTCAGCAAAAGTTCCACGCCTTTTAAAGCCATCATTTCTGCCGGTTGACTAAATGTTGATAACATCGGGTGCAGTTTTGAACAAAATGGATGATTGTCAAATCCGATCAGGGACATATCTTTTGGAACGCTTAGCCCCTGCTCTCTTAAATAATCAAGCACGCCAAAGGCAATATGATCGTCCCCAGCAAAAACAGCATCTGGCAACAGCCCGGTTTCATGCCATTTTTTCATGGTACTATAACCACTTTCAATCGAAAAATCGCCTTTTTCTATCCCATAACAAATTGCTCCTACTTCTTCTAGTGCTTTTAAAAATCCGTTGGCTCTGTCTCTTGCCGACAAGAGGTTTTCAGGACCGCCAATATGTGCAATGCGTTTATGCCCTGTTTGATAAAATGCCGAAGCCGCATCATAGCCACCTTTTTCATTGTCCACAACAACTGAAGATACAGTAAATGGATAATTCTGATTGTCTAAAATCACAAAGGGGATCAAGCGACTTTGAAGCAGACTGATAAATTCATTTTCAAATAAAGGTGTGAGCAGAATGATGCCATCCACACGCTCTGGCTGAAATAAAAATTTTCCAATTTGCTCTTCTACATCTGTGTCTTCACCTGCCACTGCAAGCGTCAAAAAATAACCTTTTTCCCTAAGCTGTTCGCCAACTGCAATTACGACACTCATGATAAACGGATCTGTAATGTCTGGAATAACCATGCCAATGACCTTGGACTTTCCGCCAGCCAAACTTCTCGCAGCGGCATTAGGGCTGTAATCCAACTCTTTGATTGCTTTCATGACCTTATCAATGCTACTTTGACGAACTGTTGGCGCATTGTTAATCACTCTTGAAACCGTTACCACTGAAATCCCTGATTTTTTAGCCACATCATATATACTTGCTTTCATAATTTTTGTTACTCCTCTCGAAAAATGATTGTCTTCTTTAAGTTTAAACTAGTTTTAGAAAGACTACCATCATAGAATTAACAAGAATAGTATAAGCGGTTTCACTTTTATAGTATAACGACATTTAAAAAGAGTCAACTGTTTTAAATAGAATTATCAGACTATTTTTGTAATCGTTCTTAATACTAACTTTTACCTTTAAATGAATTGATATAAAACTAATTGACATCCAACATTCATCCATGTATTATTAAAGCGATTAAACTTTCAAACATTACTCAACTAATTCCATTAAAGCGAGGTTGATTCTATATGAAAAATCCCCTTAAAATTGTCGTTATTGGCGGTGGCAGCAGTTACACGCCCGAATTGATTAGAGGTTTCATTGAACGTGCACATAGACTAAATATTGGTGAAGTTGCTTTAGTCGATATTGAGTCTGGTAAAGAGAAATTACAAATCATTCAAGCTTTTGCAGACAAGGCTTTTAAAAAAAATAACCTTGGAACAATAGTGACTGCCTATCTATCACCTGAAGAAGCGCTTCAAAATGCAGACTACGTTATTACTCAGATTCGTGTTGGAGGACTCAGTATGAGAGCCTTAGACGAAAGCATTCCTGTCAAACACGGTTTCATTGGACAAGAGACAACTGGGATCGGCGGTTTTATGAAAGGTCTTAGAACCATTCCCGTGATTGTTGATCTTGCCCATTTAATGGAGAAACACTGTCCGAACGCATGGCTCATCAATTTCGCCAATCCTTCTGGCGCTGTGACGGAAGCTGTTTTAAAGCATACAACCATCAAAACGGCAGGGTTATGCAACGTGCCCATTAACATGCAAAGAGAAATTGCATCGCTTCTTCATTTACGAAAAGAAGCGCTGCAATATGATTTTTCAGGTTTAAATCATTTGTGTTTTGTGACGGACGTCCGTTTTGAGGGTAATAGTCTAATGAACACTGTCATTGAGCACAGCGCAGAACTTGGCACCATTGTCAGCAATATTGAAACGGGTGCCCCTGACATCGAATGGCTAACGCTTATGGGTGCCTTACCCTCACCTTATTTGGAGTACTATTTTGACACTCAGGCGCAGCTAAAAAAACAGAAAAGCGCCATTGAAAGCGGTGAAGGTTCTAGAGCTGAACAGGTCATGAAAACTGAAAAACGCCTATTCGATGTCTATAAAAATAATACCCTCGATTCAAACTTAGACATTCTTGAAGAACGTGGCGGTTCTATGTACTCCGAAGCCGCTGTTTCTCTTATTGAAAGTCTTGAAGGACACAACGATGCCTTCCACGTGCTCAATGTCCAAAACGAAAATATTAACAAATACCTTCCCGCAAATGCGGTAATAGAAACGACCTGTTACGTTAGCAAGAACACCATTCAACTCATGTCTTCTAAAGCATATCCAGCCATTTTCAGCGGGCTTGTTCAAAGTGTCAAAGCCTATGAAACGCTTATGGTTGAAGCTGCACTAACGCATAGTCTTTTCACCGCAAAACAAGCATGGCTTGCGCATCCGCTGAATCAAAATCACGAAAACTCACTTGCGCTTCTAAGCGAAATGCTTATAGCCAATGAAAACTATATCTCACTTAAATAAGTCAATTTGGAGGTTATCATGTTTATTGGAATAGATGGTGGTGGGACTAAAACCCGTGGCATTCTTGCTGACAATGAAGGGCATATTATACGCGATGTAACCCTCGGCCCCTCCAATCACCAAATAATAGGCTACGAAGCTTGTCGCACATTACTGCAAGCGCTTAAAGATGAGCTTCTAATAGACATTGAAAGTCCCATTTCATTTGTCTATTTAGGGTTATCCGGTGCGGATACAGCGTCTGATTTTAAAAATTTGAATACCCTCGTCTTAAGTCTATTTCCTACGACGCCTTTTCTAGTGGAAAATGACAGTTGGTGCGTTCTAAAAAGTGCTACGCCGCGCTTTGGTGTTGTGTCCATTTACGGCACTGGCGCGAATGCTGGTGCTATCGACAAAATGGGAAATCGGTATATTCTCAGATCGCTTGGGTATGCACTTGGCGGTTATGGTGGCGGTGGCGATCTTGCAAATGAAGCGCTCCACTACGCATTTAGAGCAGATGAAGGCACTTATTTGCCTACAAAGTTGACCACTGAAATACCAAAACTTGTAGGGCTTACAACCATGACTGAGCTACTTGATCTTATGTACCCAGAGACATGCGTTCCCGAATCTTTTTACAAACAAATCCCGCCACTGCTCTTTAACTTAGCTGATAAAGAAGATGCAGTTGCCATAGAGATTCTTAAAAAAATGGGTCGCATTCAGGGCGAAATGATTTGTCCTATGATTGAAAAGGCTGACTTGGCTAAGGAGTCCTTTCCTGTTGTTTTAGGTGGGTCGGTCTATAACGGCAGTTCGTCTCATTTTATTGACGCAACCATGGAAACCATTTGGAAAATAGCACCGCTTGCATCGCCTATTCGCCCAAAGCTCCCCCCTGTGGCAGGTGCTCTGATCATTGCACTTGAAGAAATCCACGTAAATTTGACGACAGAAATTCTATTGGAAATTCAAAATTATTTTATAGATAAGCTTTAAAACTTAAAAAACCACAAAATAGAAAAGCCATCTCAAAAGGATTTATACTCCTACGAGATGGCTTTTCAAATTTAATGCAGTCGTTTAGATGGCGTTATAAAATCTTATTTAACTTACTCTACTGACTTCTTAACGCTATCAAAAAGTCCTTTGTTTTTCTGAATCTCAGCATCTGAACCTGTTACAATCACGGAAGCCGATTTTAAACCAGTCTCAATTAAGTCGATAAACGCTTTAAGGTCAGCTGGTTTTGTCTCAGCAATGGACTTCATTAGAGCTTCTTCAGCTGCTAATGTAGTACCACTGAGGTAACGACTGTCATCTGCGCCAGCCAAATCAAATACCGTTACAGGGGCATCAAAACCACCTAAAACAGAAATAATATAAGGATTGAGCTGTTCTTGCGAAAGGTTCAATGTTTTTAAGAAATCTACTGATTTATCAATTGCCGTTACTGTCGTCGCAAGACCGGGATCTCTGTAAGAAGAGAATACCACGTTGCCATTTTTAGAGGCAAACATGCTGCCGCCGTATGCGCCGCCTTTAACACGAATCGTTGGATACAAGTACTCATTGTTCATGAGTTGTGCAAATACAAACGTACTGCCATCCACTTTTCCGCCTGTTTGGTGTGTGTTGAAACCTTTGTAAACATATTGTACTTGAGAAGGCATCGTAATGCCCAATTTATTGCTTGATGCTTTGAAGGTTGTTGTGTTTTCAGGGAATTTGTCTTTAGCAAGTCCTTTTACAAGAACGTCTACATTAGCTTCAACCGCTGGCATTGCCGTTTTTTCAGCAACCACTGAAATCATAAGGCCATTGGCATTCATCACTTTTTTCTGAATGCTCTCAAAACGAGCAAGGAGTTTTGGTGATTCCTTTTCCCAATTTTTTGCAAGATTCTTGTAATACGCTGATGCTGCTTGATTCTCTTCAGCTTCCAATTGGCCTTTTGGTGTCAAACCCTTATTGAGTTTTTCCCAAGCCACATTGTCGCCATCATTCATATAGTAGTATTCGTAGCCGCTGATGTTTTGCTCTACAGAATTTTTAAGCACGCTTAAGTCATTATAAACATGTGTTGTTGCCATTTCATTCATGAGAGCCATAGTATCTGCTAATTTTGATTCTAAGCAGATACCTGTCATAACTACTTTTTGATCTTTAATTGTAAAATTATCGCTTCCTAATACAAGTTTGCTGTTTACGCCAATGCCGCCAGTATTAGAAAGAATTGCATTCGTAAGCGTTGCCATGTCTTTCTTTTGTGTGCCCATTGTTCCAAATGTACTAACGTAAAGCGGTAAATCTTTTAATTCTTCCGCCGTCAATGAATCTACGTCAAAATAGTAAGAAAGACTAACTGTTTTGTTGGTAGTGCCTTCATGCTCATTAACAGGAATCGATGAGACTACTTTTGTTGCATATTGACCAGATTGAACTGAATATTGAATGTCTTTTAATGAAAGTGTTGGTAATTTCGCAAGATTTTCTGCTGTGTCTGGCGCAATTTTCCAATTTTCAAAAGTTGCATTATTTTTCTTGAACGCTAGCAAAGCATTTGGAGACATTGATTTTTGGAAAGCGCCAAGCTTCGCGTTTAATCTTTGGTCAGCAGCTTTGTTAAAATCTACCTTTGGTTCAAGGCTAAGTACGATTTTATGATTGTTCTTAAGAAGATACTTTTCAATTAAAGTTTCAAAATATCGATCATTAAGTGCTGATTTTTTAATCTCTTCAATTAAGGCATCTGAATCTAAGAAATAAAGTGGATTGTTGTATGTCACATGACCAATTTCAAGAACGTCTCTAAGGCTATTGCCTTTATTGGCGTTAAGCTTAGTCAATCTATTTCCGAGGTCTACGCTGTCAAGAGAAGATTTGATAAGTTCTTTATCAAAACCGTTTTTTACAATCACTTCAAGCTGGCTTTGAATCAATTTTTCGAAAGCCGCTTTTTGTTTAGCATCGGTATCAGGCGTCATAAATGATACTGAAAGTGCTTGGCTTTCAAGACTCATTGAACCACTAAATGATTGACCAATACCTGATGTTTTAAACGCCTTTTTCATTGGCGATACTTCAAGGTTAGACATAAGACTAACTAACAAACTCATTGCGAAAAGATCTTTCTTAGGCATCGGTTGGAGGCCATAACCAACGCTGATCATTGTCTTGCCTTTTAAATCGGTGCCTGGATCTACATGATAATTGGCAACAGGGTAACGTGGCTTATCAAAAGGCTTTTGAGTGCCATAGCTCGTGTCAACGGTCTGTTTATCATATTGGCTGTAGTATGACTGATCAATAAAGTGAAGTTTTTCTTGAATGTTCATCTTTCCATAAAGATAGATGAGCGCATTGCTTGGGTTATAATACTTTTTATAAGTATCCGCCAACTGCTTATGCGTTAATGTAACGATGTTTTCAGGATTTCCGCCTGAGTTAAATGCAAATTTAGTTTGTGGGAACAAATTTTTCTTATAAGCATCGTATAAAATTGAACCAGGATTTGACATGCTGCCTTTCATTTCACTAAAGACAACGCCTTTATATCCAATTTTGCCAGTCTTAGCATCAATTTCATAACCCCAACCTTCACGTTGGAAGAGTTTTTCATCTTGAACGATTTTTGGCGCAAATACCGCATCCATGTAAACGTTCATCAAGTTATCAAAATCTTTATCGTTTTGGCTTGAAAAAGGATAAGCCGTTTTATCTGTGTAAGTGAGCGCATTTGCATACGTGTTAACCGATGTTTGAGCCATTGTCATGAAAGGCGACTTTGATGGATATTTAGCCGATCCAGACAAAACACTGTGTTCTAAAACGTGGTTCACGCCTGTATTGTCATGTACGGGTGTTTTAAAAACAACATCGAATGCTTTGTGACGGTCATTGTTCTCAAAGTAAATAACTTTTCCGCCCGTTTTCACATGTTCTAATTGGTACACTGTAGAAGCTGCTTCCTCAGACCACTGCTTCTTAACCAATTTAAAGCCTTCATAAGTATTGCCAATGGCTACCTCTGAAAGATTTATTGCTGCTGATGTTGTCGCTGTTAAGCTAGTTGTTGCTGGTGTCGTTGTCGTCCCTGCCAACGTTGTCGTCCCTGCCGACGTTGTTGCTGTCGTCGTTACCTCTGCATAACCTGAAACCGTAGATGCAAGCAGTGCTGCAACCATGAACAGGCTTAACCATTTCTTTTGCAATTTCATAAAATTGACTCCAATCTCTAATTAGTTTGGGATTTTTTCCCCACGTTTGAGTTTCACTCTCTTTACTATATAGATTAATTTGCATAACTCAATCAAAAATCCGAACTTTTATGCAAAATTAATCAAATTTTAAACATTTTGTCCATCTTGTGTACACGATGTGATAGGCATGTGTACACCTCTTGATTTCGTTAAATATCTTCCTGAAAGATAGATGAAAACCAACCCTAAATCAATAGATTCTGTCTATTATGTAGCAAATTCATGTCTATTATGTCATTCTTGAGAGTTTTGGAGTCAAAATTAGAGCTGGGTTGGTCTATACACAGTGGGCTGCGTTGGGTTTTACGCAGTGGGCTGCGTTGGGTTTTACGCAGTGGTTGAGTGGCCCTCTTCCTTTTCCTAAATCCAGTTGTGCTTTTAAAGCCTTTGTAATGTATATTTTGGATTCTTCTACTGCACTTTCAAGCGTATGCCCTAGCGCTAAATGACAGGCAATTGCCGAAGACAAGGTACACCCTGTTCCGTGGGTATTTGGATTGTCTATTTTATCCGCTTCAAACCAGTGAAGTTCATTGCCTGACAAGAGGAGATCGTCTGCACGCCCTTCCAAATGACCGCCTTTAACCAGCACGCCGCCATCAAGACTGCTGCCAATGCTTTGGGCAGCTAAAATCATATCTTCTTTGGTTGTGATCGGCTGTCCCCATAATTTTTCTGCTTCTGATAAATTGGGCGTAATCAGACAGCCAAGTGGCAATAAGCTTTCTACGAGCGTACTCATTGCACTTTCAGACATGAGCGCATGTCCGCTCGTGGAAAACATGACTGGGTCTATGACGATATTTTTAGCCTCATACTGAATCAATTTTTCTGCAATGACTTTTATAATATCTGCTGAAGAAACCATGCCAATCTTTACGGCATCTGGCACTATGTCTTTAAAAATACAATCAAGTTGCTCCCCGACAAAGGCTGGCGTCACTTCTTCTACGCCGTAAACACCTGTCGTATTTTGAGCAGTCAGCGCCGTAATGACACTCATGCCATATACGCCATGCGCCATCATCGTTTTAAGATCTGCCTGAATACCTGCGCCGCCGCTACAGTCAGAACCTGCTATAGTGAGAACCGTTTTCATATTGATGTCCCTCCTTGCAATTTCTCAGATTCATTACTGGCGCTCACTTGGTCGCGCTTAATAAACTTGCAGAGCGTCTTCAAATTTTTAGTCGCCTCAGCGGGGTCATCTTGTGCCAAAATTGCCGAAATGACCGCGACGCCTTCTATGCCACTATCTTGTAGTTGCAATAGGTTGCTTAGCTGAATACCACCAATGGCGACCACTGGCAAATCAACCGTTTTGCAGATTTCTCTTAACGTTTCAAAACTAACTGCACACGCATCTTTTTTCGTATCCGTAGGAAACATTGCTCCAACCCCTAAATAGTCCGCACCTGCCGCTTTCGCGTTTATAGCTTCTTCGACCGTTCTTACTGAAACCCCTAAAATCTTATCATCGCCTATTCGAGTTCTTGCCTGACTTGCTTCAAGGTCGCTTTGACCAACGTGCACGCCGTCTGCGCCAATTTCTAACGCTAAATCAATATCATCATTGACGACAAATGGAATATGGTATTTTTCTGCAATGACTTTTAGGGCGGCTGCATTTATTTTGTTTTCTTCAAGCGTTAAAGCTTTCTCTCTATATTGTAAAAACGTTACGCCTGCAGCGAGAACACTCTCAATTACACAGTCCATTGATTGATCTTTTAGCCAGCTTCGGTCGCCGACTAAGTATAGATTTAAGTCACTAGGCTTCATTTTCAATTTTCATGCCCCCCTCAAAACGTGTCCCTTCAATTTGGCTCATAGCATCGATTAAGAATGTTTTAAATGTAGAGGTGCCTCCACTAACCAGTGCTGTCTTTTCATATGCTAACTCTCCGCAGAGCCCCATAAAGCTTATCGCCGCTACAGTTGCGTCTAAAATTAGTTTTGAATTCGCACCGCAAAATGCACCAATCATTGCCGAGAGCATGCAGCCTGTCCCAGTGATTTTAGACATCATTGGGTGTCCATTCTTTATCAAGTAAGTTTTTTCGCCATCGGTTACCAAATCCACTGCACCAGTAATGGCGATAACTGCACCTGTTTTAAGACTAAGTGACTTCGCATAGGCGATGACCTCTTCCTGATTCTCGTCATTTAATGCGTCGCTCAAATCTGCATCTACGCCATTTGTCGTTCCTGTGCCTGCATAGACCGTTTTAATTTCTGAAATATTGCCCCGAATGACATCGAATTTAACCATTTCTAAAAGCTTAAAGACAGTCTGAGTCCTTAATGTCGAAGCCCCTGCACCCACAGGATCTAATATGACTGGGTGTCCTAAAAGATTCGCTTGTTTTCCAGCGGCAATCATCGACTGAATGGTTCTTTCATTTAGGGTGCCAATATTGATGACAAGTGCGCTGCAAATTCCAGTGATTTCAGCCGCCTCCGCTATATCGTCTGCCATAATGGGTGCGCCACCAACTGCTAGGATTGCATTAGCGCAGTCATTTACGGTTACATAATTGGTAATGCAGTGCACGAGCGCACCTTTTTGTCTGAGTTGTTCTAACGTGTTTCGAAACATGGTTTTACCCCTTTCTCCATTAAGATGACCAGTAAACTTACGACAAACATCACAGGAACAGTACTGCCAATTGGTGTGTCTAAAGTCATAAACACACGATAAATGACAAAACCAAGCGCCCAAAGGGCTAAATTAGTCCAGTCATAAAGCTGTGTTTCCTCTGTTTTTTTAAGAATAAAGTAATGCGTCAGCAAAATCGCCACCATCGGTGCAAAAACAGATCCAATCCAGTATAGGAAGTTTTGATAAGCTTCGATTGGCGTGAAAATTGCAATGGCGGTTCCAAGGAGCGTCACTGCTATTGCCGACTTTTGAGGATTAAAACTGCGGCTTAAATTATTGAAGCTGACGCCTGCTGAATAGGCATCTAGGAAAGTCGTCGTGACCGTTGAAAGAATGACAATTACCAGTGCTGCGACCCCAAGGCCTGCTTTCATGAGAATGTCGGTCATGTCTGTGCTGCCCACAAAAATTGCGGCGCCAAGACCTATCAAATACATCCAGGTGCTGCCAATAAAATAAGCAATGACGCTGACAAGCGTTGCTTTTTGAGGTTTTTTTGCCTGCCTCGTATAGTCTGCAATCAGTGGCAACCAAGATAACGGCATTGCAACGGAGAGTTCTACTGCCATGCCAAAGCTCATTGTGCCTTCAACGCTGCTCGCTGCATGTCCGCCAAAAATGACAAAACTAAGAACAACAGTTAGCGCGAGTAATGCTCCCACGGCTACAATGTTGAGCTTCGCAAGTTTCGTCATCCCAAGTGCAATCCAGAGGACAATTATGGCCCCAATAATCAGACTCCATAGTTCATTTCCAAAACCGAATAAATCAATCCCTTGTAGTGCTTTTGCGCCCCCGATAATCATAACGGCTGTCCATCCAATTAACTGAATGATATTTAATACGGAAAAGAGGTAAGATCCCTTACCACCGAAGGCAATCCGACAACTTTCCATAGCCGATCGACCCGTCTGAG
>JAYVIR010000053.1:0-14882 GCA_043770095.1 Eubacteriales bacterium
ATAAAACTTGCGTGCCGATACATTTGTACTCAAGTGATATCAAGCCATTCCGCCATCTGGTAATCTGATCCCCTTCTCGTTGTTTAATCATTATAAATATGCTAATATAATCTCATTGTCAGCATTTGTGACAAACACAAATAATTTTAAGAATAGGTGTTTAATGAATTTTAAAATTTACTTGATAGGTGATAAAATCCCAAAGCACTTTAAAAGTGCTATAGAAGAATATGAAAAGCGATTAAGCCGATATTGTAAAATTCAGCTTGTTGAGGTTAAAAATCAGGAAATGCTTATTAAAGTCCTAACAAATACCAGTTATAAAATCTACCTTTCTGTCAAAGGTGAAAGTGTCTCTTCTACTGAGTTATCGACCAAATTTAATGAGTATGCCACCTCTGGTAAGTCAGAAATAGCCATTATCTATGGCCTAGATCCCCCACAATTTGATGAACACCTCTCTATCAGCCAAATGGATATCGAAGATGGCCTACTGATTACGATCCTATTTGAGCAAATTTACAGAGCCTACCGCATACTTCATAATCACGCTTATCATAAATAGACAATTGTTTTACCTAATATTCTCATCCTTTCAAAATGAATATGTGACTAAAAAAAGAACAATTGCCAATAATAATCGGCAATTGTTCTTTTTTTGTGTCATTTCATAAAAATCAACCAACAAACGTTGGCAAAAATGTAGCATCTGAGCTTGAGCAAATACCTTCAGCCAATCGCGTAAAATAGCCTCCGAATTTATCACTAACAACATAAGTGCCAATAGTAGGCTTCATTTCTATAAATCTTCGATTAAATTCAGAATCTGCTCTTTGGTAAAATACCACTCCCGAGTCCACATACTCCTGAAAAACATAACCTTCATCTTCATCTGATGTAAACATGCCTTCTATTGAATTTTCGATCGTTATGTTGCTGCCTTCCCTCTCATTTAGAGGTTTTCTCACATAACGAGACATGTCAAGTTCGTTAAAGTCGGCCTTTTCAAAGCTGGTATAGGGTATATATTTATAAATAACCTCTTTAAAATCGTCTAAGGTCTCTGTTTCATTCAGTAAGAACCAAATCAATGCATTGAGGCCTTTTGAATGCAGTTGAAGCGCACTGACTGGGTTCACAAATTTTATAGCGCCATTTTCAATATATTGCTGCAATGAATTTTTCACATAATTTCCATCAACATCATAGACGTTAGAATCGTACGCCATCCATTCTACAGAATAAAAAGTCTGCAAAACATCTAATGGATAAAGCAGTTCCCCAACTTCCAAGTAAAGGCCATCATCAAGACCATCATAGCCTTCTAAAAGCTTAATATTGTGAATTGAGCCAATGAGCACCTCGGCAACAGGATAATCAATGATGCGTTTTAGAAGCTCATAGGTCTCCATTTCTTCTGCACAGCACCGGTCGCCAACAATGCAAAGACGTGCACCTTCACTGATACACTGATCTTTCAAAGATTTTTTAACCGACTCAGAAAGCAGAAATTGCAAATTGAAATTTTCACAGGCTAATTTAGGATAATGCTTATGTAACTGAAGTGTCCAATCCAAAGCCTCTTGCCATCCCATAGGGGTCTCCGCATTGAACTCAAGTAATGAGAGTTCTCCTTTAACATCAAACATCCAGTCGAATCGGCCATACGCAGTAAGTGCATTGATTCTTTTATTCATCGATTCTTTCCAAAGTGCTTCTGGCATACCGAGCCATTCATTTAATCTTTCGTCACACCTTAAAATATCCTGTACTTTATGAAGCAGCCTTACAATTGCATTTTGTGCACCTACAATCATCGCATGCTCATCTGGTGATAAAACAAAAGCATGATAATCCATATAAAGATGACCACCAAGATCATCCTTCCAAGCTAAAGAATCTCCATAAATGCTTTTTAGAAAATCAAGTTCATTTTCATCGATGCCTAAATTTTTAAACTCAACTCTCATCATCAGCCTCCCGTTGAAGTTGAACCGCCACCACTTCTAGTCGTTGAACCACCAAATGTGGTCGTACTTCCTCCAGATGATTTTGGTGTGCTCGTCACAGTAGTTGACTTACCCGTTGTGCCTGATGTAGTGGTGCTTGTTGTTCCAGTTGTCGTAGTACTTTTTGTTGTTGTAGAGGTTGTAGTCTTTGGTGTTGTGCTTGTTGTTCCTGTAGTCTTTGGTGTGGTAGCGGTCGTTCCTGTTGTCGATTTTTTAGTAATCCCACTAGTGGATTTAGACAATGAACTCACAGCTCCATTACCGTTTATAGTGGCTGCATTTACTGCTGGGCGATTCGGTGTTTTCCCTACAAATTTTCCCTCTTTTATTTGAGTCAATTCAGCAGTCGATGGCTTGTACGCAGAGTAGCTTCCGTTTGCAGTTGGCGTTACAAAGTTTACATTATTATACGCCATATTGCTGCGCTGTGAAGCCGACATGAGACCCCACCACATGAAATAAGGCATAACGGAACCAGAAGATTCTTGAACATAAACATCTGAACCATCTTCGTCATCAAGACCCTTAAGATAATTCCAGTCTTCTAACTTAGGTGTCCAAGTTTTATACTCTCCTTGACTGTCTTTATAGAAAAAGTTTGTGTCTGTACCGATATCATTAACTTCTGCATATTCTCTATAGTTGATATAGTTGCCACCTGATTTCACATAAAGATCATCTAGTGTTAAATCGTCTAATTCTCCCGTTTGAGACACACTTGAAGTTTCTCCAGTTTCCTCAATGACTTCTACACCCGACATTTTCTCAGGCGTCATTTTTGAACACCCTGTCAACATTGAGGTTGTTGCTAGCATTAACGCAACTGTAAGTGCGATACTTTTTGCATGTTTGTATCTTGTAATACTCATAAAATTTCCTCCTATAATTGGTTGAATCTATCATTCAACTCATTTAATCGTTTTCTTTTAAATGTTTTACAAATTTATGGATTGATCGGATCTCATGTTCATTCAATCCAGTGGTATCAATCGTAATTGAGTCCTCTGCCTGGCAGATCTCATCTAATGAGTACTTCTTCGATATTTCCTTAATAATGTTGCTCATGGACGCAGTCAAAATGCTAAGAAGGCACAAACCAGATATCATGAGCACTGTCGCTATGACTCTCCCGGTGACTGTTTTGGGTGATATATCGCCATACCCGACAGTCGTAGCCGTTACGATAGACCACCAAAATGCATCTCCAACTGAAGTTACCGTGCCCACACTGCTCTCAGAAAAATAAATCCCAAACGATGCGCCAATGACTGCTAATGCAAATAAATAGAAAGCGTAGGCGACTTCTTTGTATTTAGAGATGATTATAAATCCATCTCGAAGCTCATCAATAAATGAGATTGCTCTGAATAATCTTAGGAAATCTATAATTCTTGCCGAATAAAATATATTGAGGATCGGAACTGGTATCAGCGATAAAGAATCCCAAATATTTTCCTTTGCAAATTTGAGTTTATCCTTAGCCAAAGATAATCGGATTAAATAATCTGCCGTGAATACAATCCATATAAAAACATCCAGGTACAACAGATATATATTGTCACGAATTTCAAGGTTTCCAAATATGCTCACCAGAGCAAAATAGATAGAGATAATAGCCAAACAACTCAAAAATGTAGAATAAAGCAATACTGAATACTTATTCTTTAATATAACAACTCTCTTTTTAACCATAATTCAACTCCATTTCATTCAGCCTTATATTTTAAAATTTATATGGCACTTTTCCAATTATAGTATATAATTTAACAAATGTCATTTGATTCGTTCTAAATATTGAACATGTTATGTAACCTTAACCTATTCTTAATAGAAACAGCGGCGCCATATGAATTATTAATTCTTATGACACCGCTGTTTCTATTATACAGAGTGAATTGTCTACAATTGCTATAAACCTAATAGATAATTATCCAGATTTTTAAAATACTCCGACTTTTTGTCAAATCTATCTTTAGACATAAATGAAAACCCATCATATTTTTTTTCATATTCAAACTCAACCAAAGTTGCTATGCCTTCTTCCATAATATGATACATTAAAGTCTTTAAATAATTTTCTTTAGAAAAATCATACGATGGCGCATATCTGCCCACTCTTTCACATATTTCTAGATCAATTTATTTACTATCATTTTTCAACAATGCAATTTGCCTCTTGTTTAAGTAGATTCTCAACGACACGGTACTTCACCATTTCCTCAACTAATTCATACGGAATTGGCTGATCAAAAGGAAACTGAACAGCACCTTTTGAACATTTATAATCGGTCAATCGATGTTCAAACGCCTTAATGGCACTTGGCGCTGGATAAAATCCGATATGCTTTTTCATTGCAGCAAAATGCACTAAATTTCCTGCCAAATAGAACGTTGGCATTTGATAACTAATTTTCTCTTCGGCTTCAGGCGCTGCCATCTTTATGACTGCTCTCATTTTCAATAGTATTGCTTGAATCTCTAGAGCAAATCTAGAAATATAATCATCAATATTGGTAAATTCAGCTGGTTTGCCTTCCATTTAAAATCTCCCCTTCACTTAGTCTTCTAAAAATTCTTTTTAAGACAACTTAAGCTTTTCTAAGTGGATCATTGATGACCTATAAATTTGCTCCAAAAGTACAACCTTCATCAGCTGATGCGGAAAGGTCATTCGGCTAAAAGACAACTTAAAATTGGCTCTTGAGAGTACACTTGGCGAAAGTCCCAAAGAACCACCTATAATAAACACAATATGGCAGTCTCCATTAACGCTCAGCTGCTCCATTTTTTCAGATAGTTCCTGACTCGACAAATGTTTGCCCTCAATCGCTAAACAAATGACATAGGCACCATCTTGCACTTTTGCAAGAATGCGCTCTCCTTCTTTGACCTTAATTTGCTCTTCCTCTTTCAAACTGAGACTCTCAGGCGCTTTTTCATCGGCTACCTCAACTTGCTCTAGTTTGCAATACTTCGATAGTCGCTTCCCGTAGTCAGCAATGGCATCTGAGTAAAATTTTTCTTTTATTTTCCCAACGGTTATTACCGTAATTTTCATAGATATATTCCTTTCGAAAACAGACGAGCAGTAGCCATAAACCATATGCTTCACTATTTATTTTAACCACTCCGGCTTCTCTTTATTGAACGGTCGAATCGGGTATAAGTTGTCATGGTAATCCAGTAAAGCCCTTGCAGCCGATGGATTTGTCTTATAAGTGTCAATGAGTTCTTTGGGAAGCCTAGCGCTGAAAGGACACGTTGCAAGACAAACGCCGCAGTCTGTTCCCAAAGACAGCCATTTTTCATAGCAAGCTTCTTGTTTAATTTGCCATCTAGAGGGCTCGCCACTGACCATAATTTGTGCTGAATCTGGCGATATGGCTTTAGAGGGACAGGTTCTGACGCATTTTGCGCAGAGTTCGCAAAATGCCTGCACATTAAAGGGTGACTTTCCATCCACAATAAGCGGCATATCTGTGGACACGGCGCCGAGTCTGACTCTTGGGCCAAAGGCTTCCGTAATCAAAAGTCCATGCCGTCCTAAATCACCAAGCCCTGCCGCTTGAGCTGCCAGAGGCATCACCATTAAATAATTGCCATCCATATGGTTACGCGCTTCATATCCTAAAGACTTTATGTAATATGTTAAAATCATGCCTATAATAGCGGCATCTACATAACCTTTTGTAACTGCTAGAGACTGAGGCAGCTGAGGCGCGGAGTTAACGAGACTCTCTGACATTTCTGCTGCAAAGACAAAAGTAAATGGCAGTTTTGCCTCAACTGCCTCTCCGTAATTTGAATCATGTCTGCCTCTATGGCTATAATAATAGTGTTCATCTAAAGCGGCAATGCCCGTTAGTACGGCGCCGTAATGCGTCGCAAGGCCTTTTAATCGATTTGAAAAAGTCTCAGGCGCAGCCTCAACTTTTTTTGGTGCACACTCTGGTCCTTCTGCTAAATGCTTTATGTCTCCAAGAAAATGAAAAGCAGCATCCACCATTGGGCTGTTGAGTGGGTCGTAAGTCATGGTTCCTACTCCGCCAAGGTTTGGCATATTTCTAAGTCTCTCATCGCCCTCTAAGTGCTCAGGGTGTTTTTCGTAGTAGTCATTATAGGCCTGTGTTCCTTTTTCGCGTGACATCCTTGCAAACATGACTTCTCTTTCGTCTATTCTCATTCCATTACCTCCGCAGTTTGCATTTTAGCAGTCGACTGCTCCATGATACTTCTATAAAACACTGCCGAAATAACCAACGCGCCACCAATCAAGGCATACTGAGAAGGTCTTTCACCTGTTCCAATCAAAACCCAAACGGGATTAAGCAGTGGTTCAAGAACTGGAATTAAAATTCCCTCAAGAGCCGAAACTTTTGAAATGCCAGCAGTATAGAAAATATAGGAGAATCCTAACTGGAAAACGCCTAAAAGTCCGATGCCTAGCATACTTCCTGGTGTCCATGAAATTTGACCATAAAAGGGAATGGCAACTAGGAACGTTAATATATTGCCCCACAAAATAATTTCAAGCGGGTTTCCGTCTTTGATCATTTTTAAGGTAATAATCATCAGTGCCATGCACACGCCGCTCAGCACCGCTAGAATATTTCCAATCATGCCACCGCCGTTTAAATCGCCAATAAAAAATAGCAGCATTCCAAAGAACACCACCGCAACAACGACCAAATCTCTTGGTTTGATTTTTTCTTTTAATAGCCAAAATGCCAAAAGAATGACCCATACCGGCGCTGTAAATTGAAGCAGTATGGCATTGGCTGACGTGGTCAGTTTATTGGATGCCACAAAAAGCATCACCAAACACATATAGTTGGCAGCTGCCAACAATTTGTACTTACTAGGTCTTGGTGGTAATTTTTGAAAACGCACGCACCAAAACAGCAGTAATACAACACTTGCAATACCGCTTCTAATGCCTGCAATAGCAATAGGGTGCCAAGGCACCCATTTTATTAAAAGGCCACCCGTGCTCCATAAAATTGCTGCAAGACACAAAAATACAATGGCTTTAATGCGACCAGTCTCTGAATTTACATGCATTGGTCTATACCGCCTTCTCATTTATCGTTTGATAACCACTTTTCCTCTTGAAGGTGCTTTTTCAGTTGCGATGTGGTGACTTTCTAATTTGTCGGACATTCTCGCCTCACACGGTTTACAAATGCTGCCCTTGTGAATTTTCACACCACAAAACTGGCAGGTGTTTTCAGAAGGAATGCCACCGCGAAGTTCTACCTCATCTATTTGCTGAATTTTACCATGATGAATCCAATCATCAATAAAACGCATAGGCACGCCAAAACGTTCGGAAATTCTTACTTTCGGGGTTAATGGGTTGGTATAAAGAAAATTTCTAACCTCTAAATATATTTTATTGCGTTCGCTTTCAGTCATATCATCAAATAGCGCACGCTTACACGCTGGACAAGAGTAGTCTTCTTCATCAAAAGGTGCAAACATTTTTCCGCAGGCACACTCTCTCCTTGATTCATTATAACTTTTTTTAGGCATTGACTTTCTGCATCTTTCACACAATTCATCAGATTCGTCATGAAAATATCGGCCACATGAGCTACATTGCTTGATCATAATTGCCCCCTTACTGGCTTCTTTTTGCAATATTTAAAATCACTTTTATGCCAATTAGTGTAACATTTTTAAGGTGTCTTTACAATTTGTTTTGAGCTGCTTTGACTTTGCTTTAAGTACATTAAAAGTTATTGTAACCATTCCATAAATGAACTGAAAATTTTGTTTTTGAAAAGCGTGTATCCTTTGTTTTTTAGGGTAAAATAGAGTAGAGATATTTTATTAGTACCCTATATATCATAAAATTAACTACATCAAAAGGAGATGCCTTTATGAAAATTGCAGTCATTGGTGGTGGCTTTGCCGGTAGAGCAGCCGCACAAGTATTAGGTCATTCTTTGGGCGGTGGGTTGGTAGACGAACTCGTTCTTATTGATCGAAATGAATACACGACCATGCTACCTTCCTTGCCAGATTTAGCAGGAGATCGCGTGCGTGAGGCCGATTTAAGAGAATCCATCGTCAAACTGATTCCTACTTCTTTTAAATTCATGCAAAAGAACATTCTTCAAGTTGATTTAAACGCTAAGGAAATTCAATTCGACGATACCACACACTATGCATATGATTATTTAGTGTTCGCACCTGGCTCTAAAACGAATTTTTACGGTAATACTGTACTCCCAGCATCGGCTTACAAAATGGACTGTCTCCAAGATGCGCTTAAAATTCGAAGAGACGCTGAAAAATTTATTAATGAACATGATGAGATCAATTTTGTTGTCTCAGGAGCAGGCTTTACTGGGATTGAACTTGCTACAAACCTATATCATATGGCGAATGCCATGGGCAAAAAAGCCAATGTTACTTTGGTTGAAGTCACCAATAAAGTGCTTCCAATGCTCAACAAATCCATGTCTAGCCATGTTCAAAAGACTGTTGAAAGTCTTGGGATCCATTTCTTGCTTGAAAAAGAAGTGGTCAGTTATAACAATAGCGTAGTCACTTTTAAAGATGGCTCTAAAATTGACAATGCTTTTTACTGCTGGTGCGCCGGAGTCATGACTTCTGTGCCGCTTATCGGCAATCAAATTGAAACCCGCGATAAACGCATTATGGTAGATGCTTACCTCAGAATTCCAGAACATCCAGAAGTTTTTGTTGCAGGCGATGCTGCCGCTGCCAAAAATGACAAAGATGTCATTGTTCGTAGAGCCGTTAACTTCTCAGCCACAGAAGGTAAATGTGCTGGCACAAACGTTGTTAATTCAATTAACAAAAAAACATTAAAATCATATAAACTTGTTGACTTAGGCTGGGTTATTCCACTCTATGTCAATAGCATTGGTGAAGCTTTTGGCAATGAATTAAAAGGACGGATTGGTATCTCAATGCATTATATTATGTGCGGACTTAAAAATTACAGCCTCAGGCACTTTATGAATTATCTTGGCTATTCTGCTCGATTTACTTTTACAAAACCCAAAAATTAATCTAAGAAATTATTAAGTTGTACAAATTAGTATACTTTGTGCAACTCAACATTAAGGGAATAAGTTGAATCTTTAATTCAACTTATTAAAGGTGACCAATTTATGAAAGACATCTTACATCAAATCAACGCCCAATATATAACTGAACTTAGTGCTGTACAAAAAAAAATACAGTCTCTGGTACAGGGACAAAGTAGCACTGAGGTACAACAGCATATGGGCTATGTTGCATCAAAGTCAGGTCACATGCTTAGACCACTCATCGCTCTGATTACATTTGGGGCTATTGATGGTCGACCCTTCTCAGAACTTGATGACATTACAAAAGGAAAACTCATTTCAATTGCCGCCGCGCTAGAACTCCTACATACTGCTAGTTTGGTCCACGATGACGTCATTGATCAAACGATTACTCGGCGCAACCAAGCTACTATTAACACTTTAGTCGGAAATACCGAATCTATTTTAATTGGCAATCTGTTCTATCTTAACGCCTTTCGGTTGATGCTTTCAATGGAAGATCCTTGGTATCTTGAGGCTCTCATTCAAACTGCCGAGGCCATGTGCGTTGGCGAAGTGCTTCAAAATGAAAAACAAAATCAATTGATTAGCACAAATGAATATCTCGAAATTGTCGAGAAAAAAACAGGCGCGCTCATCTGTGCTGCCGCAAGTCTCTCTGCACGTTTAGCGGGTGCTTCTACTGAGACAAGCCTTCTTTATGAGTCATTAGCTCTAAATTTAGGCACGCTCTACCAACTAAAAGACGACTATGCAGATCAAGACCTTAACAATTACGATGAAACAGATTTACAGCAGTTGATTAGCGAATGTCAGCAGAAACTTGAATATGCTTCTTCTTCTTTAAGTACTACCGAGCCACATCAACAGGCATTCGCTCAATTTATTTATTATTTTAAAGGATAGGTGATTGGTTTATGGATTTAATAACACTTGCCCGCCTTCAATTTGCATCTACCACCGTCTATCATTTCTTGTTTGTCCCATTGACGCTTGGACTTTCATTTTTAGTCGCTTGGATGCAGTGGAAATACTATAAGACAAAAGACAAAGATTGGGACCTTCTCACTCGATATTTTGGAACACTCTTCTTAATCAACTATGCCGTAGGCGTTGTCACAGGCATAGTTCAAGAATTTCAATTTGGAATGAACTGGTCTAATTACGCTCGGTTTGTAGGTGACATCTTTGGTGCACCACTCGCCATAGAAGCTTTAGCTGCCTTCTTCCTTGAATCTATTTTTATCGGACTTTGGATTTTTGGCAGAGATAAATTGTCTCCAAAATTACATTTGGCAACCATCTGGGTAGTAGCAATTGCCTCTTCACTATCGGCGTACTGGATTATTGTTGCCAATTCATTTATGCAATCACCGCTTGCGTTTACCATTAGGGATACCGCTTACGGTCCAAGAGCTGAAATGACTGACTTCTTTGCGTTAATCTCTAATCCACACGCACTTATTCAATTTCCTCATGTCATTTTTAGTGGCTATACCACTGGAGCAGTTTTTGTACTTGCCATTAGTGCCATCAACCTCATTGGCAAAAAACCTCAAATGGTCTTTAAAAAATTAATCAAACCCGTTGCCATCTTTGGTCTAATCAGTATTGTTTTCGCGATTGGAGCAGGTGACATGCAGGGCAAATACATCGCGAAGCACCAACCGATGAAACTCGCCGCCGCTGAAGGGCTTTGGGAAACGACGGACAAAGCGCCACTTAGCCTCTTCTCAATTATTGATGAAGAAAATGAAACCAATCCTTTTGAAATTAACATCCCTTACGGTCTAAGCATATTGGCATTTAACGACCCCAATGCAACCGTTCTTGGCATTAACGAACTTCAAGCAAAATATGAAAATGATTACGGAACAGGCAATTACACACCACCAGTGACGCTTCTCTTCTGGAGTTTTAGAATTATGGTCTTCTCTGGCAGTTTCTTAATGCTCGTCTTATTCTTAGCCGCAGTCTTTACCAAAAAGCTTGAGAAACATTCACTCTTTTACAAATTGCTGATAGTCATTCTTCCACTACCTTACCTCTGCAATTCATTTGGTTGGATCTTTGCTGAAGTAGGTCGTCAACCATGGCTCGTTCAAGGCATTCTAAAGCTTGAAGAAGGCGTTTCCAGTGCTGCTAACGTTACAACAGGAACGGTTACTACCAGTTTGATTGGCTTTGTTGTCTTATATGGCATACTTGCTGTTTTAGATGTCGTGCTGATTACTAAGTTTGTGAAAATGGGTCTTGTTGACGTGAAAAAAGCGGTTGCAAAAGAAAGCGAGGTGCATAACGCATGGTAACCTTAAGCACTCTTTGGTTTTTACTAATAGGCGTTTTATTGACTGGATTCCTATTTTTAGAAGGTTTTGACTTTGGCGTCGGCGCACTTGTCCCTTTTGTTGCCGATAGCGATGAAGAACGTCAAATTGCAATCGGTACCATTGGTCCAGTTTGGGATGGCAATGAAGTATGGCTTCTCACTGCTGGCGGTGCGATGTTTGCTGCTTTTCCTTACTGGTATGCGACCATGTTCAGCGGTTTCTACTTAGCACTGTTCTTAGTACTGGTTTGTCTGATTGTTCGCGGCGTAACCTTTGAATTCAGAAACAAACAACACACCAAAAAATGGCGCAACAATTGGGACTATGCGCTTAGCATCAGCAGTCTTCTCTGTGCAATTCTATTCCCAGTTGCATTTGCAAACTTGATTGGCGGCACGCCACTTGATCTTGTGAATGGACGTTTGGATTTTGTCGGTTCTTTCTTTGATTTGCTGACACCGTTTACACTGCTTGCAGGTCTAGCGGGTGCAAGCTTTATGCTCTATCATGGCAGTGTTTATCTGGCTCTCAAAGCCAGTGGCAACGTCGCTACAAAAAGCATCAAACTTGGAAGCCGTCTTGCCACATTGACAATCGTACTTGTCCTCGCTTTTGCTGGACTTTGCGCAGTTACGAAAGGATTTGGAAAACCTGTATCTGTTGGCTTTTTTGCAGTCGCATTACTGGCACTTCTAGGTTCGTATTTCCAATTTAAAAATGGTAAATACGGTGCTGCTTTGATCCTCAACGGTTTTGTTGTCATCTGCGCAATGGGCGCTCTCTTTGCAGGCCTCTTCCCATATGTAATGCTTTCGAGCATAGATGCCTCTACACTGAGCCTTAGCATCGAAAACGCTTCCTCTAGCCCTTATACACTCAAAATCATGACATATGCCACTTTGATCCTTTTACCAATCGTACTGATTTGCCAAATTTGGTCTTTCAAAGTATTCAAAGATCGTGTGAGCGCTAAAACCGTTAAATATTAAATCAAAAATTCCTGACTATTGGGCAGAGCGCACATGGCTCTGCCCAATTTATATGAACATCTAGGGGTGACAAAATGATCGACAAACTACTCATATCTGCCATAGACAACAAAAAACGTTATTATCTCACACTCATCGGACTATGCCTGCCCATTGTCTGCATGACGCTTCTGCAAACATTAACCTTAGCTTATATCATCGATGCCGTTTTTTTAAAAGGAAAAAGTCTGATTCAACTTCAGTGGCCTCTCATCGGCTTACTTTTAATTTTTATTTTGCGTCCTTTGCTCCAAGCTCTCTTTGAATGGCATAACCGCAAGGTCACCTCAAAAGCCAAACAAACTCTAAGACGTCGCCTCAGCCAATCGCTCTCTCAAAATTATCAAACCCTTGAAAATGAAAATACCACAGGTTACTTTGCCACAATCGCCTGTGATGGTATAGAAAGTACGGATGCCTATTTCTCAGAATTTGTTCCGCAACTGTTTATCATGTCAATCAATACGCTGGCACTGCTCATAGTCGCGTTTTATTTCGATTGGATCAGCGCGCTGATTATGATGATTACAGCACCGCTTATTCCCGTTTTTATGATCCTTATTGGAAAAACGGCAGAAGGTGTCAACCAAAAACAGTGGCAATCTCTAAAATGGATGAACGGACACCTCCTTGACCTTCTGCGCGGCATGACCACACTTCACTACTTCGGAAGACACCATCAGCAAAGTGATGCGGTGGCTAGAACCAGTCAATCCTTTAAACAAAAAACCATGTCTGTTCTTAAACTCACATTTCTTTCTGCGCTCGCATTAGAGCTAACAGCAACCCTGAGCACAGCGGTCATTGCGGTCTCTTTAGGCGTGCGGCTACTCTATGCTCAAATGCCATTCATCGCAGCGCTTTCAATTTTGCTGATGACGCCAGAGTACTATTTGCCCCTTCGCCAACTTGGTCTTAAATACCATGCGGCGATGAACGCCAAAGCTGTCTCAGCTCAACTAAAACCTATTTTTGCATCAGAAATGCCTATCAACTTAGCATTAAAGCCAAATACAACGCTCAAACCAAATTCCTTCAGCGCAAAGGCCATTACCCTTCACCAAATCAACTTCGCATATGAGAAAACAAATCCTATTTTCAAGCAATTCTCTTTGGAAATACCTTTTGGAAGCAGTTTGGCCATTACAGGGCCAAGCGGCGTTGGGAAAACGACTTTGCTCAAACTCCTGTTAGGCGAGCTAACCCCACAGTCTGGAAACAGCCGCCTTTTAGGAGAGGACTATCTATCCATGTCAAAAGATCAGCGTCACAAAAAAATAGCTTTTGTGCCTCAACAACCCAAAGTTTTTGAAGGCACCTTGCTTGATAATTTGAGGTTTGGAAGACCTGAAGCAAGCCTAGACGATGTTAAATATTTTTGCGATTTAAGCGCTTTTTCTTTAATCATTGACAGACTCCCTGAAGGGCTGGATACGCCTATGGGCGAAGGACAGCAAGCGCTCAGCGGTGGCGAAACGCAGCTTCTTGCCATCACTAGAGCCTGCATTAGAAAGACGCCCATCCTCATTTTAGATGAGCCTACCAGCGCACTCGACCCTATCAGCGAAGGGTTAATTACAGAAGCTTTGTCTCGTATTGCAAAAGACAAAACACTGATTATAGCCGCTCACAGAAAGGCTAGCGTTGCCTTATGCCAGCATCAGTTAAATCTAGGAGGTACTCATTATGAATAAGCCGATCAACACAAACATCGTTCATGATGCGTCTCTCAATTTTCTAAATTTAACTGCGCTTAAAAGTCTCTTCACTCAAGTAAAGGGCGAAAACACATCTGGTCTTACCCTCTCAATATTAACGTCGACTACGACTGTATTGTCTTCTTCAAGCCTCATGGCCTGCTCAGCCTATATCATTTCTTTTTCAGCACTTCAGCCCTCAATTGCAGAAATTATGGTAGCCGTTACCGCAGTACGTTTTTTCGGCATATCCCGTGCGCTGTTTCGTTATGGAGAACGGCTAGTTTCCCACAATACGGTCTTTGAGTATCTGAGCCGTCTGCGCGTATGGCTCTACAAAGGGGTCTCTAGGCTCAGCGGTGAACAGCTGCTGACACTCAACCGCTCAGATGTTTTAAATGTCCTCACTTCAGATATAGAGACACTCCAAGACTTTTTCTTAAGAGCTCTATTGCCACTTTGCAGCGCTGTTTTAATTGGCATTATCGTGACACTCATTTTGTTTTTGAAGGCGCCACCGCTTGCTTTGGTATTTGTGATTTTCTATCCCCTTGCGACCTTTGGGACTTCTTTTCTTGCATGGCAATTTACCAAAGGGGCAAGCAGCCGTTTGATCCAAAATGCAGGCAGTTACAAAACCGCTTATAATCAATACGCCGAGTCCATTTCTGAACTGCACTGGAATCTTAGAGAAAAAGATTACGCTAAGGCCCTAAAAGTTAAAGCATGTGACTTAGAAAGCATCACCACACGC
>JAYVIR010000054.1:0-6337 GCA_043770095.1 Eubacteriales bacterium
AGTCAAGGATATGTAGTGACAGCTGTCTCGAATACTGATATTACAGGCGATTTAGAAACTTCTTTGGCTTTTAGTCTAGAAAGACAAAAGTTGCTCAACGATTTCTCATATGAGGTTAAAACAAGACTTTTAGGGTTGTCAGGCCCGCCGTTTCTAGACCGAGTTGTCATTTACGTGCCCGTTAATTCTGATCGAAATGCCTATGAGGTTCGAAACGAAGCCATAGATGTGATGAACAATATCAGCGAACTGCTTAATTCTAAGCTTAATGTGCCTTATCAAATTGGCATAGGCAAAATTTATGCCATTAAGCAAATGTATACCTCCTACAAAGAAGCTATGGCGGCATGCAATTTAATGCCAGGCGAGAAAGTGGTGCATATTGAAGATGTTACCACATCGGAAACCGGACGTATTTCCTATAATGTTAACTATAAAGAACAATTGACTTCCTACTATTTGAAAGGCGATTCTAGCGGTCTTGAAAATCTCATTGATGAATGCCTTTCAGAACTGCTTGAGCAGACGGATAGCATTCAGCACATAAAAGCAAAACTGATGGAATTGATTTTTAGCGTCAAAAAGGCCGATCCTCGAAAAGACTTTGGCACCGATTTTGAAGACGATCAATTTTTGCATCGATTTATAGACGCTAATCAGGTGAGCGACCTAAAGAAAATTTTATATGATTATCTGCTAACTGAAATGAAAGAAAACGCCATAAAGAAAGAAAGTACGCATCATGGCGTTATTTCAAAGGCTATGAATTATATAGATCTTAATTACAGCAATAATATCTCTTTAAACGATGTTGCTGAATCTATCAATATGAGTTACTTCTACTTTAGCCGATTGTTTAAGGAAAGTACGGGCAAAAGTTTTAGTGATTACTTGACGGAGTATCGTATAGAAAAATCCATTGCGCTTATGATGGATGACGAATTGAGCATTAAGCAGATTAGCTATGACATCGGCTATAATGATCCCAATTACTTTAGTAAAATTTTTAAAAAATTAAAAGGCCTCACACCTACCGATTATAGAGGGAGAATGGGGCTATGAAGATGGACTTTCAACTTGTCAAAAAAATCAGTTTGGTTATTCTCACAAGCGTATTTGTGGTACAGTCCTATATTTTAATGTTGAGACTGTTCGGCACAGATAAAAATGAACCGGTTGAGCCCATGGTTACTGCGGCTTCTGAGAATACTTTTAGAGTAGGTATTTCACTTGGCACTTTAAAAGAAGAACGATGGATTAAAGACCGTGATATTCTGATGTCTCGCATAAAAGACTTAGGCGGCGATGCCATCGTCATGAATGCCAATAACGATGATGAAGATCAGTTAAAGCAAGTCAAATATTTGGTCTCCGAGGGCATAGATGTTCTCATCATCGTCCCGAATGATTTAAAAAAAGCCAGTCAAGCGGTCGCGTATGCTAAGTCAAAAGATGTTAAAGTCATTTCCTATGACCGACTTGTACTAGATGCCGATATTGATTATTACATTTCCTTTGACAATGAAAAAGTTGGAGAAGAAATGGGGCGTTATATTAAGAGCAAGCTTAGTCGCGGCAATGTACTCATAATCAATGGTGCCAAGTCGGATCATAACACCCAGATTATTAAAACTGGTTATACTAAAACGTTAAAAAGTGATGGCATTAATATGATAGGTGAGTATTGGGCAGAAAATTGGCTCACAGAATATGCTTATGAGACCACTGAAAAGAGTTTGATTCAAGGTAAACAGTTTGAAGCCATCTTGGCTGGGAACGATGCACTGGCTGGTGCGGCAATTCGTGCACTCTCAGAATACAAACTGGCTAGTAAAATTATAGTGGTTGGACAAGATGCCGACTTATCTGCTTGTCAAAGGATTGTTGAAGGCACGCAGAGCATGACTGTCTATAAGCCGATTCATCAACTTGCAGAAGTTACAGCTAAGGTTGCCTATAATTTAGCCATGAATTTGTCCATACAAACTGAGAATCAACTGCGAAATGGGCGTTATTCGGTTCCCTACATCTACATTAGCCCAATAGTGGTGGACGCAAAGAATATGGATGAAACCATTATCAAAGATGGGTTTCATCTTAAAGATGAAGTTTATACTTTAAAGAAGTCTAATTAGACTTCTTTTTTTTATGTCATTAAAGAAAGTGAAAAGAATGTTCTTAAATCGATACAGAGACTAATTTGTGTTTTAGTGAAAGTCTTACACGCAAAATTTTACCTATCAAACTTTACGCAAAGTTAACCTGATAAAACAATCATGGTCGAGGACAAATCAGGATAGGGTTAAAAGGTTACAAAAGGATTATGATGAACTTGTAATCAAAATGAACCTATTTGAGGAGGCTTACAATGAAAAAAGTATTGGCTTTAGGATTAATTACAATTATGACCGCATCACTCTTCGTTGGATGTGCAAAGAAACCGGTTGAAACTGCAACAGCAGCACCTGCTGCAACTACAGAAACAAAGAAGATTAAGATCGGTTTATCTCTTCCAACGCAAAGAGAAGAGCGTTGGGTAAAAGACAAAGAAAAAATGGAAGAAATTGCTGCACAAATGGGCGCAGAACTTATTGTAAAAGTTGCTGATGCTGATATGGAAGAGCAAATTACCCAAGTTGAGTCATTATTCACTCAAGGTATTGACGTATTGATCTTAGCCCCTCATGATGCTTCTGCGGCAGCAAATCTTGTTGACAAAGCAAGCCAAGAAGGCATTCCAGTAATATCTTACGACCGTTTAATTGGCAACACAGATAAATTAGCAACTTACATTTCATTCGATAATGAAAAAGTTGGCGAATTACAAGGTAAATTCATCACTGAGCAAGTACCTGCTGGTAACTACATTCTTATGGCAGGCGCTCCAACAGACAACAATGCAACATTGTTCAAAAAAGGCGCAATGAAGTACATTCAACCGCTTATTGACTCAGGTAAAATCAAAGTTGTTGCAGATCAAGCTGTAGAAAACTGGGTTCCTGAGAACGCACTTAAAATTGTTGAAGCAGCTCTTTCTGCTAATAATAATAAAGTAGACGCAATCCTTGCTCCAAACGATGGCACTGCCGGCGCTGCTATACAAGCATTAACAGCTCAAGGTCTTGCTGGTAAAGTTGCTATAACTGGTCAAGATTCAGAAAAAGCAGCTGCAAAAAGAATTATGGAAGGCACTCAATCTATGACAGTGTTCAAAGATACAAGAGTACTTGCTAAAGCAGCAATTGAGCTTGCAATTAAGCTTGGTGGCGGCGAAAAAATTGAAACAAACTCTGTTGTAAACAACGGCAAAGTAGATGTTCCTTCTGTACTTTTAGAAGCAACTGTTGTTACTAAAGACAATTTGAAAGCAACTTTAGTTGACAGTGGCTACATGACTGAAGCAGACATCAAATAATTAATTTGTAATGAATGATTAATGCTGCTATGTGAGAAGTGCTTCGTAAGGCTTCTCGCATAGCAATTTTTAAAGAGTAAATAAAAGATTCATATTATGAGCGATAAAGATACAGTATGAAAGGAGGTCACCCAAATAATGAGCGAATACATTTTGGAAATGAGAGACATTGTCAAAGAATTCCCAGGCGTTCGTGCACTTGATGGCGTGAATTTTAAAATTAAGAAGGGTGAAATACATGCACTGATTGGAGAAAATGGTGCAGGTAAATCTACACTGATGAAGGTGTTGTCGGGTGTATATCCTTTTGGCACCTATGAAGGTGATATCATCATAGACGGTCAGGTTAGAAAATTTCAAAATACAAAGGAAAGTGAAGCCTTTGGCGTTGGAATCATTTATCAAGAATTAACCTTGATCAAGCAAATGAATATAGCTGAGAATATCTTTATTGGAAATGAGTTTCAAACAGGCGGCAGAATTGATTGGAATAAAACATTTGAAGAAGCTCAAAAGTACATGAAAATTGTAGGACTAAAAGCTTCACCAGACACAAAAGTCATCAATTTGGGCATCGGCAAGCAGCAATTGGTTGAAATTGCAAAGGCCATCTCTAAGAAAGTCAACATTTTAATACTCGATGAACCAACAGCGGCACTCAACGAGGATGACAGCGAAAATTTGCTTGAAATCTTAAGAACCTTTAAAGCAGAGGGGATTAGCTGTATTTACATTTCTCATAAACTTAAGGAAGTAACTGCAATTGCAGATCAAATAACCATTTTAAGAGATGGACGAACCATCGAAAGTTATCCAAACGATGAAACCGTCAATGCTGATCGTATCATCAAAGGTATGGTTGGACGCGAAATGACGCAGTTATTCCCAAGAAAACCGCATACAGCAGGCGAAGCTGTATTAGAAGTGACTAACTGGACTGTCTATAATCCGGAGCTACAGGATCGAAAAGCCATTGACAATGTGTCCTTCACAGCAAGAAAAGGCGAGATTCTCGGTATTGCAGGGCTTATGGGTGCAGGTAGAACTGAACTTATGATGAGCCTTTTTGGTGCCTATGGGGTCAATCCTAGCGGTGAAGTGAAGATAGAAGGTAAGAACGTTAAATTTAAAGGGCCAAAAGAAGCCATAGAACATGGTTATTGCTATTTGAGCGAGGATCGAAAGAAGACGGGTCTGGTACTCAATATGGATATTAAAGAGAATGTGACTATGGCTAGCTTAGATAAAATTGCTTCCATAAAAGGCATTGATTTGAATAAAGAAATTCAAGTTACGACAGATTATGTAAAAGCTTTAAGAATAAAAACGCCCAATGTTGAACAAAAGGTAAAAAACTTGAGCGGCGGCAATCAGCAAAAGGTTGTTATCGCAAAATGGCTAATGGCAGATCCAAAAGTTCTGGTGCTTGATGAGCCAACTCGAGGGATTGACGTTGGTGCGAAATTCGAAATATACAACATCATGAATGAGCTAGTGGAGAAAGGCGTGAGCATTATCATGATTTCTTCAGAACTTCCAGAAATATTAGGCATGAGCGATAGGATTCTGGTCATGCATGATGGCAAATTGGTTAAAGAATTGCACCACAGCGAAGCCGATCAAGAAACGGTGATGCATTTTGCAACAGGCGGTCATGAATCTATATAAGTAACATTCAGTTTGCTTATATAAATACGTACTTTTTAGGAGGATTCTCGTGGAAAATAAAGCGGTTAAAGTCGAATCTGTCAATTTACTAAAATTGGTTACCGATTCTTTCAAAAACAATATCAGACAATACACCATGTTCATTGCATTAATTGGCATTATGGCAATCTTTAGCGTTATGTCCGATTCTTTCTTAACACCTAGAAACTTATCAACATTGCTTCTTCAGACTGCTCATATTGCAGTGCTTGCCTGTGGTGTTGTACTTGTCATTGTCGCTGGTCATATAGACCTTTCTATTGGTGCTGTCGTTGGATTTACAGGGGCAATAGCAGCAATTCTAATGGACAAAATGGGACTTGGCATTTTCCCAGCGATTATACTGACAATCGTTGCTGGTGCAATTATTGGTCTCTGGCAGGGATATTGGGTTGCTTATCAAGATGTACCGGCGTTTATCGTTACACTTGCAGGCATGATGGTATTTAACGGTTTATTGTTAGGCATTACAAACGGTGAGACCATTTCAACGCCAGCTGCATTTAATGCCATTGGAAACGATTTCTTGCCAACTTTATTTGTAGCCAGTTCCGCAAAAGATTCAATTCCGAATGACACAACACTCATTTTTTATGGCGTCGTTCTTTTGATCTATTTATTTTCTGAGTTCAGCAAAAGAAAAGAAAGACAAAAATATGGCTTTGAAGTATTGCCTACAAGTCTTTTCACACTTAAAATCGTTGGCGTTTCTGCAATGATCACAGCAGTGTTCGGCGTTCTTTCAATGTACCTTGGTATTTCTTACTCTATGATTATTCTGTTGTTAATTGGAGCACTCTATTCATTCATTACGAACAAGACGACTTTTGGACGTCACGTTTATGCAATGGGTGGCAATAAAGAAGCTACAAAACTTTCAGGTATCAATATTAGAAAAAGAACTCTTTGGATTTTCGTTTCTTCAGGAATCCTATGTGCAATCGGCGGCATTATCTATACGGCACGTGTAGGTTCAGCGGCAGCTTCAGCAGGTGCCGGCATGGAATTAGACGTTATTGCTTCAGCAATCATTGGGGGTACCTCAACGCTTGGCGGAGAAGGCACCATCGTTGGCGCTATCATTGGAGCCCTTGTTATGTCAACGTTAAATAACGGGATGCTTCTTATGGATGTAGGTGCGATGCAAAGAATGATTATCAAGGGCTTGGTTTTACTGATCGCCGTATGGATTGATATTCAATCTAGAAAAAAAGG
>JAYVIR010000055.1:0-14926 GCA_043770095.1 Eubacteriales bacterium
TGGCTGTTTCCCTATTGTTCTTGGTGGCGGTCACGAACTTGCTTTTGGAACATGGAGCGGTATTCATCACCATTTAACCACGAATGAACCTGAACATCAAATTAAAATTGTAAATTTTGATGCGCATTTTGACCTTCGTCCTTACATTTCAGATCCAGATCATATTGCCTCGGGCCCAAGTTCAGGAACCATGTTTAGACAAATAGCCGATGTGTGCGAAAATGCGTCAAAACCATTTGATTACCTATGTCTCGGCATTCAAAAACGTGGCAACACGATTGACCTGTTTAAAGTTGCAAATGCGCTAAACACAGACTATCTCCTAGCAATTGATATGGTGAACGAACCTATCAGTTATTTGGCTGAAAAAATTGATGAAAAAATTAGTAATGCATCTCACTTATATGTAACCTTATGCACAGATGTCATCTCATCTTCATTTGCACCTGGCGTCAGCGCGCCTCAACCGCTTGGCCTTCATCCAGAAATGGTGACACAGCTCATCAAACAATTGATTAGAAGTGACAAAGTCGTCGCTTTTGATATAGCTGAAGTTTCGCCAAGATTTGACCACGACAACGTCACTGCCAGTCTTGCATCAACAGTCATCTTTGCAGTTGTTAATGAACTTGCTGAAATCAGAGGTCTTGCTGTGGATGTGTAAAAGGAGTATGACAAAATGAATCCCACACGCATTCTAATTATTGAAGACGAAAAACAAATTGCTCGATTTTTAGAACTTGAGCTTCAGCACGAAGGGTACTCAGTCGAAATTGCATCCGATGGTATGATCGGTCTGCAAAAATCGGAGATACTCTGCCCTGATTTGATACTCCTAGACATTATGCTTCCCGTTATTAATGGCATGGACGTTTGTCGGCGCATAAGAGAATTTTCTGAAGTCCCAATTATAATGCTCACTGCCATAGGCGATACAAACAATAAGGTAAAAGGCCTCGATTTAGGCGCAAATGATTTTATCACCAAGCCTTTTGTAATCGAAGAACTTTTGGCACGTATTCGAGTGGCTTTAAGAGCAAAAAATCGAACGACATCGCCTGAAAACGACTTACATATCTTCGACTTAAAAATGGATTTATTAAGACACTGCGTTGTTAGAAAGGATCTTCCAATTGATTTGACAAAAAAAGAATACGATTTATTAGAATATTTACTTCGTAATAAAAGTTTTATCCTAACGCGCAGTCAAATTTTAGATACGGTTTGGGGCTATGATTATGAAGGCGATACCAATATTGTCGATGTGTATATTCGCTACTTGAGAAGCAAGATTGATGATGCTCATGACGTGAAGCTGATTCAGACCATCCGAGGTGTCGGCTACATGCTTCGGGAGGATTCTCAGTGATCCTTAATATACTAAAATCATTTTTAAAATCCACAAAAATTACCTGGAAATTAACCATTCTGTAAGCGCTCATTTTTTCATTTGTACTAATTTCGTTAAATGCCTCAGTACTTTTTGGCGTTCAATTTTTTCTAACCAACCAGACAAAACAAAAAGTGAACATTACCAGCATCACTATTACGGAAAAAATTAAAACTGAATCCAAACAATCCGTCTCTTTGGAGCACCAAGATCTTATTGGAGATGTTCACTCCGACTCAACCATCAGCATTCGAATCTTTACGCCAGAAGGCATTCTAATCAATGCCGCTGAAAACTTTGATTTGAAAATAGTGCCCATTCCTACAGGATTCAATTCAATAAAAGAACTAGAAGATGATGACAATCACTTCATTGTCGAAAACAGAAAAATCAACTCTAATGGACAAGTAAAAGCCTATCTTCAAGTCATTGGCAATATGGAGACAGAAAATATATTTCTTAAAATCCTATTTGCTTTAATGGCAGTTTCCGACTTTGTAGGTGTTGCCATTTCACTCGTTGCAGGTTATCTAGTCAGTAAAAAGATGCTGCATCCCATTGATAAAATAGCCAAAACAGCACAGAGCATCAGCATAAACAACCTCAATACGAGAATCGAAGTTCGTGAAATTGATGACGAATTATCCAGACTTGCGCAGACGTTTAATGAAATGATTGACCGTCTTCAGGATTCTTTCGAAAAGCAAAATCAATTTGTATCCGATGCTTCTCACGAACTCAGAACACCCATTTCCGTCATCCAAGGTTATATTAGTTTAATTGACCGTTGGGGTAAAGATGATGAACTGGTTCTTCAAGAAGCCATCGATGCGATTAAAAATGAAACCGCTGAAATGACTGATTTAATTGAAAAGCTGCTGTTTCTTGCACATGGAGAAAGTGGCAATAAAAAAATTCAAAAGGGTTCGTTTAGCCTTTCCGCTTTGATGAATGAAATCACAAAAGAAAGTCAGCTTATTTCGCCAACCCATCTATTCTTAAATACGCTTGATAAAGACATTTCTATTTTTGCAGATAGAAAAATGCTCAAACAGATATTTCGTGCTCTGATTGACAACAGCATTAAGTTTTCGCCATCAGAGAGCACAATCACTTTAAGCGCCTACGAAGACCTTGGTTTTATTAACATCAGCATTGCAGATCAGGGAATTGGAATATCAGAAATGGAACTAAGCAGAATTTTCGACCGTTTTTATCGTGTAGACAAAGACCGTTCAAGAGAGACTGGCGGCAGTGGCTTAGGTTTGTCAATTGTTAAATGGATTGTTAATGCTCACGATGGGCAAATCATTGCCCATAAAAATAAGGAAGTTGGCCTAACGATTACGGTTAAATTTCCAACCGAAAAGAATAGGACTGAACACAGTATATAAAATTCTAATCTAATTCTAATGTACGCCTCCTATAATTAAGAAAAGCTTATATCTGTCAATTGTGACAAGATTGGATTTTCTTAATTATAGGAGGCTATTTTTTTGGAATTTATAAACGTAATGCTGCATTTAGACAAATATTTAAATCTTGCCATTCAAAATTACGGAACACTCACCTATCTCATTTTATTTCTAATCGTCTTTTGTGAAACTGGTTTTGTATTTACACCCTTTCTTCCAGGCGATTCACTTATTTTTGCGGCTGGGACTTTTGCAGCGCTAGGCTCGCTAAACTTAGGACTTCTATGTCTCGTTCTTAGCTTGGCTGCCATATTAGGTGATACACTGAATTACACAATTGGAAAATTTATCGGCAAAGGACTGTTCACTAAAAAACGCTCAAATTTTATAAAAAAAGAACACCTTGAAAAAACACAGCAGTTCTATGAAACTCATGGCGGAAAGACCATTATCATTGCTAGATTTATGCCAATCATCAGAACCTTTGCGCCGTTCGTTGCAGGCATTGGCGAGATGAATTATTTGCGTTTTATTGCTTACAATATTGTTGGTGGTTTATCTTGGGTCATTCTCCTTAGTACGCTTGGATATCAATTTGGAAATGTTCCTATTGTAAAAGAAAATTTCACTATCGTTATTTTTGCAATTATATTCATTTCAATTTTGCCAGGGATTATAACTATTTTGAATCAAAAACTTAATTTTAAGAAAGTAGATATTTAACAATAGGATTAGTAGGACATATGAATTTTAAACAATTAGATAAAAAAAGCAAATTAAAACTAGCAGGTCTTATTGTACTGCTAATTACCATTATGTTCTTTGGCATTACCTTTATTCCCTGGATTCTTGAAAAAGTAAAGCAACCGGAAGCCTTAAGGGATTATCTAAGGTCTTTTGGCAACTTTGGATTTCTTATGTATATTCTATTGCAAGCCGTTCAGGTTCTCTTAGTGATTATTCCGGCAGATTTCTTAAACGTTTGTGCTGGTTTCATTTATGACATTCCACTCGGGTTTGTCTTGTCTATGATTGGTATTATGCTCGGTACGGTATGCGCCTTCTATATTTCCAGACTATTAGGTTATGAATTTATAAGCAAAATCATTCCAAAGGAAAAGATAGACAAAATAAGCACTATTTTAGACTCCTCAAAAGGAACCATTGGTATGTTGATTATTTGCCTAATTCCAGGCATTCCAAAAGACTTGATGATGTACATCGCTGGTCTTACACTGATAAAGGCATCGAAACTATTTACAATCAATGCCTTGTCACGGATACCCGGAACACTCATTTGGGTATCCGTTGGGGCACAGGTTTACAATCAAAATCAAAAAGGCATCGTTATTATCTTAGTCGGATTGGTCATACTCATTGCAAGTGGATTTATTTTGCAACGAATGTATAAAAAACCGCAAAGTGAATAATAATATTACTTTGCTTCAATTTTTACCAAACCAGAAAAATCAAATCCTTTGACGTCTAACGTAATTTTTTCAATCACGACATCTGTCTCAGGACGGTCCCCAGCAGCCGTCTTAACGGCAGCAATTTTATCCACGATGTCTAAACCAGAGATAACTCTACCAAAAGCAGCATATTCTCCGTCTAAAAAATCAGCATCTGCATGCATAATAAAGAACTGAGAACCCGCTGAATCTGGCGCTTGACTTCTCGCCATTGAAATGACACCTCTTACATGCTTAATCGGATTTTCTACGCCATTCGAAGCAAATTCACCCTTGATGCCATAACCAGGATCACCTGTGCCATCACCCTTTGGATCTCCCCCTTGAATCATAAATCCAGAAATTATACGATGAAAAATCAACCCATCATAGAAACCATCTTTAGAAAGACTCATGAAGTTCTTAACCGTATTAGGCGCTGCCGTTGGATCAAGTTCTACAATAATATCTCCAAAATCTTTTACAGTAATCGTTGCAGTCGGGCCTACGCCTGTTTTTGCGGCTTCTGTGCTACTTGTTTCTGTTGAAGCAGGTGCTTCCACTTTACCTTTTGACCCCTGGCAAGCCGTCATAAATACCATTGCAAATATCATCGTAATCATTAACCATTTTTTCATAACAATCTCCATTTCACTCTATATTATAGTTTTTTTACAACCACATGAATGGCTGTACCCGCTGATTTTAAGCCTTTAATTTGGAAGGCTAGCAAGTTTTCAACCGCATCCTGTCCTTCAAGAAAAAAAGCATCTCCTTCATACAAAAAATGTCTTTGCATTTTTTCTTTTTGTTCTATCTGAACTTGAACCGTTCCCTTAAAACAATAAATAAAATGTAAGAATTCAGCTTCATATGCTAGCGGCATCCAAGTTTCGGTATCAACGCTTAACGCTTGAAGTTTTGCTTCATAGCCATCTGAAAGCATGACATTAAAATCTCTGACGCATCCTTTTGAAGTTGTTTCATCTGCACCATCGAAAACATCTACTTGAAACGGCACTAAATCGATTTGAATGCCACCATTATGTTGTAGCGCCAGTTTCCCCTCTAGAATCATTAAATGTCTCAGAAAGCCAGGAAACGGCGTAAATGTCGACTCTTCAACTTCCACAACGGCCGTACTGATTCTGCAATCAAATTGCCGCTCTACAAAATTTGCATTTTCTGGCCAAATCCAAAGTTCAGTTGTTCGGCCACCACTCCAGTTAGTCGTCTTTTGAACATTGCTTCTTATGATATTTGATTCAATTGACATCATACACCTCTTTAATAATATCAAGACTTTGTGCTACAGCCCTAGTGATAGACCGTAGAAAACAGAACGGTTTCAATTTCTTCAAATTCAGTGTCTGAAATGGCATTAGGATACGTCATCAATTGTAAGAGCACACCATTTCTTCCTTGCACAAATGGCGTTTGCACATGTGTATAAGGCGTTAAGTGAAAACCGAGTCTCTCGTAAAAAATGACCCGTCTCTTCTGCAGATCTTCAATTGGCGGTTCCACTTCTAAAACAATTGGCTTGTCACAAGTCTTTAGGAATTGACTCAAATAATCAGATCCTGACCCCTTGCCTCGCGCACTTTCCGCTAAAGCAAAATGTTCCACAAAAGTAAACATTTCAAACTCCCAGTAAGTAATGAATCCCACAATATCATCATCTGATCGAATTTCTTGAATCGCATAATTCTCAACTTCGCTTAATGAGATCTGTTGTTCCCTGCTACGCCGTTCATCGGCTGGAAAACTCTCTTCATATGTTTTCCAAAAAAAATCAAAATCCAAATACTCACCTCGCTGATTTCAACATTTATATAAGCTTTTATAATGAGCAAATATAATCAGCCAAATTAAATGGCGTCTCTTCAATTATCTACGCAAAAAAAAAAGCTGTCAACTTGAATTGACAGCTCGTATAGAAAATTTAATTTTGTTGACGCTTTTTCATTACCAAATACACGGGTAAACCGATTAAAGTAATCCCAATGCCAAACAGCGCATTTTGAGTATCTGTCATCAGTGTGCTGATGATAATGTATATGCCGCCCACAATTCCTACAATAGGAATAAACGGATATAAAGGCACTTTATAAGAACTTACAAGATGCTTCTTTTTAGTTCTCAAGATAAAAATACCTGCAACTGTCATCACAAAGAAAATCCAAATAACAAATACCGCTAAATTGGTTAATGTTTCAAACGAGCCACTAAGAACATAAATCGCTGATAACACACCTACAAATAAAAATGCATTAACAGGTGTTTGCGCTTTCTCACTTACCTTTCCTAATTTCTTCGAAAAAGGCAAAAGTCCATCTTGAGCCATTGCAAATGGAATTCTCACACCTGTCATCAAATAACCATTAAGTGCGCCAAAGATAGAAATTAATATACCTGCTGCAATAAGTCCAGCACCGCCATTACCAAATAAAACAACCGCTGCATCAGAAGCCGCTTTCTTCGAAGTGATAATTTGATCCACTGGCATAATGTTTACAATCGCTAAGTTGATTAACAGATAAATACCGATGATCAATGTCAATCCCATAATAATGGCTTTCGGCAAATCTTTGCTTGGGTTTTTGAGTTCTCCCGCCATATTACCAACGCCAACCCAACCATCGTATGCCCATAAAGTACCTAGAATGGCAGCTCCAAAACCAGCTGCACCCGTTGCTTTTCCAGCACCGCTAATCATAGCAGGTACAGCGCCTGCTTTACCCATCACAAGACCAGCAACGATGATCACAACAATAGGTACTAATTTCCCAATCGTTGCAAATAGTTGAACTTTACTGCCCAGTTTTGTAGAAATGATATTAATTGTAATGATAAAAAATATCATAAAAATTGCAAGGACTTTTTGCTGAACTTCAGTCATTGGGATAAAGAATGTTGCCTGTGTCACAAACACAATCGAAAGTGCTGCTGTAACGCCAGGTACATAAATAAGCGTCTGCATCCATCCAAAGAGGAACGCCCAAACATCGCCATAAAGTTCTTTTAAATAAGCAAAAACACCACCCGTCTTAGGAATAGCCGTCGCTATTTCCGTAACCGTTAAAGCAGATGCCATCGTGATAATGCCACCAACAATCCATGCGCAAATTCCAAGAAGCGGCGTTCCTGCATTTGCAAATACGGTTGAAGCTTTAAAGAAAATTCCTGAACCGATAACAACACCCACAACCATCGTTATGGCTTCGAGTAGTCCAATTTCTTTTTTAAGTACCCCACTCGTTTTATTCGTAGCATTTTGAACATTTTTAGTATTCTGAATCATTTTGCCATCCTTCCCTGATCAACACGTATCATCCAATTTGTATACCCATACTGACTATGGATTATACACTGTATTTAGTATATGAATAGGCTAAAGTCCTGTCAACGGCTGATAGAGAAAGATACCTAACAAAATATTCTTATTTGAATTTTATTACAAATGACTATTTTCAACATATAATCGTTTTTTTCAAGCTATTTGTTTCAAAAAATTAATTAGTTTATCTATACAATAATTATTTTACTATTTGCAATATGCTTTTTTATCATTATTGAAATTTGATTGATTCTTTTGATTTATCTATAAATTCAACAAAAGCCCTCTGCCTTCTAAGTTTACAACTTATTTGGCAGAGGACTTCCAGTCAAAAATGTATCATTTCATTATAGGTCATATTCATAACTAGGTTCAAAACGTTTTGTATCATCAAACCATTTTTCACCTACACAAATAAAACCACATTTTTCAAGCACTCTCTTTGATCTTGAGTTCTCTGGTGCGAGTGAAGCTACCAATTTTTTAACCTTGATATGCGTACTGATCACTCTTATATTCTGAATTGCAGCTAAACAAGCTTCAGTGGCATAGCCATTTCCCCAATAATTCATTTTAAAATGATAAATAAGTTCATAGACCCCAACTTCTTCTGTAGAATTGAACCCACAAACCCCTATCATTTCTTCATTTTCTTTTAACACAACTGCGTAGGCAGAAATATTTCCAATAGCCTCTATTGTTTCGTAATATTGTATACTTCGGCAAAGCCGATTTGTGCCTTCAAGAGCACCGCCGCAGTACTGCATAACATTCCGATCGCCCCAAATACATTTTAAATCTTTTATATCGTCCGCTTCTAACACTCGTAGCGTTAAGCGTTCAGTTTGAACAATTACAGTCATCAAAAGCCGTCCTTTCTCTCTATAATAGACATGATAAATTAATAACGACTGAAGCTAATGCTTCTATATACAATATGACATAATAAAAAAGCACTTTCAAGGATATATACCCCAAAAATGCTTTAATCATTAAAATTTAATTCTGTTTAATGGATTCTTAATATTGATTAGAACTCAAGTGTAGCCAATACTTCTCGGTAAGCAATCGTGTCCGCACTAATCATATGTACATTAGCATCTGCAGGAATTTGAGCTGTGTTTGGCTTCGCAATTTCTTCATTGTGTTCCTCTGCATCCACTAACCATAGATTCAAAAGATCTTCAGCCATTTCAAGCGCATCTTCAAGAGACAAACCATAAGTCACTGCACCAAGGAAATCAGGAAAGGCAACATTATAGCCACCTTCATCTGCAGGCGTAAAAATTGCAGGATAAACATATTTCATTTACTTCACCTCCAATTAACGAATTACTCTTCCCAGTTGTGCCACACGTTCTGAACATCATCGTTATCTTCCATAAGATCAATCAACTTCTGCATGTTTTTAAGATCTTCAGCATCCGTAAGTTTGGCCATTGTTTGAGGCAAATAGCGAAGTTCAGCCATTGTGAACTCATAGCCTTGCTTGGCGATGGCATCACGCACTGAGCCGAAATCTTCGATGGTTGTGTAGATTTCAAAATGCATTTCTTCTGGAGAAATGTCTTCTGCACCAGCTTCAAGTGCCATCATCATCATCTCGTCATCATCCATGCCTTCTTTTCTTTCAATAACAAGAACACCTTTACGGTCAAACATGAATGAAACGCAACCATTTGTCCCGAGATTGCCTTTGGCTTTAGAATAGTAGCTACGAATATCCGCTGCCGTTCTATTTGTATTGTCCGTGAGACACTCAACAAGCACTGCAACGCCACCTGGGCCATAACCTTCATACGTCAATTCTGTAAACACAGCGCCATCTGTTTCTCCGGCACCTTTCTTTATTGCACGATCGATATTGTCATTAGGCATATTTGCCGCTTTAGCTTTTTCTACTGCCGCTTTTAGAGCTGCATTGTATTCAATATCGGTGCCGCCTTCTCTAGCTGCAACCATGATATATCTTCCAATTTTAGTGAATTCTTTTCCTTTTTTTGCATCTTTTTTGCCTTTTCTATCAATGATGGTTCCTATTCTTCCCATAAATTACACCCCTTATTTTCATTTAACCTTATCATATTATCACAGCCTGAATTATCTTGTAAAGCGACTGCTGTATTTAAAAAACAGGAGGTGCAGGTGGCATGTTTCTTTTATGCTCTGAACGTCTGAATAAATTTTCAATGATTGTTCTATCTTTTTGCGGGATCTCTTTTCCCTCTACATAGTCATCAATCATCTCATAAGTTGTACCCATCTCTGATTCATCGGTTTGACCTTCCCATAAACCCGCTGAAGGTGCACGATTTAAAACAGACTCAGGCACACCTAATATACGACCCCACTCAAATACTTCACGTTTGGTCAAATTGGCAAGCGGCAAAATATCCACTCCGCCATCACCATACTTAGTAAAGTAACCTGTGACTATTTCAGCTGCATTGTCCGTACCTGCTACCAAATAATTTAAGTTGTTAGCAATGCCATATAATGTTGACATGCGAAGCCTTGCTCGTAAATTGGCATCGGTGAGTCTATGATTCTCTGTTTCAAATCCAATCATTTGAGATTCAATTTGCTTTAGAAGCACTTCATGCGTCTGGGTCAAATCGATTGTAAGGTACTTTAATGATGCGACCTCAGCCGCCAATTCACCATCAACCGCGTCCGCATCACTGCTTTTGCAAGGCAAAATAACCCCGAGTGCATTCTCTGGAAAAGCTCTTTGAATCAGATGTGCCACCACCGAAGAATCAATACCACCTGATAAGCCCACCAAAATACCCTTAGTACCTGACTTTGCAACTTTTTCTCTCAACCATTCAACCGTCAACTGAATTTTGTCTTCTGTAGTTCTCATAAAGTTCTCCTATATTTACAAATTATTATTTACCTATTTTGCCTAATTCCACAAGAACACAGTCGTAATAGACTGTTTCCAAACCCTTTGACTCTGCAAAATCAATCACACTTTGATCAAAGGCGCCTGGTTGAAACCATATTTTTTTGATCCCCAACTCTGCAGCTTGAACAATAAACGCTTCTGCTTTTTCTGGAGAAACGACCATGCTTACACAATCAGGAACAGTTGGCAAGGCTGTAAGTGATGGATAACAAACTTCTCCCTCAATTTCTTGATAAAACGGATTAACCGCATAAGTTTTATAACCATCAGACTGAAGTCGCTTGAATATTCGATAACCAAATTTATCCTTTGTTTTCGTTGCACCTACTACTGCCCAGACTGGTTGCTCAAGCATTTCTTTAATCAGAATTTCTTTACTCATCCCATTCATCTCCTTAGCGCTTTAGCAATTTACAATAAACACTCTCACAATTTTATCATATTCTTTTTAAAGATTATACTTCAATCAAATTTTTTTCTAATATCTCTCCATTGTGAATGGATAAATAGGCTTCACCTAATTCTTGAAGCGTCAATTGACCACTGCATAAATCCGTTAATTTACTCATCACACCTTGCAATGCTTCAGGAAGCACATATAATTCTAAATCGACTAGATTTGAAAATACAGTATCTTCAATTATAACGTCTTCAATACCAATCAAGTAATTTTGAATTTTTCCGTGTAAATGATAATCCACTTTGACATTTAAATGAACATAGACTACTTTTTCAATCAATAAACTGGACTCAAGACCCAACTTAGCCGTATGAGTATACGCTCTTACAAGCCCTCCGGTACCAAGTTTTATCCCTCCAAAATATCGAGTAACTACTACCACCACATCAGTAATGCCTTCATTTTTTAGCATAGACAAAATCGGTACGCCTGCCGTTCCAGAGGGTTCCCCATCATCGGAATAACGCTGCACACTATAATTTTCGCCCAGCACATAAACGGGTACATTATGCGCAGCATCCCAATGTTTCTTTTTAATTTGCTCAATAAACACCGTAGCTTCAGCCTCTGTGTTTATCGGCTTGCAATAGGCGATGAACCTTGATTTTTCATAGATATCTTCTGCGAATGACGATTGAAATATAGTTCTAAAATTGCCCATGACTCACCATCCTACTCAACGACATATGATCGATATCTTCCCAAATCAATTTGGTCGATTTCAACTTCAATCAATATCCCTTCAGGCAAGTACTCTGTTGAATAAACATTGTGCTCATCACACAAATATGAATAAACTTGACCTTCACTAAACGGTAACATCATTTTGACCTTAACAATATCCGAGAATACAAATCCTCTAATTTTATCTACTAGAATCTTCATTTGATAGCCGGTTCTTGCAGAAATTTTTAGATAACCTTCTTTTTCAATCACTTCATCCGGATTTTCTAATTTATCAATTTTATTATAGACATAAATGGTCTCTTTATCTTTGACGCCAAGCTCCCGAAGTACATTCTCAGTGATTAAACGCTGATTGTCCATATTGCTATTGGTCACATCGAGTACATGAATCAAAAGGTCTGCTTGCTTAACTTCCTCTAACGTTGCTTTAAAAGCCTCTACGAGCGCATGCGGTAACTTAGAAACAAAACCGACTGTATCAATCAATATAAAAGCTCTATTATCGGGGAATTCAATTCTTCTGCTGAAGGTATCTAGCGTTGCAAACAACATGTCTTTTTCAAATACTTTTTTCTCTGGTTCATCAGGTTTCGTCATCTCTAAAAGCATATTCATAACAGATGATTTGCCAGCATTTGTATATCCTACTAAAGCCACAATTGGTATCTCATTTTTTTGTCTTTGCGCACGCTGTATTTCTCTAATACCTTTTTCTTCTTCAAGAATCTTAGCAATATCAGAAATACGATCGTTAATCCGGCGCTTATCAAGTTCGAGTTTTTGTTCTCCAGGCCCTCTTGTGCCTACGCCCGCACCCGTTTTCGACATTGCTCCGCCCATACCGGTTAATCGAGATTTTCTGTATTTTAATTGCGCCAACTCAACTTGAAGTTTACTCACGCGATTTGTCGCTCTTTTTGCAAAAATATCAAGAATAAGCGTTGTACGGTCAATTACTTTCATCCCAATTTCTTTTTCTAGATTTCTAATTTGAGACCCTGAAAGCTCGTCGTTAAAAATCACTAAATTGCCATCATTCGCTTCTGCTAAGAGTTTTACCTCTTCCACTTTCCCTGAACCGATGTAAAATGCCGCATCTATTGTCCTTTTATTTTGAATGGCGATTCCCACCACCTCAATACCTGCCGCATCGCTCAATTCTTTCAGTTCTTCCATTGAGTACTCGATATCAATCTCCTGAGAATTATCATTAAACCCTACAAGTACTGCACGTTCCTCTATCTCCATCATAACTTCGTTGGGATCATTTAATATCATAATCATTCCTCCTATTCATACATACCTCTATTATATTACAAAATAATGATATAAGCAGTAAACAAATTAACATTGAAATTTCTCTGTGATATAATGTTAATTAACCATTAGGAGGCGTTTATGGATAATCAACGAAGTAAACCAATAGAAAAGCAAAATTCAACTGATATGAGGAATTTTTCACGTCAAAATAGTGGTGCTGCAAATACAGCAAAACCCGTTGACCGAAAAAGATCTTTTGGCGATCGTGTCGCCATTGATCCAAGGGTAAATACAGATCAAATTTCGAAAACGCCAAGTCCAGCTAGAAGGTCATCTGTTAATGCTGACCTCTATCAACCTGGCGAGATTCCAGGCTTTGTACCCCTTAACTCAAGTAGACCTCAAAACTCGGCTCTAAGGTCTACTCCACAAATGAACGACTCTAGCAGACCAACACGTCCCTCAGAAAGGTCTCGTACTGCAACTAACGAAAATTCCGGAGGAGACCGATTGAAAAAATCATCTGGCGGTGGAAACCCACCTCGTAAGCCGCGCAAAAAGAAAAATATTTGGCTTAATATTCTAAAATGGATTGCGCTTGTTATGATTTCCGTTGGCCTCGTAGGTGGCGTTGGCGGTTTTGTTTATGTCCAATCGGTCATTGCTCAATCACCTCCAATTGACCCATCCACAATCACAGAAGGGCTAAATGAAAACTCTGTTATTCTAGATGCAAATGGAAAAGTTCTAGAGACCTTGCAAAATGACGGCGTTCGAAAAATCGTTAAATATGATGAAATGAGCCAAAATCTTATTCACGCCTACATTTCGGTTGAAGACAAGACATTTTGGGATCACAACGGCTTTAATGTCGTTCGTTTGGTCGGCTCTGTATGGCAGAGTTTTACAAAAGGGGATCGTATCAAAGGTACCTCAACCATTACGCAACAACTTGCAAGGAATATTTACCTTGTAGAAACGAAATCTGTCAGAAATCTTGAAAGAAAAATAAAAGAAGCCAATTACGCCATTCAAATTGAAAAACATTTAACCAAAGAGCAGATTATTGAGGCTTATCTTAATACAATCTATCTTGGTGCTGGTGCAAACGGCGTTGAAGCAGCTGCTCAAGCTTACTTTAGCAAAGAAGCTAAAGACCTCGACCTCGTTGAATCTGCAATGCTTGCAGGTATTCCAGCGAATCCTCTCTATTATTCTCCTATGAGAACAAAAGAAAAAATTGATGTCACACCTGAAGATGTTATTTTGGATGATTCAGATGAACTCTATACCATCGTCTATAACAAAGGTTGTGAAAAACGTTATAACATCGCAATCAAGCTCATGTATGACAACGGCGCTATCACTAAAGAAGAATATGAAAATGCAAAAAATACAGATTTAGTCGCAAAACTTAAACCAAGTAAACCAACTTCAAGTGATATTGCTTCATATTTTGCTGATATGGTCAAAGAAGACGTAGCAGAAGCGCTCATGCAAAAATATGACTATACTAAAAATGAAGCCATTAGCATGCTTTATAGCAAAGGGCTTACCATTCACTCTACTGCGGATTATAACATGCAAAAATCATTAGAATCTGCTTATCAAGAACAAACTAAAAATATGCCTAAGATTACCCTTACCTTTGATGGCAACGGAAATGTTGTTTCAAAAGATGGGCAAATATTGCTCTATCGCTATGAAAATATTGTTAATAACGATAGTGAATTTGTCATTCCTTCTTCAGATTTCAAAAAAGATGATAGTGGCAACCTCACCTTGCTAAAAGGAAAACGTTTAAATTTTTATCCAAAATATCAAGACAATAAACTCGTTAATATCCAAATAGCGATTAAGCCTGCATATAAAGGTTCTGATCTTGCAGATAAAGGCATACGTGCTTCAGGCACTAAAAACATAAGCAACTTTAACACCTATTCGGGAAAAGATATTATCGTTCCCAAAGAATTTAAGTCCTTTGATGACAGTAAAAATGTAGTTATTAGCAG
>JAYVIR010000056.1:0-2165 GCA_043770095.1 Eubacteriales bacterium
AAAAATTCCAGCCGCCGCTTACACATGAAGGCATAAGAAGCCAGCTTGTCTTTTATCTTCTCAATGTAATTGGCTTTGTCATCAAGATTTATATTCCAAAAGGCATCATAGTGCCTTATTGTGATTTTATTAATCTGCGCGACACCCATAACTGGAAAAGTTAGAAAAAGCAGCCCATCATTTATAAGGTTAAAAACATGAGGGAAAAATCTGCTTGGGAAGCCATAAGGGTCAACGTCTACAACATCAAACTTTTTGTTTTTATAAACCCACCGATAGATTTCTTTCTCAGAATCACCATGTAAAACATTGGTATCTTGAAACTGCAAACTTTTAACGTGTTCTGCTCGTTTCGCATCAATATCTACCGCTGTTACTTCACCATGCTGGCAGTAGTGCTCAGTTAAAGAACCATAACCACAATGTGTTTCCAAAATTTTTAAGGATTTATTTTTTGGCAGAAAAGCAAAAATTTGCTTTAATTTCTCTTCGGTGTGCTTGTATCTATCCATATTAGAAGCTTGCTGTATTCTGCGCAGCTTGTGTTTAATGGATGTGCCCGTCGAGCCGATTATTAACGCAATTTCTTTAAAAGTCTTGCCTTGTTTGTTAAGCAACACAACAAGGTCTTCATTTTCTTTTGTCCACTTCATTAACCTATTATACTTGGACACAGAAATTAAACAGCTTTTACACCTTCACTGTCTGCAAAAGGCATGTTTCAGACACCAAGGCATCGTCTTTCACGTCAGCCACCTTGAATAAAGGCATACTTGCAACTACTTCGGTATTGGTTATATCAAGAAACATAACCAAATCACCTTGCATAACACCTTTAAATTGTGTGACATTTTTAGCGTTTACTTCAATTTTATCAAGTGTCATATTTGTCTTGTTAAGTTTGAAAAAATATCTGCCGTCCATAATACAAATATTGCCACCACTAAGCATCTTTCTTGCCACCATCAGAGCTACACCCAATCTATTCTCCCCTAGCCAGTTCGCCTCATCAAGAATCCTGTCATCTTCTTCTGCCAGTCCAACACCCCAAATTTTATCTTTAGGTGAGGCTTCGACTAGAATCAAATTTTCTGTTGATAGCAACATGCCTCTTAAACGCTCGTTTTGCTCAAATTTATGTATGTTGCACCTTGCAACTATTGCAGGGTTTTTCTCATCCCAAATGTCTTGTTTAAAGCCGATTACTTTCCTGCCAAGTGCCTGCTGCTCTCTTGGGTTTGTCTCTGCCAGTATTTTATTGGCGGATACGAAGTCTCCGAACAACATAGCCTTGCTCCACATCATGGCTTGTTCGCAGCAATTAAACCGCTCTCCATCCATAACAAAAGGAGACTTGTGCCATTGTGAAAATTCACCGCGCCAGAAATAATAATGTGTTGATGTTATTCGCATGTTCGCTCCAATAAAAAAAGCATAGATATTACTTTCATAATATTACCTATGCTTTCCAAAATTTACCAAATTAATTTAAAAACCCCATCACCATTAGGCAGCTTGCCAGCCTTAAACTCTGCTTCTGTCGCTTCTATGTTAATCTCAAAAATAAGATTCGTGCAACGTGCTAAGAGCATCACCTGCAGCCTTCCATCTTTTAATTCCACGAAGCTTTGCAGTACAAGGTCTTTGTGACCAGAAATCTCTGGCAAACAATATTTCTCAAAAAGCTCCATAGCTCTTTGGACTGCTTCTTTGTTTTTAGCAATATTTTCACAAGCTGAAATGCACTGTTTAACCCCATAGTTTTGCTGATTCATCTGCGCCACCTAATGTCATTAACAACTTCATACAATTTCTTAGCCGTAGCAATCTGCTTTGCGTTTAAAGAGATGAAGTCGCCACCCTTTGCTGTGGTAATAAAGAAATCGCCAGCAATAAAGTCGCCACCGACAAGAGGACGATTATAGGGCAACCCCTTGTTCTTGCCTTCTTCGTTACAAACAAGAATAAGCTTTCCAATTTCTGGCAAGTATACAGTTTCAATGTGCCCACCAACAACTGCTTGCATAGCAGCAAGCGAATTGTCAATTTCTGCAACTTCAGGCTCCATGTCGGGCTTTACAACAACTATTGTCATTTTTTTCATTGGTTCTCTCCTGTCTGCTGGCTTTTGAGATAATAATTATACAGCTTTTCCATGTCTGTGC
>JAYVIR010000057.1:0-9133 GCA_043770095.1 Eubacteriales bacterium
CAATTAACGTCACAAATATTTCTGAGTTAAAGCCCGAACCTAAATTAGAGTTTAAAATAGATTCTAAACCTAACCCATATTAACAACCCATTGAAAGAGCAGACTCTACGTCTGCTCTTTTTTTATTTTTAAAAAACTTATTAATATTTTTAAAATACAATTTACTTACAAGTAAAGTAATGTTATATTGTTATCAGAGGCAAGGCAAAAACGCCAAACCTAAACTTACATACGGAGGTATTAATATGAAAAATTTAACATCTGTTTACAAAGAGTGGAGAACAGTGACAGAAAATGATATTGAAGAAGGCTGTGGCGGTACAACCGACTGTGGAGAAAAATGCGTAAGAGAAGATTTTTCAAATTATGCAAAATTAGAAACAGAAATTACTTTTGAAGAAATGTTTGAACTAGAAAATAATTACGAAGCGTAGTTTTAAAATTGGTTTACGGTCATCCATTAAAACCGTATAGGAGGTATTATGAATATTTTATGCAAAACAACTGGCGTGATTACGCAAACTGGAAAATCTCAACTAGGAATGTGCTTTAAAAAAGAAATTGTAGACAACGCAAACATTTCAAAAGGTCAAAAGTACAATGTTACAGTGTTAGAAGATGAATCTATATTGATTCAAAAAGTAAAATAACAGGAGGGTGCAAAGGTGAGTGGTGAAATCAAAGGCATTGAAATTGTAACAATCAAAGAAAATAAGTTGAATTGTAAAACACTTTTAGGGCGAGACGGTGGCAGTATCATTAAGTTTAGTGCTGACGGTTGTATTAAATCGGTTTATAAAAAAGTCAGATTGTTTGAAAATCAAAAACATTTTTACTGGGAGAAACAAGCTGAGCAATGGCTTATTACTCTTGAAGGTTACAAGGAAATTGTTAAATTTACGGATCTTAAAATTTTAAAAATTGATCACATGATAACTAATGGAGAGCAAGTTGACAACCCATATTATCAAACTGATAGCACCGGCAAAATAATCAGAGTTGTTGAAGAAGTCACTGTATGCGGACGCACACCTCAGGGGGATTTAGCGTTTAGCAGAGCCCGAGTTATTGCAGACATTAACGGAATGCTTACAAAGAAGATTATCAAGGCCGCTGAATACGATGATAAGCTTGGAAGCTTCTGCGACTTTGAAGGGTACAAAGAACTTAAAAAGACAAAGTCGGTTTTCTTCTTGCCAATTAATGAGCAGGAAATAATGGGCGAAAAAATAATTTTAGGGTATGCGTTAGATGTGAGTTATAAAAAAGCGTTTGAACTTATTAGAAAGCATATGGATGAATGTGACCACGAATACAAGAAGGTTTGGTCAAAGGCTTATCGTAATGCGGTAAAGGCGCATTCAGCAGTTGGTAAGTATGTTGTTAATCCCGCTGGTGGAGATAAAAACAAAACAGTTGATATCGGTATTGTGCAATGGACAAATGATTTCACAGCTGACGAGCTTCAACAAATTGAAGACTATAAAAACACTGGATTTGCCGCACCTCCTGATTTTGAATCATTTACAGAGGACGAAAAAGCCGACACAACCGAAATGGATCAGGAAGAACTTGAAAACTTTGAAGAGATGGAGCCGGTAGGCGATTCTAAACCTACCACTAAACCTGTAGAAGGTCACATAAACGACGAACGCAACGAACTAATTGAATATATTGTAAACGCTAAAGACGTTGTCTCTGATGAAGCTTATCGGTCCACAATGGAAGATTTTAAAGTTACCGACTTAAGCAAATGTACAATCTTAACACTTAAATCAATTAAAACTAAACTTGATAACTCATTGGAGGGCTAAACTATGAACAACATGCAAATTAATTCAATCGAACTTGACAACCTTAAAGGACAAAACGTCACTCACGAACTTGGAAAAACAACCATATTTGTTGGTGAGTCTGGCGCAGGTAAGTCATCAGTTATTCAGGGTATTAAGTTTTTAATTAGCGGCACATTGCAAGATGGCGAAACAGTCCGCAAGACCGCCGAAGAAATCTATAAATTATCGTCAGCTGACAGAATGTCCGTATCTTTAAACACAGACGTTGGATCATACACTAGAGGCATAGAGCGCAAGGTTAAAAAAATGCTAGATGGCGTTGAAGTTAAGTTTTCTAAGAATGCAGACGTTTCAAATAGATGCGGTGAAAAGACCGCAACCGAATTATCAAACCGAATTATATCAGACTTTGGAATTGATAATTCGGTTCTTAACTTCTCAGAGTTCGCAAATATGTCGTCGAACGAACAGAAAAAGTATATATTTGGATTATACCCACCTAATAAAGCTGAGTGGAATGAAGAAAAGATTTACGATTACTTGTCTGAATTATTTAACACAATTGATTTAGCTAATGACGAGTTTATGAATAACATACTTGTTGAAGTATCTAAAAAGTGCGCTGACGAAAGCGTAAACGCTGCGCTTGAATATGTCACATCTAAATTCAATGAGTACAACGCACAGAAAAAGAAAGATGAAATTGGCATGCAGGAATTAACAGCCATCAAACAAAGTAACCTTGAATCTGTAAAAGGATTGGCGGTTGCAGAAAAGAAACAAACCGAGTATTCAAATACACTTGCCATACTCACTGGCGACTATGAGAAGGGCGTTGCCAATAATAAGGAAGTTGAAACAATTGGATTAAACGCACAAAAACTTGCAGAAGAAATTGACTTGATAACAGCTGAGTTAAATCTTAAAAGTAAAGACGATCTATACTTATCACTTCAACAACTTAGCGCAAAAATCAAAGTGCTGGACGTTGGCAAGTATGAGTCAGAGCAAATGGAATTAAGATCCAAACTTGAAATTTTAGAGATTAGACTTGATACCGCCACAAAAGAACTAGAAGAGTCAGAACAGGAATTTGAAGTTGCCAAAGCGGTGTTATCCAGTCAAGATGAAAAACTATCAATCAGCAGAAACAATGTATCGACTTCACAAAATATAGTCAACAGCTTGCAAAGCACTATCAACATGCTAAGTAAATTTGATGGCAAGTGTCCTGTAAACTGCAAAGTTAAGTGCAATACGGATATGAAGCCAGCACTTTTTGACTTGTCTGAAGAACTTGACAGAAATAATTTGTTGTTCGAAGAACTCGAACAAGAATCGATTAAAGACAAGCAAACTCACGATGAATTAAGAACATCTTTAGATTTGATCGAGTCTAAAATCGTTAAATTAAAAGCCGTTAAAACAAACGCAGAAGTTGAAGTTAAAGCAGTTAATGAAAAACTAGACGATTCGATTGTTGCATTTAAGCAAGAAGAGAATGACATTGCACTTAAGAATGCTCAGATTAATAATACAATTGATGGCGTTAATCACAAAATTGAAACTATCGACAACGATATAGCGCGATTGAAAGGCGAAATCGTTAATAAGCAAACTGAATTAAAAACACTTGAAGGATCTACGCTTAAACTTATCGACTTAACACTTATCACAATCGACATAGAAGCAACACGCCAGCACTTGGCAGAGATAAACGACCAGGTAAAAGCAAAGGTTAAGGCGAAAAGCGACCTTGAAAACTTGGCCAAAAAAGAATTAGATTCACACGAAAACTTTAAAAACTTTGAAGCTTACAAACTTATGAAAGATGCCATTGGTCAAAAGGGCCTTGCCGGTAAAATGATTATTGACGCAATCACGCCGATGATCCTGGGAGTTCAGGAGAATCTTGAAGCCTTAATTGATGGCGCTAAATTCTACGTCGACACCGACAACTTTAACTTTGGATGGGAACGAGAAGGACATAAACGATCATATGAAACACTTTCAAACGGCGAGACGTTAATCCTAACAACTGCAATCGTTATTGAGTTTATGCAAAAAACATGCAAAACTAAGCTGCTTTTAATCGACAACATAAACGACGTTGACATCTACTCAGCACAGCGCATTGTAAAGGGTATAACAGCGCTGGCGCACAAGTATGATACTTGTATTATGGCAGCCAACTTCGTTGATACTGAGACGCTTGTCGCACTTAGATACAACGACAACCTCAATGTGATCCAACTATAGGAGGCGCAACATGGACAATACTTGTGGCAAGTGCATGCATTACAACCCTTACTATACCAAAGCTGAAAAGAGTTATATCAAGTCAGATGTTGGTAAGTGCTACGACTTTCCAAACGCAACATACCGTGGCAAGGTAATTAGTAACACTCGAAAGCCTTGCGACAACTTCAAACATTATAAAGGTTAATTAAGAGGTGGGGTAACCCACTTCTTTTTTTATTTTTGTTTATTTATATTGCAATATGTTTTACGATGTTGTATAGTGTTGTTAAAGGTGGTGTAAACAATGATTAGCAAAACTGAATTGGCAAAAGAATTAAACGTTACTACAATGACAATCGGCAGATGGATGAATAAAGGAATGCCGTTTTTAAAAGCACCAAATGGAACTGTAAGATTTGAACTCGATAAAGTTAAAAAGTGGATGGGAGGAGAGTAGTATGAATTTATTAACTGTGCAAAGTGTAAGAGGTTATGAAGAAAATGGAATTGTATATGCAAATGTTGAAGATGTTGCTAGAGGTTTAGGTTTTACAACCGTAGCCACAAGTGGCAACGACACAGTGAGATGGGCTAGAGTTAATACGTATTTAGAAATGGTTGGTTTTTCTCATAGTTGTGGGAAAGAAGATTTCATTCCTGAAAATATTGTTTATAAATTGGCTATGAAAGCTAACAATGAAATTGCTATTAAGTTTCAAAACTTGTTGGCTGACGAGATAATACCCTCTATCAGAAAAAACGGTATGTATGCAACGGAAGTTACAATCGACAAAATACTTGATGATCCTGACTATGGTATAGCATTATTAGAAAAGCTAAAAGAAGAACGTAAAGCAAGAGTTGAAGCAGAAAGAACAAACGCTATTTTAATGCACGTTTCAAAGACATACACTTCAACCGAAATTGGTAAAGAACTTGGATTTAAATCAGCAACCGCACTGAACAAAGAATTGAATGAACGCAAAGTACAATTTAAGCAAAATGAAACTTGGGTATTGTATAGCAAATACGCAGATTGTGCATATACAGATATTAAGCAAACTGTACTTGATAACGGAAAGATTGTTTATGACAGACGATGGACACAACTAGGAAGAAAATTCTTACTTAATTTGTTTGGCTTCGAGGTGGTTGAGTAATGCTTAACTTAAACCAACAAAAATTTGTGGACAGCAAAAGCAATTACCTAATTGCTCAGTGTCCAGCAGGATCAGGCAAAACTTTTGCAATGGTTGAAAAGATTGCTGCTCTTGCAGACCAAAGAGTACACCCACGCAATATATTGTGCATTACGTTTACAAGAGCAGCAGGGGTTAACCTCAGGGATCGCGCGAAGAAAAAACTTGGTGAAGATGCCGACGAAATGTTTGCAAATACTTTTCATAGTTTTGCAATCAAAGTAATCACGGAAAATGCTCGGCATGTGTCCCCGGTCTGGGAAGACCACGAGATATTAAATGGCAAATTAGATTTTACAATTTATGATCAGCTGGACAGAGCCGACATATGCAAAGCCATCATAAAGCGCCTTAATTTAAAATGCACCATGGCTCAGGTTGTAAAGTATATTTACGCCGAACTTGATGAAGATACCAAGGAGTTTAAAGACGCTAAGATGTGCGCTAAATATTACGAGCAATTTTGCATTGAAAACATTGCGCTTGATTTAGACAACCTTATCAATATGTGTACTGAACTTTTAAAAATTAAAGAGGTGCGCGCGAATTATGATTATGAGTTTGTAATGGTTGATGAATTTCAAGATAGTAATAATTTTCAGAACGATTTATTAAAAGCGTTAAACCCTAAAAGACTTGTTGTCATTGGGGATCCAAACCAAAGTATTTACGCATTCAACAGGGCGAAAATTGAGTACATTCTAAACTTCAAAGACGAATGGCCAGACGTAGAGCAAATAACGTTTACGGATAACTATAGGTCAACGCAGCAAATCGTAGACAGAGCGAATGAGATAGTATCACTCAATACAATTGGTACTGTTATAGACGTTGTGGCGCACAGTCATGGCGATGACATATTGCTTCACACTGCAAAAGACTTTGATGCAGAATGTGAGTTTGTATATAGAGAAATCATAAGCAAAGAATCGGTATACAAAGACCACGCTGTATTATGCCGAACAAATGCGCTCGCTTCGGGAGTTGCCGAGTATTTAAAAATTAAAGGGTTGCCAGTCAATCTGGTATCAAATTCAGAAGATCCTTTTAAATTGCCTCATGTACGCCAAGCAATGAAATTTATCCAGTTCTGCATTAACTTAACTGACTCATTTGCTTTTAGCCAGTGGATCAATTTTCCTAAACGGCGCATGTCGGACTTTGAAATTCAAAAAGCGATTACCGACAGCATGATCAACGAGCAGCCGATTGATTCAAAACTTAGCGGCGTTCTAAAAGAAAAAGTAAAATTGATTCAATCCATGTTGGATGATAACGCAGATAAAGTATTTTTCGAAGCGTTGCAAGCTGTAGGTGCCATTGCTGAATACGCTACACTGGGATTACATTCACGCTTAAGAGACTTTGACGAAGCCAACGAACAAATTACCAAGTGGCAAAAGAAAAGCAAAGACAAGTCCGTCAAGGCGTTTATAAAGTGGTTATGTATTAAAGACATTCAGGAGAAGCAACTTGAAGAAAAAGACGCCGTTACAATCTGCACTATACACGGCGCAAAAGGCTTGGAGTGGCGTCATTGTTACATCATGGGAGTAACAGAAGGTATCTTTCCGAATACTAAGAAATCTAACGACATCGATGAAGAGCGCCGTATAATGTACGTGGCCATGACTAGGCCGATGGAAACCTGCACGATCACATGTTCTGAATATTACCGCACACGATTCGGTCAAATATTCATATCGGGCGCAAGTGAATTTTATAAAACTTTGGAGGAAAATATAAATGAATAAATTAAGAGTTGGCAGTTGTTTTTCAGGCGTTGGGTTCTGGGAGATGGCATTAAAACAGTTAGATATACCATACACGACACAATTTTGTGTTGAATTTGATAAGTACCCATACAACAGTTACAAAGCGATACACGGTGATGTAAAGAATTATGGAGACGTAACTAAAATAAATGGTAACGAGGTTGAGCCAATAGATTTATTCTTCTATTCGCCACCATGTCAGGCTTTCAGTGTAGCAGGTAAAGGTTTAGGAGTAGACGAACACCGAGGAGTATTGTTCTTTGACTCACTCAGAATAATCCAAGCAAAGCAGCCTAAAATAGCAATCATGGAGAATGTAAAAGGCCTTACAAACAAACCCCACGCAGAGACGTTACAATCAATGCTGACGTGTTTAACTATGGCAGGGTATACAAACTACCTAAAAGTATTAAATACAAAAGACTGTGGCATTCCTCAAAATAGAGATCGTGTCTTTATAGTCAGTATCAGAAACGACATAGACAACGGATTTGATTGGCCGCAAAAGTTTGACAACGGCATTAGATTGAAAGATTTATTAGAAACAGAAGTAGATGAAAAGTTTTATATTAGCGAGGAAAAATGTGCTAAGTTAATAAGTCAAATTAAAAGCACTGATTTAAATAAGTACATCGGAAACACAAACCCGAGTGGCAAAAGAATGAACGGTCAAGTATACAATGGTGATACATCTCCGTGCATTACTACAAATAAAGGTGAAGGATTAAAAATAGTAGAGTTATGTAAAATTGATGAAAATAGGCATTCGAGTACAATGAATAGTGTGGTATCTGTCGAAGGAATATGCGCTTGCATAGACACTATGACAGGCGGGAATAGACAACCTAAAGTATGTGTGCCATGCCTAACGCCAGATAGACTAGATAAGCGCCAAAACGGCAGAAGATTCAAATATAACGGCGATCCTAGTTTTACGCTCACAAGCCAAGACAAACACGGAGTGCTGATTGAAGAGTTCGGGGTGGTAAAAGTAAAAGAAGCCACAAAGAAAGGCTATGCAGTGGCTATCCCAGGCGACTCAATTAATATGGAACAACCAAACAGCCTAACAAGACGAGGAAGAGTTGGAAGAGGTGTGGCACAAACGTTAACTTGTGGCTGCAATCAAGCGGTTGTTGAACTAAATGAAATACAAGTAGTTGGCAGTCTGGAACACTACGGCAACGACCAAATGAATAGAGTGCACGGAGTTGAAGGAATAGCGCCAACAATAACGGTGCCGACAGGCGGCGGTAGAGAACAAAAGATTTACACAAACTACAGAATTAGAAAACTAACCCCACTAGAATGTTGGAGACTTCAAGGAGCAACAGACGAAGACTTTTATAAAGCAGCGGAGTTAATTCAAACAGTCAGCTATACAAACAAGCCGGGAACGGCTTATCGGTAAATGTAGTAGTAGAGATATTAAAACAACTTCAACTTAAAAACTATATCTAGGAGGGCACATGGCAAAGCGAAAGTTTGCACCAAAACCGATTGAAGTGCCTAAAAAACAAAAGCTGAAATAATGCTGTATACAATACAGGTGTACAGTGTATACCTGAAAGAGGCCATGCGTGCTAATAAAATTAGCGATGCAAGAGCACTCAAAGTAATCGAAGAGGCAATTGAACTTTTAGCAAAGGCAGGTGAATAAAATGTTTGAAGTGATACAGTCGTACCCAAATTTTGACCTAGTATGGGTCATACAAAACGGAATGAAGCTTTTTAAGACTACTATCAGAAAAGAGCCTACATCAGCGCAGAACGAAGCTATAATCGCAAAGCGTAACGCTATCAAAAAGAACCATTCGAGCCTGATAATTTTAATAGAGTTAAGACTACTGATGAACAGGTTAGATGTATCAGGTTGTTAATTGCAGATGGTCTGAGCAATGCTGAGATATCAAGAGAATTAGAAATAACAAGCAGCGTTGTTAGCGACATCAGAAACAGCAAGACGCATAAAAAAGTTAAGTAGGTGATTTGGCATGAGTTGGGTTATTGGTTACTCTTCTAAACGCAAAGAACAAGCGTTAATACCTAGAAATAGTTTTGGAATATACGACAGATTTGTTTTGATTGATAGGACTCAGTTGCCAACCGACAATATTAAAGT
>JAYVIR010000058.1:0-2513 GCA_043770095.1 Eubacteriales bacterium
CAATATTAATTTCTGCCACTGGACGTCAACTTACAACACTTGAAGTACACGATTGTCTATGTATTCTTGCTGATGCGGTTATCTCTGGAGGAATACGTCGTGCTGCGATGATCTCTATCTTCAGCAATGATGACCAAGCTATGGCAGAATGTAAGAGCGGAGAATGGTGGACTACCCACCCTGAGCGCGGACGCAGCAACAATTCTGCAACTTTTTTACGTAGTGATGATAATTACTTTGAGTTCAATCGGATTTTTGAAGCTGCAAAGGCTTCTAATGCTGGTGAACCTGGAATACTTTGGACTGATGACCTTGATTGGGGAGTAAATCCTTGTGTAACAGGAGACACTCTGGTGGCAGTTGCGGATGGAAGAAATGCAGTTCCTATTAAAGATTTGGTTGGAACCCTCTATCCTGTTTATGCTATTGAAAACGGAAAAACAGTTAGAAAACAATCACTTAAAACATGGAAAACTAGAGAGAATGCAGAAATATGGAAACTCATTCTTGACGATGGCTCTACATTAAGGGCAACTCCAGATCACCTAATAATGCTGCGTAATGGCGAATATATTCCACTTAAAGATTTAAAGGCTGGCGATAGCTTAATGCCGTTCAATTCCTTTATCTCTAACGAAAGATATAGACAAATATCCTCTAATGTCGGAAGAGATCGTAGACAATATAGGATGATTGCCGAACATGGAGGCATTATCGTAGACGCAAAAACTACCGCGATACACCATGCAGATTTTAATAGTACCAATGACAGCCTAGATAACTTAATAGCAATGCCTCATGCAGACCATATCGCTCTACATAGGGTAGGTATGCTTGGAAGTAGCAACGCTGTCTTTAGAATAAAAGACAAGAATGCCTGGAAGAGTAAGCTTAGTGATGCTGGTTCGGGATTAAAAAATCCAAATAGCTCAGAGTTGACTAACGAAGACATCTACAACATGGCGATCAGATTAACGGAATCTATTGGTAGATGTGCCAATGGTGGTGATTGGGAGATATTTGCTGCCAATATAGGAGCCCCGATATTCTTCTCAAAATTCCGCAAAGATGCACTGGGAACCATTGTCTCTATGCTAAAAAGAGCAGCGATAGAGTTAGGTTATGAACCCGAAGCTAAAAGATCTATAAGAAAACCTCAACCAACTGATTCTCTTTATAATCATAAGGTAGTTTCAATCGAGTTCTGCGGATACGAAGATGTCTATGACATGACAGTGGAAGATGTGCATAACTTTGGAATTATAACTTCCACTAAAGATGATAAGGCTATAACCAGTTCTGGAATATTTATTCATAATTGTGCCGAAATTGCACTCCAACCTTTTCAATTCTGTAACTTATGTGAGATCAATGCAACTGATATTGATTCTCAAGAAGAGCTTGAAGCAAGGACGGAAGCAGCGGCGTTCTTAGGAACCTTGCAAGCTGGGTATTCTGACTTCTATTACCTTCGTCCTATCTGGCGAGAAACAACTCAAAAAGAAGCTCTGCTCGGCGTCTCTATGACTGGAATCGCTAGTGGTGCAGTTCTTAAATTAGATCTTAAAGCTGCTGCAGAAATTGCAGTGAAGACTAATCAAATAATTTCATCCATTATCGGGATCAATTCTGCCGCTCGGGTCACTACGATTAAGCCAGCAGGAACGACATCGCTTGTTCTTGGAAGTAGTTCAGGTATTCACGGTTGGTGGAGTCCATTTTATATACGCAGAATGGAGGTGAACAAGATTGAGCCGATTTACGCCTATCTTGCTAAGAATTTCCCAGATCTAATTGAAGATGATTTTTTTAAGCCAGACGTTCAAGCAAAGATATCTATTCCCGTAAGGGCACCAGAAGGTGCTATTTATAGAGAAGAGGATGCATTAACATTCTTAGATCGCATCCTTTTGCTCTCTAGAGAGTGGATTGCTCCTGGGCATGTTTCTGGCATTAATAGACATAATGTCTCTGCAACGGTGAACGTAAGAAAAGATGAATGGGATATAGTTAAGGCTTGGATGTGGAACAATCGTCAATCATATATGGGACTTAGTCTATTGCCGTTCGACGATCACACTTATGTTCAGGCTCCACATGAGCCAATTAGTGAGTCAACCTACAAACGTATGTTAGAATCATTGGTAGAGATTGATTTAACGAAGGTTGATGAGAAGCATGATCTAACCAATTTAACAGATGAATTAGCATGTTTCGGTGGTGGATCTTGCGAGTTGAAATGAAAAATAGAGATGAAGTTGCATGAATTAGAAAAGATGACTCAACTATTGTGGATCCTGATTGATTTAGGATTAATGCCGCAAGTCGGTGAATCATCTATGGTTTGGATGATATATATTCAAGAGATGTCCAGGAACCAAACTTGGGACGCGCCAGACATGGAAGATATTTGGCTTGGAATGATGAACAGACACGAAACGTAAAAGAGACTCAAATGAGTCTCTTTTTTTTACTTATTTTTTATTAGGATCTGGTTTAGATTCTATTTTGTA
>JAYVIR010000059.1:0-21522 GCA_043770095.1 Eubacteriales bacterium
CTTTTGCAAGAAGGGCATTTAATGCCTTTTTCTTTCATGTAATTTTCCATTTTTTCGTTCGACCAGCCGTCTACCACTTGGTCAAGACCATTTTCCATGAAATAATCTTCAATCAATTTGTCTGCTCTATATCTTGTTTTACAGTCTTTGCAGTCCATAAGAGGATCGTTAAAACCGCCAACGTGACCAGATGCAACCCAAGTTTGCGGGTTCATTAAAATAGCAGCGTCTACCCCAACATTGTAAGGTGATTCTTGGATGAATTTTTTCCACCATGCTTTTTTAACGTTATTTTTAAATTCTACGCCAAGTGGGCCGTAGTCCCATGTGTTCGCAAGACCTCCGTAAATTTCTGAGCCTGGAAATACAAAACCTCTGGTTTTAGCCAAAGATACAATTTTCTCCATCGATTTTTGTGTCATAAGAAATCCTCCTCTAAGTCATTTTATTGATGTTTTTAAGCAGAAAAAAGCTCTTTCATCCTACAGTATAGGGACGAAAGAGCCTGTCTTTAACGTTTAACCCTAATAAATCAAAGACTGACAAAGATTATTTCTTATCTTCCTCTGTATCCGCTTCACCACCATGTTCCATGAATCTTGCTTCTACAATATAGTCTTGATCGTCATCATCTTTATTGGCAAACTTGCTAACGTCAATATCAATTTCAATATCATCGTCCGCTACAGTTTCATCCTCTTTTTTTTCTTCAGCAGAAGGCTTTTCTTTTGAGCCTTTTCTAGTAAAGCTATTAAAGGTATTTTCAGTTGTTTCTACTACCGTTTTAAAAGCATCTTGTGTTTTTTCGTTGAGATTAATTTCCTCACCGTCTTCTTTGATGATTTTAAGCACACAACCCGTTGCTACAGCAGCAACAATTGCAGTGATCGTAGCAGGTGCGAAAACAAATGCAGCCAATCCGCCAGCAAGTACAGGAATGTCCATAATCACGCGGTCTTTTCTAAGGACTAAAATTTTAGTCACAATGCCTTTGTTAACCAATTCTTTTAATTGATCCATCATATCGCCTGTTTTCGAAGAAAAATCTGACTTGTGTTTTTCTCCTGATGATTTGAAGCTGTCCAAGTAAATAATGGCTTCTAGAACGTCCCCTTCGTATAACTCTAGGGCTTCTTTCGCCGTTTTGTAATCTACACCCGTTCTGTTTCTGACTTCATCAACCATTTCTAAAGTAATCGTTACCATAATGAACACACTCCTTTTAAAGTAGTCTGATACTTTCCAATAACTCAAGGCTTTTTGAACTAGAAAACCCAGTGTGGATGAGCATATATCGCTTCATCAATTGACTTAGTTTTTCCAAATACACTAAATTAATTTTTGTTTTCGCTACGGTTCTAATGTTTTTTTGTTGCATATAATCCATGATTTTAGGTAATGTTTTTCCAAGCAACCACAAGTCACTCATCGAATCCTTACACTTATCACATATTATACCTCCATTTTCGATAGAAAACCATAAATATTCATGATTCTCCAAACCGCACTGCTGACATTTGTTTACGGTCATTTGATATCCGCTGTACATCATCATTTTAATTTCAAAAACCGTTTTAATCAGATCATACTGCGCATCCTCTTCACAAAGCATATCCAGTGTATCAATGAGGTTAACAAATGCTTTATGGTGCACAACACCCTCTTCCAATAAAAAATTAGTCAACTCAAGCATATAACTGCCGTAAGCCATAAGGGTCAAGTCACTGTGAAACTTTGCATAAGGATCTGTCACATCGATGGATCTGATTTTATTCCAATCTCTTTCAAGGGATAGAACCACTTCTCCAAATACAAACGGTTGAGTCGAAGCTGCAAGACTTGACTTGCCACTCTTTGCACCCTTTGCGATGGCTTTAAGCTTTCCACCTTTATCTGTTAGCAGAGTGACGAGGACATCGTGATCTTGTAACTTTTGTCGTTTTAAAACAACTGCGTTACTTGTCAAAAGCACACGTTTCGCCTCCCAAATATTAATGTCGTAATCCCCTAATTAATTAATACCCTCATCAGATAGGTTGCTAACCCAAAATAAATAGATAATCCTGTAATATCTACAACGGTACTAATAAACAGGGCGGATGCCACAGCTGGGTCAATTCCAATCTTTTTAAAGGTAAGTGGAAGGAGTGTGCCGATGGTAGCTGCCGTTACAATATTGGCAAACATTGAAAGACCTACAATCACACTGAGAATCATCTCTCCTCGGGTCAAATACGCAACGACACCGACTATCAAACTGCACACGGTACCAATAATCAAACCAACCGCCACTTCTTGTAAAATTGTTTTTACAACCGTCCAGCCCTCAATATAATTAAGTGCAATGCTTCGAACCGTTATGGTTGATGACTGCGTGCCTACATTTCCACCTATTCCAGCAAGCAACGGCATAAACAAAACCAACGTTGTGTCCATTGATAACGTTCCAGAAAACTTGCTTATGACACTTGCAGAAAGAAGACCACCGAAAATAGTGACAATCAGCCACGGAAGTCTAGATCTGACGGCATAAACAATACGTTTAAGCGAAGAGTCATCGTCTTCAAAGTCTTCCAGATCCGAAGACCCTGCGAATTTGAAGATATCTTCTGTTGCTTCTTCTTCAATAACGTCAATAATATCGTCTATGGTAATAATGCCTTTTAGTCTTTGACTTTCGTCAATAACTGGCACAACCAAGAAATTATACTTGGAGACAATTCTTGCAACTTCTTCTTGATCTGCATTCTCGTGAACTGCTATCACGTGAGGGTTCATAATGTCCTCAATCAGAACATCGCCTTTTGAAACGATGAGCTCACGCAGTGAAATGACACCAAGCAACGTTTCTTCTTCATCTGTCACGAATACATAATAGATGGTTTCAGCGTCAGGCGCTGTCATTCTTAGCTGGTCTATGGCTTCATCGACTGTCATGTTCGGCATTAATGTGACGTAATCTTTCGTCATTTTTCCGCCGGCAGAGTCTTCCTTATAGTCAAGTAACTCTACAACTTCCTTTGCATCTTGAATATCCAAATAAGCTAAAATTCGGTTCTTCTGGTTGGCAGGCAAATCGTATAGTTTATCTACGATATCATCTTGTGGCATAAAATCCAAGATGAGCATTCGCAGATTCTTATCTAAATTTTTGATTAAGTCATAAAACGCTTCTGCACTCATTTCTTCTAAAACGGCAGAAGCCTCCTCGAAACCGAGCAGGCTAAAATAAATATTTCTATAATGTTCATCGAGTTCTCTCATAATCAAAGCAATATCTACAGCGTGAAGCGTTTCATTAAAAGCTTTTATACTTTCATGTTCTCCATTTTGCATTTGCCGGATTAGTGTCGCAACATACTCTTCCAATTTTTCATTGAAATCGCCTTGCATGAAACCACCTGCCTTTTCTTTATTCAATCGAGTGACTAATGCACTTGGTTGAACAACATTAATCTTTTTTATAACCGAAATTCTTGAGGAAAGTATCTGAATCTCTCCAACCTGGACGAACTTTAACCCAAAGCTCTAAAAACACTTTTGTTCCCAATAGTCTTTCAATATCTTCTCTGGCGCTTTTTCCAACACCTTTAAGTTTTCTACCATTTTTACCAATGATAATACCCTTATGTGATTCACGCTCACAAATAATGGTCGCACGAATATCAATCATATCTTGTTTCTTGCGTTCTTTGAACGAATCAATTTCAACCGCAACACCATGCGGAATCTCATCGTCTAAATAATGCAATAATTTCTCACGGATAATCTCAGCACAAACCGCTTTTTCAGGCTGATCGGTTAAAATATCGCCTGGATAGTACATTGGTCCTTCAACAAGGAAATTCTTGATATAAGCCATTAAATGTTCAATGTTCTTGTTGTTAAGAGCCGAAATGCTGATAATTTCTTTGATGAACGGATAATTTTTATAGTTGTTGACGATTTTCGCATAACGCTCAGGTGAAATGAGATCCACTTTATTGATGGCTAAAATAACGGGCGTTTTGATATCGACAAGGCGCTCAAGGATAAATTCGTCCCCAGGCCCAATTCTGTCGGAGTCATCTACTAAATAAACCACCACATCTACCTCTTTCAAAGTGTCAAGCGCTGATCCAACCATAAAGTCGCCTAATTTATTTTTAGGTTTATGAAGTCCTGGCGTATCGATAAAGACGATTTGACACTCTTCGTCTGTATGAATGGCATTGATTCTATTTCTAGTCGTTTGTGGTTTATCAGACATAATCGCAATTTTTTCACCGAGAATGGCGTTAGCGAGTGTTGATTTACCTACGTTTGGTCTACCAATAATGGTAACAAATCCTGATTTAAAGCTCAAATTTTGGCCTCCTGTCTATTTTAAATCCTTTTGGGTAAACGAGTGTGGCAACATTTCGGCAAGAGTAAAGACCTTGTATTCAAGATCCTTTGCCAAGATAATTTCCATCGTTTCGTCTCCAAATTCAGCTATAACCTGACGGCAAATTCCGCAAGGGTATGTGTAATCCATTGAACTGCTTACAACTGCAATGGCAGCAAATTCTCTTTCACCTTCAGAAACCGCTTTGAAAATAGCTGTTCTTTCTGCGCAGTTTGTTGCGCCGTAAGAGGCACATTCAACATTGCAGCCAGTATATATTTTACCGCTCTTCGTTAAAAGCGCAGCACCTACATTAAAGTTTGAGTAAGGCGTGTAAGCGTTTTTTGTTGCTTCATAAGCCAATTTTACCAATTCATCATAATTAATCATGTTATCCACCTCATATTTTTTCCCATTGAATAGTCATGTTTTTAGGCACAATTTGAATCCAAGTATTTCCTGGGTTGAGTAGAATTTCGCGCCCGTCCAAAGTTGTATAGTTCGTTTTTGATTCTCTAGATGATTTTTCCCATTTTATAGCGGTTTTTACGCCGTCTGTCAGCCACCAAGCGTCACCGCTACCTACTAAATCTAAATCAAGTCGACCAGCATCGTCCACCACATTTGTTTGGACGTACTGAATCAGAAGATTTTTAGTTGTAATAGATGACTTGTCAATTTCGTCTAAGTGAACAACGCCATTGATTGATCTTTGGTATACCTTTGAGTCGGCCAGATAATTGTAAGATACCATATAACCGCCGTCGTTCTTGCGGTATGGCATTTTTACATAGAGTGACACTTCGCCGATAGGCGTTGTATCATCATTTGCAAAAACTGAAGCTGTGACAACTGAGTCTTTATCGAATTTACGTCTGTCCGCTTCACCTCTAAGAATCGCCATTGTAGAATAGAGGTTATGTGGAATTTTTTTATGCTTCTTTCTAAAGAACACTTTATTGCTACCGCTAAGGCCATCTAAATCCGCAATTCTTAACTGTCTTATATCACTCAGTGCTTTTGGAGAGCCACCTACATGAACATAGACAGCATCGTATTCCATTGCTCGATCTAGAAAATAGGGTCTTGCGCTACGAATTGGCCCAACACTTTCTGGCATCCCTTCAAAAAAGAAAGCCATATAGCGCGTAATATTTCCCTCTGCAAGTGCTTCTATGACAATTTCTGCATCTTTTAGACCTGCTTGTGGTCTAGCACCTGCATGGTTATCAAACATGACTGCAATAGGTCTTTGACTCTTAAGCTTTGCACTCCAAAGGTCGCCTTCCGATGCAGTGACAACGGGTTCTACCACTGTCGGAGCAGGCGCCGTTTCAACCTTATTTGATTCCTGAGTCAATGCGCGCTCAGCCGACATTTTACAACCGGAAAGACCAAGGAGAATGGCCAAGGTGATCAGAACAAAAAAGAAACTTTTTCTCACGCTTATTCACCTCACGCTCGTGTAATGCCTAAGTTGTCAAGGATGGTCTCTTGAAGTTCTTTCATATAAGCTTCGTCCGAAGGCGTCAAATGGTCATAGCCTAATAAATGAAGCATGCTGTGAACCACTAAAAAGCACATTTCTCTCTCAAAACTATGTGCATAGAGCGCTGCTTGTTCCACCGCTTTTTCTGCACTGATGACGATGTCTCCCAAATAGAGATATTCTTCTTCTAATTCTTCTAAATCTTTAAGATTTTCATATTGTGGAAACGAAAGGACGTCCGTTACTTGGTCTTTCTCGCGGTGTTCTTTGTTGATGGCTTGGATGCCTACATTGTCTATTATAGACAAGTCGACTTCTGCCGTCACTTCCTGAAAGCCTTCAAATCTAAGTGTTTCTTCAGCTGATTTGATTAATAATTCAATTAAAGTATCACTAATTTGTACTTTATCTTGTTCATTTTCTGTTTGAAATTTAAGCAAGTTAAAACCCTCCAGATAATATTTATAAGTTGAATTAATAATTCAACTTATAAACGCACTCAAAAGAGTGCTTCATTATTATACTTCTTAGTATATATAATAGCAATGCTTTCCAAAAAGCATCCCTAAACTTTTGCACTAAAAAAGCTGTCCATTGCTGGACAGCCTTATATCTATTTGCTGAGAAGTTCCTTAACGAGGGTTGCAATTTGCTTCCCATCAGCTCTCCCAGTGGTTTTCCCAGAAACAATAGTGATCACTTTGCCCATCTCTTTTGGAGTTGTAGCGCCGGTTTCAGTAATCGCTTCTGCAATAATCGCTTTGAGTGCTTCTTCGCTGAGTTGTTCGGGCAAATAAGCTTCGAGTACTTTGATCTCTTGATGAGCTTCGTCAACCAAATCTTCACGACTTGCCTTTTCAAATTCTTCAATAGCAGATCGTTTTTGCTTGATTTGCTTAGCAATGATTTCTATGACGCCCTCATCTTCGAGATCAACCCTCTGATCCACCTCCACTTGCTTAATTGCTGCTCTAAGCATTGTGATGGTGTTTTTCTGGACGACATTCTTTTCTCTCATTGCTACCTTGAGGTTTTCCATCAGCTGATCTTTAATGAGCATAATCGTTCACCTCTTTTTAGGTATTTCTAAATTTGCTTTAGTTTTCACTAAAACCTATTTAGTTACTAGAAAGCTTTGCTCTTATTTTTTCTTCTTGCTGCTTCTGATTTCTTCTTACGCTTAACGCTAGGCTTTTCATAGTGCTTTCTCTTCTTAACTTCTGCCAAGACACCTGATTTAGTAGTCTCTCTCTTGAATCTTCGAAGTGCACTATCAATTGTCTCGTTAGCTCCAACTTTGATACCTGCCACAGTATTCCCCTCCCCCCGTGTGATACTTGCGCATTCTGATTACGCCACCGAATTTCTGTGTCATAAGTACAGAGGAACACAGAATACTTGAATAGTATACATAAAATAATTAAAAATTGCAAGCCTTTTTGAGAACTTTTTAACCAGGAGGCCACTGAAGATTTCTTCCACCTAAAAGATGGTAATGTATGTGCCCAACCGTCTGCCCACCATCGACGCCGCAGTTGTTGACAAGTCGGTAGCCACTCTCTTTAACACCAAGGCTCTGAGCAATTTCTGGCACCTTGCTCATGAGGTATCCAAGCACCATAAATGTGTTCTCATCGACTTCATTGAGTGAGTCAAAATGGACTTTTGGAACAATAACCACATGGACAGGTGCCATCGGATTAATGTCTTTGAACGCAAAAATTTGTTCGTCTTCATAAACTTTTGTTGATGGAATGGATCCTTCGATTATTTTACAAAATAAACAATCTGACATAAGTGCGCCTCCAAATTAGTTTTCATTAAACCCTAACACCATAAACGATGTCACCTTTCACGCTTTGGAAATTTACCTTTTGAAGGGTGCCAATCAATGTTTCGTCCTTTGGAACAAAGACACGGACATAGCGTTCAGACAACCCTTCCATGTATTCGTCGTTTGAAGTGGAAAGTCCTTCTATTAAAACAGTAAACGATTTTCCGATTAAAGATTCATAATAAGCTTGCTCCATTTGATCTGACAAGGCAATCAAACGCTCACTGCGAGTGTGTTTCACATCTCCGTTTACTTGACAGCCCATGTCCGCCGCAGGCGTTCCTTTTTTAGGTGAATACTGGAACACATGAATTTTAGCAAAGCCCACTTTTGAAACAAAAGCCATTGTTTCTTCAAATTCTGCATCCGTTTCTCCCGGGAATCCGACGATCACGTCCGTTGTAAAGGACGGGGCGTCAAAAGCCAATTTGATTGCTTCGACAGTTTCCAGATAGGTTTGGGCGTCGTATTTGCGGTTCATTCTTTTTAGAACTGTGTCTGAGCCACTTTGAAGGGACAGGTGGAAATGAGGACAGAATTTCTCCATCGTCTGGATGGTTTTGATGAAGTCTTCGCTGAGCAGTCTTGGTTCTAAGGACCCCAGTCTGATGCGCTCTAGACCGTCTATTTCGTGAACCTGTTTGAGCAGGTCAATTAGTTCGATGTTGCCGAAATCTTTTCCGTATGAGGCGATGTGTATGCCTGTGAGGACAATTTCTTTGAAGCCGTTCTCGACAAGTCGTTTGACTTCTTTAATGACTTGCTCTGGCTGACGGGAGCGGATTGGGCCTCTGGCGTAGGGAATGATGCAATAGCTGCAAAACTGGTTGCAACCCTCTTGAATTTTGATGAAGGCTCTGGTTTTGTCTGTCACATGGTCGATTTGCAGTTCCTCGAATTCTCTAACTTGCATGATGTCGCCGACGTAGCTGACTTTATCCCACGGTTCGAGTTCTTCCATATATTCCACAATTCGGCTGCGTTCGTTGGTGCCAAGCACTAAGTTGACGCCTTCTATGTTCATGACTTCGTCTGTAGCAACCTGAGAATAGCAGCCCACTACGGCGATGATGGCATTCGGATTTTGGCGTTTCATTTTTCGGATATACTGTCTGGATTTTTTCTCGCCAAGATTGGTGACCGAACAGGTGTTGATCACGTAATAGTCTGCTCTGGCTTCTGACGGGAGTATTTCGTAGCCTTTGTTTGCGAAGAGTTCGCTCATGGCCTCGGTTTCGTATTGGTTGACTTTGCAACCGAGGGTCATCAGAGATATGGTTTTTCTTCTCAATTTTGGCATTTCTTGTTCGTTGTTTTCATTTATGGGTTTGTTGCCACTGATAATATGCATATTAGGTTCCTTTCGCAATAATGTTTACATTTATAAAGATGAATTATATCACAAATTGGTGGGAATTTTTGTTTTGGGGGAATGAAAATTTTACGGAATTTGTTGGTGTGCTAGAGTTGATTTATAATTTATTGCGACTTAAGTATGAATCGATTAATATAAGATCTGCTAAATCCTTTTTTCTTCCAAGTTCTTCTTTATGTTTTTTTATACTTGATACTGTCGCGACGGGCAATCCAGCAATTTCAGTTATTCCATTAACATTCCAATTCTCGAACACTTCTATCACTTCATGAAAAACGAGCGCTCGATTACCATCATCCATTGTTTTAACTGAATTATTATTCTGAGCTAATTTATCAAACAACACTGTCGTACATCCGATATCAATATCGTTTGTTAAGTCTCTGATACCGTGCATCACTAAGGCAGAGCCTGCTAGAACCTAATACGATTCAAAAGGCAAAGAAATTGCATTTAATGTTCGAATAATATCCTCTTTATTCATTGTCTTTGAGCTCATAAAAGCACCTCCATATATTTTTAAATAGTGCTAATTTCATCAAAACTGATGTTTTTTCTCGATTTTCTCCCAAACCAGTAAAACTATAGCACCTACTAGATAACACAAAATATCTTTTACATCAAACGAATTACCAATAATTATCGACAGCACTTTATTGTTTTGCAAATGCAGTAAGTTTACAAGGTGATAATATTGAGACAGTTCCACAGATGTAGCTAATATCAACAAGTATATGGGCAAATATTTTATGTTTTTTTCTATAATAGCTCGTATAAAGGTGTACATCAAAATGATCACTAGAACATCCCCAATGTACGGTCTAATAATGGCATCGTTTACAAAAATGGCTATCATGATCTCGATTATTAACAAAATTGAAAACGCAACTAAATACTTTAAATTTATTTTCATAAACAAACCTTTCTTATTTTCATTTTATAATTTTATTTCAATTTCCAATAATTCTTGTTCTTTCTCTAACTCACGTTTCAACTCTTCTTCAGATGGCATATACAACTTATATTTTGATGCAAAAATCTGATTGTTGTCTTCTGGCAAGGTGTATTTAACAACTGAATCGCTTTTATCTGCACAAAGAATGATTCCGATGGGCAGGTTGTCACCTTCATTCATAAGCTCTCTTGTAAAGTAGTTGACATACATTTGCATCTGTCCAATATCTTGATGTTTCAGTTTACCAACTTTTAAATCGACAATGACAAAGCATTTCAAAATATAGTTATAAAACACCAAGTCGATAAAGTAATGCTCGCCATCAAACGAAATTCGCTTCTGTCTTGCAACAAAAGAAAAGCCTCGCCCTAGTTCAAGTAAAAAGGTCTGCAAGTGATTGATTAACCCTTGTTCCAAGTCTTTTTCATAAAGATTTGGTGTTTGTTCAAGACCCAAAAATTCAAGTACATACGGATCTCTGATAACGTCTTTTGGATCCATGCCCTTTTCAAGTGTTTGTATCTCAATTCTCACACCTTCTTGATCTTGGCTAGATAAGAGTCTCTCATAATAATAAGAATTAATTTGCCGCTCTAATTGCCTTGTACTCCAATTGGATTTTGAACATTCTTCAAGATAGAATTGTCTTATATTTTCGTCTTCAACCTTTAAATAGCATTCTATAATGTGTCCAACTCAATTGGTCACGCAGTGCGTGACGATTTGGAAAAGCAGAGTAAAATAGACGCATATACTTTAAATTCGTCATGGTAAAACCTTTTCCAAATTCAGCAGTCATCTTCTCAGACAGGTATTTCAAAAGACCAGTACCATATTCAGCACGATCATTTTTTCCTTGTGCCTCAAAAATTTGTTTACCAATATTCCAGTAGGTTTCAACCATTACAAAATTAACAGTTGCATAAACCTTTTTTTGTGCCTCTGTTACAGTTGCTCGTATATTTTCATAGATACTTATTTCCGATAAATTAGCCATGACATAGCCCCCAATGCGTTTCAAATAGACTCAAATATGAGTTGGATTGAAAAATATTTCCAATTATCATTTTATTCTCTAGAGTAAATTCCGTCAATGAATTTCAAAATTATTCCCTTAACTATAGCCATAAAATTAGCCCCTTAAATAAAAAAGATTCCAATTTTGTTATATGCTATAATACTAGAAAAGCTAAACGTGATGACATTTAGAAAAATCGAATTAATACATAAGGTGGGAAACATATGAATAAAATAAGCGTGCACAGAAACATTGCAAAGTTGAAAAATATCGATATGTTCTATTTTGATACAATGACCGAAGGCCCCACTATTGTTTGCCTTCATGGTAGATGGGGAAGAGCAGAAACTTGGTTTGATTTTATCCAGCACTATGGAAAACAATACAGAATTATCGCACCCGATCAACGAGGACACGGATTGAGCAGTAAACCCATATCGAAATATACGGCTGAAGAAATGGCTGATGACATCATCGAACTATTAGGCGTATTAAAGATAGATTCAGTCATTTTGGTTGGCCATTCGATGGGTGGCCGAATTGCTGGATATTTAACATCGACTTATCCTCAGTTTGTAAAAGCACTCGCTATACTTGACAGAACATCCTCTGGGCCTGATAAACCAAACACGTTGCCGCTGGATCAAATCTCAACCATTGACCCTTTGACAAAAGATTGGCCTTTGCCATTTTCCAGCTTAACTCAAGCGATGAATTTTATTAAACAAGCTACCGATTCCAATTTGAGTTATGAATATTTTATGAATAGCTTGGTCGAAACGGTAGAGGGCTATCAAATGATGTTCAGTTCGCAGGCGATGGCCGCTGGCACTGCTTATGATGAAAGTTGGTTCCATCTCTTGCCGACTCTAAAATGTCTGGTATTGTTAATCCGCTCAAAGGATCCAAAAGAAATATCCGATGAAGATTTTATTAAAATGCAGTCTCTAATTCCCAATTGTCTAGCCCATGAAATGTCACATACTGACCATAATGTTCATTTAGCAAACAAGGAAGAATTTTATGCGTATTTTGATGAATTTTTGAAAAATCATCTCACAACTCCTTTCTGGAGTGCCGTTCCAATCTGACCAGAATTTTCCCACTTAAAAGGCGCTTAAATGTGTGACTTTAAGCGCCTGACTTTATTGATATTTTCTTGTATGATCATATTCTAAAATGGTTAAATTCAACTTCTCACATGCTTGCTTTTAAAGCCTATTTTTCCTTTAGAAACACCGACTGCAATCACAAAACGGTTCATGGATTGTTTGGTATAATCGGATTGGGTGTGCATGGATTCTTCTACCCATCTTAAAAGTTTCTGAAGTTTATTAGAATCATATTCTTCATCTTTCTTGGAACCAAGAAGCCATTCATGGCAACTCCATCCGCCAGACATCGTCAAATCAACACTGCTATCTATAAACCCATCTGCCAAAGTCTGATTTTTGCCAACCCGTTTTACAATTGGTTTCATCGCGCCTGTTGCCACGCCAAACAATGGTTCAACTGCACAACTTATATTCCTTTATATGTTTTAGCTAAATTTCAATTTTAGTATTTTTTATTATAGTTTCAATTTGCTCAAAAAAAAGAACCCTACAGGTTCTTAGTATGAATCTGATGGAGGTTCTCTTCAATTCCTATTATATAATTTGCATCTTTGAGAAAATCAAAACCACTTCAACACCTCTGATACCAGTGTCTAGTAGCAATCATATTTCAAGTTACTCGCGGACATCCCAGGGTCATCAGGGATATGGTTTTTCTTCTCAATTTTGGCGTTTTTTGTTCGTTATTTTCGTTTATGGGTTTGTTGCCACTGATAATATGCATATTAGGTTCCTTTCGCAATAATGTTTACATTTATAAAGATGAATTATATCACAAATTGGATATTTTTTTGTTGTGTGGAGTAAAAGTTTTTATCCATTCTTGTATCATCAAACTATGCATATTATAGAACTAAACGAACGTAGAATGCATGGGCATGGTTCTAAGAACTGAAACAAGCCCTTCTGACTAGGGGGTACCACCTCAGAAGGGCTCATTCTTTTGGAACATTCAATTATGACTATTTTTAAGGGAAAGTTATTAGCTATTTGCGTTCAATGAGAAGCGACGTTCCCATGCCGCCGCCAATACAAAGGGTTGCAAGACCTTTAGATACACTTCGGCGCTTCATTTCATGAATAAGAGTTACCAATATTCTCGCGCCGCTGGCGCCAATCGGGTGCCCAAGTGCTATTGCGCCGCCATTGACATTGACTATTTTAGGATTCAACCCCAAGTCACCTACTACAGCTAAGGACTGAGCCGCAAAGGCTTCATTGGCTTCGACTAACTCTATATCCTCTACAGACCAACCGGTTCTTTCGAGCGCCATTTTTGTCGCTGGAACGGGTCCATAACCCATAATAGATGGGTCTACACCTGCTGTTCCATGGCCTGCAATATAAGCAAGAGGTTGAATGCCCATTGAAAGTGCCTTTTCTTCACTCATGACCACCACCATGGCAGCGCCGTCATTGATGCCTGATGCATTGCCCGCCGTGACCGTTCCATCTTTTTTAAATGCCGGTCTCAGTTTTGATAGATCCTCTTGAGTGGCACCATATCGAATAAATTCATCTTTATCAACTTCAGTGACTTGTCCTTTTCTGTTTTTAACTGGCACAGGGACAATTTCTTCAATAAACCTTCCAGCCACTTGAGCCGCTTCAGCCTTATTTTGGCTGGATGCCGCAAATGCATCTTGAGCTTCTCTGCTGAGTGACCATTGATCTGCAATATTTTCTGCCGTCATGCCCATGTGGTAATTGTTGAAAGCGTCCATTAAACCATCTTTAATCATATGGTCAATCACTTCATAATGGCCCATTTTTGTACCAAATCGCTGTCCATCATTAACGTAAGGCGCATTAGACATACTTTCTGTCCCACCACATAAAATAACGTCAACATCACCTGTCGCAATGAGTTGTGCTGCCAAACTCACTGAGCGCAGACCTGAACCGCATAAAATGTTAATGGCCATAGCTGGTTTTTCAACCGGAATGCCGGCACCGACAGCAACCTGTCTGGCTACATTTTGACCAAGGCCCGCGCTCAGTACATTGCCTATATAGGCTTCATCTATTTGTTCCGGCGTTAGTCCAGCTCTTTTAATAGCTTCCTTGGCTGCAACAATGCCTAACTCTACCGCAGACACTGATCTGAGAGATCCGCCGAAACTGCCAATTGGGGTTCTAACCGCAGAGACGATGACAACTTTTCTCATAGTCTCAGTCCCCCGTTAACAGAAAGATTATGTCCTGTGATAAACGAAGATTCGTCCGAACCTAAGAAGAGAACTGCCGCTGCTATTTCTTCTGGTTCTCCCAATCTTCCCAACATGGTTTTAGCACGTATTGGGTCAAGTACTTTATCTGGAACTGTCATCATCATATCCGTGTTGACGTATCCAGGTGCAACTGAATTAACTCTAACTGCAGCGCCTTTTCGAGCAAACTCTTTTGCCCAAGATTTTGCCATTCCAATGACGCCTGCCTTGGTCGCCGCGTAATTGGTCTGTCCTACATTCCCATATTCTCCAACGACTGAAGCAATATTGATGATAGATCCCTTGCCCTGGCTCATCATGATTGGTCCAACTAACTGTGTCAGGTTGTAAACACCCTTCAGATTGATGTCAATGACCAAGTCCCACATGTCTTCTGTCATTTTTTCAATGAGTCCATCTCTCGTAATGCCTGCATTATTGACAAGTACATCAATACGGCCATATTTTTCTTTAATTTGATCGATAAAATTCAATAAAAATTCTCTGTCGAGAACATTTCCTACAAATGCCTCCACGTTTTCGTGTTCATATGTCATTTGTCCCATATCCAGACTCACTACTTTTGCACCTTCATTAGCAAAAGCCAACGCGATGGATTTCCCGATGCCCTGAGCACCGCCTGTTACAATGACGACCTTACCCAATACTCTCATATATACCCTCCTACATCAGACCCATAACTTCATCTTTGAATATTCGAGCATCCATTTGCTTGAGATCCTTCGAAACGACTGGCTTAAAAGCCATCTGTGCAAATATGTCTCTTTCAATTTCAACACCTGGTGCAATTTCAGTCAGCGTCAATCCTTCAGCACGAAGTTCGAAAACGGCTCTCTCAGTCACATATAATACTGGCTGATTCACTGAAATCGCATACTCTGCAGAAAAGGTTACTTGTTCCACTGCTTCTATAAATTTATGAGAACTGCCTTCGTTTAAAATTTGCAATTCACCATCTTTTACGGCTATTTCAAGTCCGCCAGCGGTGAAAGTACCACAATAAATAACCTTTTTAGCATTTTGTGAAATGTTTATAAATCCACCACACCCTGGGACTTTAGGTCCAAATTTAGAGACGTTGACGTTTCCACTGCTATCACACTGGGCAAGACCCAAGAAAGCAACATCCAAACCGCCGCCATCGTAAAAGTCAAATTGATAAGGCTGATCGATGATCATGTCAGGATTGGTAGCAGCGCCAAAGCTTCGACCACCAGCTGGAACGCCACCAATCGTACCGGCTTCCGTCGTCAGTATCAAACCTGAGATACCTTCTTCATTTGCCACAATGGAAACACCTTCTGGCATCCCAATGCCTAAATTGGTTACCGCATTTGGAGAAAGTTCCATCGCAGCTCTTCTGGCAATGATTTTTCTTTCGCTAAGTTCCATTGGCGGAATACTGTCAATCGGCACTCTGATTTGCTGTGCATAAGAGGGATTGTACTGTTCTCCAAAAGTTTGCATGTGTTCATGTGCTTCAGCTTCGATAATTGCATCTACATATATGCCTGGAATTTTAACTCTACTGTAGTCTAAAGTGCCATTTTGGACCACTTTCTCAACTTGTAAAAGAACAACGCCCCCACTGTTTTTCGCCGCTTGGGCAATGGAAAGCATTTCAAGACTTAGTGCTTCTTTTTCGAAGGTACAGTTGCCGTCCTGATCTGCATAAGTGCCTCTAATGAATGCCACATTCACTGGATACGGTTTATAGTGAAGCCATTCTTCATTGTTTAACTGAATCACTTCAACTAAATCCTTTTTTGTGACCTCGTTAATTTTCCCGCCATCGAGTCTAGGGTCAACAAAAGTTTTTAGACCAACCTTCGTAATGACACCCGCTCTTTTACCGGCTATTTCTCTGAACATATGAGAAATGACACCTTGAGGAAAATTATAAGCTTCAATTTTATTTTCAATAGCAAGTTTCCCCAGCTTCGGCGCTAGTCCCCAATGTCCACCAATGACTCGGCTGATCATGCCTTCATGTCCAAAGTGGTTAAGCCCTTTGTTGGCACCGTCACCTTGTCCTGCCGCATAAACCAAGGTGAGATTCCTCGGACTTCCTGTTTCTAAATATCGCTCTTCTAATCCTCTTGTGAGCGCTTCTGGGTGCATATTGCCAACAAACCCGCCAGTCGCTATATAAGCATCACTTGGAACGAGTGCCAGTGCATCTCTCAAATTCATTAGTTTTGACATAGACTTCCTCCATTTACTTTTATCTCACATTTCCAGCCTGCCCATAGAGTATCCTCCCTTGAGAAGAATCCTCTCATCGAACAGACCAGTTTTAATCGTTTATACGATGCCAGTTACTAAGTAGAACACACATACGATTGCCGTCGCAATGGTTGGAATAATCAGTGTCTGTACGGCAACGTCCATGTAACTTTGCTTATGATTCAGTTTACATACTGAGAAGAGTGTAATAACTGCACCGCAATGTGGCAGGGTATCTAGACAGCCTGCTGCCATCAACATAATTCTGTGTAGTGCCTGAGGATTAATTCCCATAGCCATGAAATCTTTTCCAAGTACTTCTAAGGCGATTGCAGTACCTCCTGATGAAGACCCAACAATTCCGGCTAAAAGTGTCGTAGAAATGGCCACCTTGAAGACTGATGGAATCGCCAAGGCCACAATAGCAAGCTTAACTGTTGTAAATGCTGCCATTGCTTTGATAACACCGCCGTAACCTACTTCTGAAGCTGTGTTGAAAATTGGAAGAAGTGAGCCAACCGCGCCATCAAACATCACTTGATTCGTATTTTTAAGGAATTTTCTCAAAGTAATCAAAATGAAGACAATAGAAATAGTGAGACCGATAACAACTGGCCAAGTGCCATTGATTTTCGTCTCCAAAGCAGTATATTTTTCAATAACTGATGGGATTGTAAAATAGTATTTTGTAAAGATATAGTTTAAGACAAATACTAAAGCGACAGGTGCGACAGAAATCCAGAAGTTTGGAAGTTCACCGTCAAAGTCGTGTAAACCTTCATTATCGTGGTTTCCATAACCTTCACCAGCTAATTTTGCTTTGTGGGCTCTCTGCTTCAAGTACCATACGCCGCCAAAGAACATGATGATTGAACCCAATAAGCCAAGAATTGGTCCAGCATAAATATCTGTTCCAAAGTATACCGTTGGCATCGTGTTGATGTATTGAGGAGAACCTGGCATTGCTGTCATAGTGAATGTAAAAGCACCCAGAGCAATCATTGCAGGCAACAATCTCTTTGGAATGTTTGCGTCTTTTAAAATCATCGAACCAATTGGGTACATAGCGAAAACAACTACGAATAAAGAGACGCCACCATAAGTAAGAAGTGCTGTTGAGCCTACAATCGCATATATTGCGAATTTTTGCCCAAGTTTATCGGCAATAAACTTCGCTATAGAAGTAGCCGCTCCGGTAACACCCATGAGCTTACCAAATACCGCACCCGCTAAGAATACTGGAAAATAGCTGTTGATATAACCAGATGCTGCTGGCATGAAAATATTCGAAAGTGCGTAGAGTCCAGGTATTTCACCTGAAAGCAAAGCTGCAGTGACTGCGAGAATTGGTGCTAAAATAAGTACAGATACACCTTTATATGCAAAATACATCAATGCAAACAAAGACAATATTATGGCTAATACTCCTAACATATACATCCCCCTTAATAAACTTAAAAAATCGAAAGTATGACGAGATAAACGGTGTAGCCGATCGTGATTCCTAGAACTACTTCTATTCCGTAGAATAATCGAATCACAAAGGTAATTTTTTTAGTAAACAGTTTGTGATTTCGTTCCGCTACCCTGAATCTCAGCTCCGGAGTTTTGATTATCTCCATAAGATCCCATAGCATTTTCATTGCTATCAGGGCTGCCGAAATAAGAAAGCCAAAATAAAACATTTCTAAATTAAGAGACATCCAGTTTTCCACGAGTGAAATCACAGTCGTTCCAAATATACTGACCATAAAAGCCATTTCTGTCTGGATTGGCCGATGGTTCTCATCGTATATGTCTATAATAATCATAAACATAAACAGTAACGCCAAATGAAAATATTCATGTTTTTGCGATGCGTAGATCTGCTGTGCCAAAGTAAGGACAAACAGTGTCTTCAGCAAAAAATTCGACATCAGACCTTCATTCTTGAAATATTCTTGTAAACGACCATACATGTGGTTTTGCCTCCTATTCTCTATCACTTGCTCACCTCCTGCCTATATATAGAGCAAGGAGCGTGCCAACTTTTGTTTGTTAGCCGAAGATAATAATGTGGTTCAATCTACATTTAGTCATGAATTATCCCATAAAAAGATGTAATTATTCATTATAAACACCAAACATTGATAATTATTTATCAAAAATGTTTTATTTTTCAGTCTATATTTATTATTAGTGTACAATTAATTTCTAAATACACTTATTGAAGTAAACTTTTGTTTACACTTTTCGTCTTTTTTGAGATTTTGTAAACTTCTGTTTTCGTTAAATTTTTATAATGTATCTGTGTTTTATTTCAAACCATATTTGTCTAACTTTTTATAAAACGCTACCCTAGAAAGATCTAAATCAGCAGCCGTCTTTGTCTTATTTCCGTTCAAATAAATAAGTCGCTCCATAATTATCCGTTTCTCCATCTTTTCCATAATCACTCTCAACGGCTCTGAGTCATCAAGATCTATAGCATTTCTTAAATTTGACGGCAAATGCCAAGGCTGTATCTGATCTTCTCCATCCATGATGTTGTAGGCTCTCTCAACGACATTTTTCAGTTCTCTCACATTGCCTGACCAATCATGGGTCTGTAAAATACTCATCGATTTTTTAGATATCCCTTTGACCATTCTTCCAATTTTTACGTTGAGTTCTTCAATAAAGCAATCTACAATAATCCCAATATCTTCTTTTCTTTCTCTGAGTGGCGGTATGATGATATTGATGACATTGAGTCTGTAATAAAGATCCTCTCTGAAAGTCTTTTCCTTAACCATTTCAAGTAAATCTTTATTGGTAGCCGCTATGATTCTGACATCTACCAGTTTTGGTTTGTTGGAACCTATCTTTTCAACTTCCCCTTCCTGAAGCACCCTTAAAATCTTCGCTTGCATTTGCAAGGGCATATCGCCGATTTCATCTAAAAAGATGGTTCCCTTATGCGCAAATTCAAATTTGCCCATCTTCCCCGATTGAGAAGCTCCGGTAAACGCACCTTTTTCATAACCAAAGAGTTCGGATTCCAACAAATGCTCTGGAATCGCTGCACAGTTAACTTTTACAAATGACATACTGCTTCGATTGCTATTTTTATGAACGGCATGGGCAAACAACTCTTTACCCGTTCCACTTTCGCCTAAAATGAGAACATTTGAGGTACTGCTGGCAATTCTAACAAGATACTTTTTCAACTCCAGAATTTTTGTATTTCGAGTGATAATCTGATCAAGATCATACTTTGCAGTATGCAAGCCAGACAATTCACTTTTATAGCTTTTCAATTCCTGTTCCATTTTTGAAATTTTCGAGTTAATTTCATCCAACTCAGCTACATTTCTAAAGATAACCTTGCCGACGACTCCAGCAATTTTACCGTCGGTATAATAAGGAATACGCGTTGCAATCATATAATTGCCCTTAATCATATGAAGATCGTTAATCTCCGGTATGCCTGTCTTGGCAACGATATGCATACGGGTATTTTCAATTACCTCTGAAACGTGTTTACCAATAAGGTCTTTCTCTTCTAATCCCAAAAACTTCTTGTACGCGTTAGAAATCATCGTAATATAGCCATCTACATCTATAACCAATAAACCGTCGTAAGCAATTTCGAGAACCATTTTCAATATTTCACTCTGATTCTTTTCATTTTCCAGCTGTTTATTTAGGTCCTTGAATTTCGTAATATCATTAAAGATTGCTACAGCTCCTTCTACAACGCCATTAACAATCATCGGAAATCTAGTTGCCACGCACTGGAATCCGTTGATCTCGATGTGAACATTTTTGTCAATGCGTTGTTTTTCCATAACGAGCGACAACTCTATCATTGGATAGAGTTCTGCGATGTTCCTATTTAAGCAATCAGATTTGCTCGTCATAAGAATATTTTCCGCTAAATGATTGACATACTGTATTTGACCTGCTCGATCTATTGCAATAATGGCATTGTTGATGTTCTCAAATACTATTTCATTTTGTGTTAGATAACTTTTAAAATGATCCATTTTAACCTCCTACAAAGTACGCACTACAGTTGAGTCAAACTATTCAACCCTGTACTATCACAACAGTTTATTTCAACCATATAATAGTATTTACAGTACTGGTAACTATTCATTGCAATTCTTATGCCAACCCTCTTTTTTGATAACTTTTGTATACAAATTGGCCATAAACCTTGCTTTCATTGAACTCCAACATATACAAAAGCACTTTTAAAACGGTTTATAAAAAAGACACCTAATGAAATTCATTAAGTGTCACGTAAATGATAACTTTAGTTTACACCATTGAAATTATCAATGACAATACGTAAACTAAAGTTAACATTTTTTCTTTTCTATAAATGAAGCGACGTCTCAAACTATCTATTTTTTGTTAATATTTTAACTAACTCTGGAATGATTTTATTGACATCCCCTACAATGCTAAGATCAGCAGCGTCGAAGATAGGAGCATGCTCATCTTTGTTGATCGCGATGATGAATTCAGATTCTTCCATACCGGCTAAATGCTGAATAGCACCTGAAATACCACATGCAATGTAGAGATCTGGTCTAACTGTTTTACCTGTTTGACCCACTTGATGGCCTCTGTCGATCCATCCTGCATCGACAACCGCTCTAGATGCAGATACTGTACCTCCGAGCTTTTCAGCAAGCGCTTCAAGGTTTCTCATGTTGTCAGGGTGACCCATACCACGACCGCCTGAGATAAGAATGTTAGCATCTTCAATGTTAGCTTTTTTCTTGTCTTCTTTAACAATCTCCAAGATTTCTACATTAATGTCTGACGCTTCGAATTTAACTTCGAAAGGTGTCACTATCCCTGTTCTCGTTGCATCTAATTCTCTCATAACCATAACGCCCGGTCTGACAGTAGACATTTGTGGTCTACGGTCTGGACAGATG
>JAYVIR010000060.1:0-4117 GCA_043770095.1 Eubacteriales bacterium
GATTTCTTAGACAAAAATTCAGATTTTTTCAGAATAAGTTCTAAAGGATCGTTACTTGTTAAAAAGGATGGCTTTAGCTTTGCACAAAAAGGCATCGTCCAACCACAATCAGCAACAGTTGTTATTGACTATCATACTGGCGCTCTCAAAGCAATCGTGGGTGGTCGTAACGTACAAGGTCAAAAAATTTACAACCGTGCTGTGAATCCAAGACAGCCTGGTTCTTCCATTAAACCATTGTCAGTTTACCTCCCTGCCATTGACACAAAAGAATTTACTGCAGCCTCTGTAATGGATGATGTACCCACATTCCTAGGTCCCGACAACACACGCTGGCCTTTTAACTGGTATGAAGGCAGCACAAAATATTGGGGTCTTCAAACATTAAGAGAAAGTATGGAATGGTCTATAAACGTCAATGCTGTTAAAATTGCTAAAGCCATTGGTCTTGACACTTCAATTTCATACCTTAAAAAATTAGGGATTACTTCTGTAATTGAAGATGGTCCCAATAATGATAAAAACCTATCTGCAATGGGCTTAGGTGGTATGACTAAAGGTATTTCACCTGTTGAAATGGCAAGTGCATATGGCGCAATCGCCAATAATGGTGAAAAGAATACAACCATTACCTTCACCACTGTTGAAGATCGTAACGGTCAAGTCATCCTAGAAAATGCACCTGAAACAACGCGTGTAGCAACTCCAGAAGGTTCATATATTACCTTAGACATGATGCGTTCAACGGTTACAAGAGGTCTTGCAAAAACAGCATCTCTTTATCCTGGAAACACAAAAATACCAATTGCTGGTAAAACCGGTACAACTTCCAATAAAATGGATGCTTGGTTTGTTGGTGTTTCACCATATTATAGCGCCTCAGTATGGTTTGGTAATGACATCAATATTCCTTTAGATCAAGGTTCAAAAGTCAGCGCCCAATTCTGGCAAGTTGTTATGAAAAAATTACATTCTGGACTTGCTGATAAAGACTTTGTAAACCCAGGTAACCTTACCACTCTTGCAATTGATACAAAATCTGGTCTTTTACCTTCAAGTCTTTCTAAATCCGATTCACGCGGCACAGTAAAAACCGAATTGTTTATTCCGGGAACAGAACCAACCACAACTGATGACGTCCATGTTGCCATTAAGATTTGTAAAGAAAGCAACAGACTCGTGAGTTCTAATTGTCCTGATTCTTCTATTACAACTCGAGTATTTGTTAAGCGAAAGACCGATGTAACTAATCCTGAAGGTCTTTCAATCAGAGACTGGAGCTATGAAGCACCAACCGCAACATGTACCATCCACACTGCAGCTCCAAAAGTAACCTACAAAAATCAATATATTGTTCTAAATACTGATGGCACGTATAAAATTATTGCTAGTTTTGCTATTGAATTGATTGACGGCACCCTACTTGATCTTCCTGTAGGAACTGTTATCCAAGTTGATAAAAGCTTCTTGCTACCTGATGGTTCTTCTATCATGCCATACGATATTAACAATTATCCTGACCTAGAGAAACTTATAGGAACGTCATCTAAGGATAAACCATCAAAAAAAGGAAATCCTAAAGATACACCCGCTGTAGATATAAATCCTGATGCTCTCATCAACGAGTTAGATAGCGGCATAGGCAACTAATACCATAATGTAAAAAACAAAGTAAACCTTTTATATGTTTACTTTGTTTTTTTTTGTTTATAATGGGTATTAACTAGGCAATGAATACACTAAAAAGAGGTGTTTAGAATTGGTTCTATCCTATGAAGAGTTGGAAGCCGCACAGCCGCTTCCTCAAACAAGTTATCCAAGATTACGTAATACTGTTGAGTTGGCTCAAAACCTTGCCCTTCTTGATGCTGTCATAGAGGCAACTTCTGATGCCATTCTTGTCTATTCGCTAGATAAATATATTCTTAAAATTAATAATCGCTACTGCGAAATGATGCGCATTGATAAATACGAAGCATCTAAATTTGATTTAGATCATCACATAGAATTACTCCATTGCTATTGCAGTAATTCAAATGCTTTTATTTCGCGTTTTCAAAAATTCTTAAACGTTCCAAAGGAAGATAAAAATTTCATTTTAAAATTCAAGAATAATCGCTACTATAGTTTAACCAATACACCCTATATGATTAATGGGCAATTACTAGGACGTGTCCTAATTTTTAATGATATTACAAATCAGAAAAAAATTGAACTTGATCTAATCGAGCGAGAAGCCTTATATAAAGATCTCTCCATTAGAGACAATTTAACAGGTATTTATAATCGGCGAAAAATCCTAATTGAGTTAAAGACGTGTTATGAATTTGCAAAGCCTCACAAAGACCCTACTAGCTTGATTATGTTTGACCTGAATGACTTCAAAACAATTAACGATTCATACGGCCATGCAATGGGAGATTTCGTTCTACAAAGGGTCACAGAGTCTATCACAGGGTGCTTAAGAAAAAAAGATATCTTTGGCCGTTGGGGTGGCGATGAGTTTATTATACTCCTTCCTGACTCCGATCGAGATAAAGCCGAAAAAACAACTTATAAAATCCAATCCAGGCTCTCCAATTTAGGCCTTCCAATTAAAACACCGGTTAGTTGCACCTTCGGAATTTCTACAACAGAAGAAGAAAAATGTCCTGAATCATTGATACATAAAGCAGATATGGCTATGTATTCAACCAAAAATATGAACAAAAGAAAAACTAGACCATGAGAATACACATGATCTAGTTTTTCTTTTTATTTTTATTGTTCTATAACCTTACTTAGTATCTTTAGTATCTAACGTTTTTAGAGTTCTCTAGAAACTTCAATAATCTCCATACCTTCAATTGCTCTATTCATTAAAGCCTCACCATCTACTAATGCTTCATAAATAAGAATATTCTTTAGTTTAGGACGAGTTGTTACTTTTTTAGGTAAAAACACAGTGCAACAATCTTCAAAAGGTAAAATCGACGTTTCATAAGTATCAATTTTTTTAGCAATTGCAACAATATCGTTCTTATCAAACGCAATCAAAGGTCTAAACACAGGAAGGTCAACCCTTGCATTGGTAACAGTAAGACCTTCCATTGTTTGGCTTGCAACTTGTGCAATATTTTCACCCGTAATAAGAGCCTGACAACCATCTTCAATCGCAATACGCTCTGCAATTGCCATCATAAAGCGTCTTGAAATAATTGTCATTTCCTCCTGAGGGCACTTCTCGCCAATTTCCTTTTGTATTTCCAAAAGATTGACGCTATAAATTTTCATTTTACCGATATATCTGCACAAAATTCGCCCGAGTTCAATAACTTTTTCCTTCGCACGATCGCTCGTAAATGGATAAGAATGAAAATGAACAGCTGAAAGTTCTACGCCACGCTTTGCCATCATCCATCCAGCTACCGGGCTATCAATGCCTCCAGAAAGAAGCAGCGCCGCTTTTCCGGACGTTCCATAAGGCATACCGCCGTAGCATGCAATTTCTCTACAGTAGATATAAGCACGCTCTCTCACTTCAACATTCACCATAAATTCCGGATGGTGCACATCTACAGACACATTTTCTAAAGTAGTATTAATATAACCACCTACGTGTTTGCAGATTTCAGGAGAAGTAAACGGGAATTTTTTATCACTTCTTCTTGCCTCTACTTTAAATCGACTTTGTCCCGTTTCTTCAATATGTTTTTTAGTTTCTGCTAAAGCCGCTTCTTTTATAATATTTAAATCATTTTCAACCGCTCTGCCTGGACAGATCGCAACCAAACCAAAAACTTTTGAAACCCTAAGTATGATCTCATCTTCAAGTTCCTCTTCATAAGCAATGTACATCCGCCCAGGTTCCTTAGAAACTTTATAACCTTTAAGACCAATCAAAGCCTCTTTAATATTCACGATTAACCGATTCTCAAACTGATGACGATTAAGTCCTTTTAATGCAAGTTCTCCATATTTCAATAAAATAATACCATTCATTTTTATCGCCCCTTAATAATCTCATATAACTGCTTATAGTTTTTAACAATTGATTTGGCTGCGTAGCCAATTTCTTCTTCCGTGGTTTCAGCCGAAAGGCTAAATCTTACAGCCCCTTCTTTATGCGATGTCGAAA
>JAYVIR010000061.1:0-6173 GCA_043770095.1 Eubacteriales bacterium
GCTTATTCGCCGCAAAATCAGCCATCGGGTGGAAGAGTGTCATCATCGCTATTATGCAAAGGACGAAGGTCTTGCCAGTTATTTTTACAATTGAATTCATTACATAAACCTTTCTGTCAGAACTGCGTTAAAATGCATACACTACTAATTTGCAAATGGCACTTATAAAGGTGCTTTGTGCAACTGTTATATAGTAGTGTATTTTTTTATTGAAATCAAGTAAAATAAGAAGATTGCATTTTAAATTGGACTAAAAGGATTTAGATGGAAGAAGTCAATAAGTGAAATGACGATTTCAATAATGATGAGAATAATAATCATCATTTCCAGTTTATTGGCCTTCTTATGTTGTGTAAACGTCGTGAATACTTGGACGATGTCCATTAAGGTTTCGGATTTCATCTGAACCTTATTATAACGTTCGTCAAGTTCAAACATATGCGACATTGAGCCATATAAGTCCTCGGCTTTTTTATTATTCCAGGTCACGTCGGGTTTGTCTAAAATCATAATGGAAGAAATGGTATTGTATTTAAAATTTAAAATTCTCGCTGAAATTCTTGCGATTTTTTCGTCGGATACGCTGAGTTGACCTGTTTGCATCGCTTCTATAACCAGTTCGATTTCATCTAAGAGAATTTCAATATCGCTTTCAATCTTTTCAAGGGCAACAGATTTGGCAAGAACAATACAGACAATATCCATTTGATAGTGACCGTATTCGGTCGTGATCATAGACTCGTTCGTAAAGTGAGCATCGCTTTCAATCAGTTCGCTTTCTTCTCGAACTTCAAGCATGTAGTCGTCTGAGAAATCAAAGTGTGCGCTTTTTAAACGCGGTTCAATAGCGGCAAGATAATTGAGGATGTCCATCATTTCGTGATGTTGAAGGTTCACAAATACAAGACAGCCAAAAGCAAAAATATTTACATATTTGCTTTCGGGTTCTTTGAGAACCCCTTTGAGGTGGGTAGCATCTAACTTTAGGAAATCTTCCCATTCGAATTTTGTGGTGATCCCAAAATGAGAGGCAATCTTATTGAGATTGATTTCATTGCAAATGGAGATTGATTTAAAGGTGATTAAATTCATGTGGTGTACCTCCTGATAGACATTTTTATATATAATACCACAATAGGGTTAAAAACTAACGAAAATGTTAGGAAGTGCTTTTAGATTCTATTTAAAAGGATATATATATAGAATAATTGAATAATAAAAGGGATATAAATAGCATATATACAGATGTTGAGGTGAGAATATGAAAAAAATAGAAGTGCTTATTGTTGAAGATTCCGTGACAGTGGCGTATCAATTGAAAGATTTGATCACGTCTTTAGGGTACGTGTGCCTTGACGTTGTAGAAACTGGTGAGGAAGCCATTCAAAAGAGTTTGGAGCTTGAGCCAGATATTATTTTAATGGACATTTGGCTAAACGGAAAAATAAATGGACTTGAGGCGGCATCAACCATTAACAAAAGCAAAGAAATTCCAATTATTTTTTTGACCTCAAGCTCAGATCTGTCATTAAGTGATACGTTACGCAAGAGCCATGGCAGCAGTTATCTGGTTAAACCAGTAAATGCCGTGGAGCTTCAGTTCAATATTGAACTCAGTTTGGCAAAAGTGGAGACGAATGAACTGCTAAGAAATCAAAAGCGTTGGCAAGAAGCCATTTTGGAAAGTGTAGTGGATGGCGTCATTGCAGAAGACGAGTTTGGGAAAATAAACTATATCAACTCACCGGGTCGTGAACTTCTCGAAATAGAGGGTGACTACGTTGGAAGGGTAACGAGCGACTATTTTAAAGCTTATTGGAAAGATAGCGATGAAATCATTTCGAATGAACCGACAAGTGGCAATGTGGCTTGTCGTATTTTGACGCATGCTGGAAAGAATTACGCCGTTATTATGAAAATTGCCTCAATCTCTTCTTCAGATGGAAAATACTTGGGTCGCGCGGTGACTTTAACGAATATCACAGGCGAAATTGAACTTCAAAGCAGGGTCAATTATCTGACCTTCCATGACAGCATGACGGGTCTTTATAATCGAAATTATTTAGATGAAGAAATTGACCGACTGAATACGACAAGGCAATTGCCAATAACGCTCATTATGGCGGACTTGAACGGTCTAAAGATTTCAAATGACTTAATGGGACACGATGAAGGCGATGACATTATTCGAATGAGCGCAGATGTTCTTAGAAATGCCTGTCGCACTGAAGACATTATCGCACGCATTGGCGGCGATGAGTTTCTTATTTTTCTGCCTGAAACTGATGAAGATTCTGCAGAAGTCATTTGTCAGCGAATATTGGATGCATGCCAGCGAAGATCTACAAAATTGGGACCGCTCAGCATTGCAGTCGGATTTTACACGAAGCGCACAGAATCAGAAAATATTCGACTGTGCATTACGAAGGCCGATGAGGATATGTACGCTAAAAAGAATTTGATGAAACGTGATTTTTATGAAAATATTTTTAACTATCTGCTGAGGAAAATTTCGAATCACCCATATGACGGTTTAAAAGTAAACGGTCGCGTACGAGAGTTTATGACTGAAATGTGCTTAATGGAACCAACCATAAAAAATAAGGTCAATGAAGCCATTCTTCTAAGCGATGTTTATGACATCGGCATGATTTGCCTTGATGAAGATTTGTACAGTACGAGAATTCTAAGTGATGATGAGCGCAAAAGCGTTCGCCGCCATTGTGAAACAGGTGCAAGAATTGCTGATATGAGCCAGGCTTATCAAAAAATTTCAAAATATATTTTATACCATCATCACCGCTTTGATGGGATGGGTGGGACGGATGGCATCAAAGGGGATCAAATTCCTCTGCTTTCTAGGATGATTGCCGTGGTAGATACTTATGTAGCGATTACAGGGGAGCGGGTCTACCGAGATCCAATGACGCCAAAGCAGGCCATCAATGAGATTGCGAAAGGTTCAGGCAATCAATTTGACCCATGGGCGGTGGATTTGTTTATAAAGGTTGTCAACAAAATGGAGTTGAATTAATTGTGTTTAAGAATAAAAACCTCTAATTATCTGAAAAGACATTGACTTTTTATCTCAGATAGATATAATCAATATTGTATTAAATAGATGTGGGACTATAGCTCAGTTGGTTAGAGTATTTGCTTGACATGCAAGGGGTCACTGGTTCGAATCCAGCTAGTCCCACCATTTTTTTATTACACTTTGAATTCACTAAAAACATTTATTAGGGCGTGTCTGATGAACTTACATCAGGCGCGTTTTTTTACGTTTTAGACACACATTTTCATTAAATATAGGTTATAATGAAAATTGGATTTCAAAATATCAGCACGGTTTATATATTATTTTATGGAGGATTAAAAATGGGTATAAGTTTCCCAACGCTACTCGTATTGAGTTATGCACTTTATTGTGAATATACTGTTCGGCAATTGGAAAAAAGAATGGAAAATCAGTCCATTTATTTTTTGAAAACAATTATATTCCCTTATCGATTATTAGTGTATACGTTAAATACTGGATTTGCTCTTTATAATGCAATGACAGGCTTTGATGACTATTTTATGGCAGGGGTATTGGTCATTTCAATACACTTGGTTGTCAATATCTCTAAAATTGTCATTGAACCAGGACAAGTCACCATAGGGAATACGAAAATGAAAGAATCGGATTTTCAGATGGTTGAATTAAAGCCTTTAGATGCAAAAAATGCAAAATTTACTTTTGCAATGATGGTGAGAAAACGCCGTATCCAAAGAGATCTTTACTTGCCGTTAAGTAAAATGGAACCACTGCGCGAGGCGCTGAAGAAGCTTAAAAATTCTAAAACGGATAAAAATAGCAAAAAGTAGGAGGTGGCAAGAGTGAAGCGAATCTATATGGATAATGGCGCAACGTCTTACCCTAAAGCACCAGGTGTCGCAGACGCAATGAGTCGCTTTATAACCGATGTTGGCTGCAATGTTGGACGCGGAGCTTATGCGGAGGCTTTTGAAGCTCAGAGGCTCATTTGGGAACTTAGAGAGATGCTTTGCGGATTGTTTGATGGACCTGATCCTAAGAATGTTATCTTTACCATGAATATTACGCAAAGTATGAATATGCTTTTAAAGGGCGTTTTAAAATCTGGTGATCATGTGTTGATATCGCCTATGGAGCACAATGCGGTGCTAAGACCTATTCATCAGCTAACAGCAGAGGGAATCAGCTATGATTTGCTTCCTGCTGACAGTGTTGGAAGGCTCGTGACAACTGAATTTGAATCATATATAAAACCAAATACAAAAGCCATTATTTGCACACATGCAAGCAATGTTTGCGGCACCATCAATCCACTAGAAAAAGTGGGTGAATTTGCGAAGGCAAACAAGCTGTGGTTTATCGTGGATGCGGCTCAAACTGCAGGGGTCATTCCTATTTCCATGAAAAACATTCAAGCAGATGCGATTGCCTTTACGGGACATAAAGGGTTGCTAGGACCTCAAGGCGTGGGTGGATTTGTGCTTACTCAGCAGCTCAGCGATGAGATGACCTCGCTGATTACAGGCGGAACAGGTAGTCACTCTGAATCTGAAATCCAGCCAGAGTTTTTACCTGATAAGTTTGAATCTGGAACGCCGAACACTGTTGGATTATACGGCCTTCATGCAGCAATCAAATATGTTTTGTCAGAAGGGATGGATCAAATTTTCGCGCATGAGTTGTCCGTTACGGAGCGGTTTATTTCAGGCATTCAAAAATTAGATGGCGTGAGGCTGATTGGCGAGCCAACTATGGAGAATCGGACAGCAGTTGTTTCGTTAGATTTCGAGAAACTTGACAATGCGGAAGTCAGTTACTTGCTTGAAAAGCATTATGCGATTGCAACAAGGGTTGGTATGCACTGCGCACCTCTTGCGCATAAACATTTGAATACATTCCCGAAGGGAACCGTACGATTTAGCTTCTCTTATTTTAATACCAATGAAGAAATTGATCAGGCTATAGAAGCCGTTCAAACGTTGTTAAACGAAGTGGAGGAATAACATGAAGACGATTGCATTTATTGGAACAGGCAATATGGCTGGCGCTATGATTGATGGCATGATGTCAAAAGGGGATATTAAACCGAGTGAAGTGGTGATTTACAATAGAACCGTAGCCAAGTCACAGGCTTATGCTCATAAGTATAAAGGTATGACGCTAGCAGGAAATGAGTGCGAAGCAGCAGAACAGGCAAAATATATTTTGCTGGGGGTCAAGCCTTATCAACATCAAGAAGTGATTGAAAAAATTAAAGAAAATATGCGCCCAGATCAAGTCATCATCACCATCGCGGCTGGGGTTAGCATTGAAGGTGTTCGTTATTGGTTTGGAGACGATGTGAAAGTCGTTCGAACGATGCCCAATACCCCTGCGAAAGTCATGGCGGGTATGACGGCGGTGAGTTTTTCAAACAAACTTGAAGAAACTGAAAAAACATGGTCTTTAGCATTTCTTAAAAGTTTTGGAGAGGTAGAGGTCATTGATGAAAAATTAATGGACTCGGTTCCGGCAATCAGCGGTTCGTCGCCAGCCTACATGTTTCAACTAATTGAAGCCATGGCAGATGAGGGCGTAAAGCAGGGTTTCCAAAGAGAGCAAGCTTATAAAATGTCGGCTCAAGCGATGGTAGGTGCAGGTAAAATGGTATTAGAGACAGGTCTTCACCCTGCCGTACTCAAAGATCAAGTGACTTCACCGGGCGGAACAACGATTGTTGCGCTTCGCGTCCTAGAAGAGAATGGATTCAGAGCTTCGGTGATGAAAGCCATGGACGCGTGCACACAAAAAACATTGCAATTGGCAGCTAAAAAATAAAACATCATTTTTTTGGGGAAAGGCTGGACTGTTAGATGAAAAAGTTAATAAGCATATTGATGTTACTCATTGTAAGTTTTGCTCTAAGTGCTTGTCAAAATTCGAAAGTAGATACTACTGTGATCAGTACTTATCTAGAAAATTTAAAAACTGGAAATTTTGAAAAAGCAAAATTACAGTTAGAGACCGTGCCAGAGAATTTTAATTATGGCGATAATGAAATTATGAAGAATTTATTTGCTAAAATGAACTACGAAGTAAAAGCGACGGACTCAAAAGGCTCTGAGGTAAAAGCGACAGTGTATATATCATTACCCAA
>JAYVIR010000062.1:0-2066 GCA_043770095.1 Eubacteriales bacterium
CCTTATTATAAATACCATTGCCATCAACAGTATTACCGCTCCAAAAAATGCCTTTCCTTTCACGAAAAATAGCACAGCCTATAACACCAATGTTAAGTTCTTTTTGGTCGCCATCAATAGCAGCGGCATAAGATTTTTCAGGCGAGCTGAACACGAATTTTGCGACTTCATCGTTATTAAGACGCCAGCCTGGGATTTTTATATGAGAGAACTCAGGAATAACGTAACCACCTGAACCATTAATGTCGCAATCTTTGCCAGTGATACAATCCTTACCATCTACAGACAAGACAGCTAAGACACGTTCATGGCTATTGTTTGTTAATAGTATCTCAAACTCACTACCTTCTCTGCCCTCAACATAAGAGTTGCCACGGAACCCATATTCTTTGGCAGAATGTCCCTTCAGAAAAACCTGCATTTCAAATGACTTTACTAACATAAAAAAAATACTCCTTAAAAGATTTTTGCCTAACATTTAGGACTTCACGTGAAATATTTTACCTTGTGACTGTGATAAAAATTAACTTTTGTTAATTTTTGTTAATTTTTCGTTAGGTTTAAATGGCGTGCATAGCTGCACTGTGTATGAATCTGCGAGACAAAATAAACTGTAACCCGCACCAACGCTTGCATGCAAAATGTATTTAAAAAGATAAAAAAAGGGCTTGACCTTTTCGCACATTACCTGTATTATTACTGACATCAAGCCGCCACTATACGTGAACTATCTGCACAAACGAGAGGGAATGTGCAAATAATGCGCAAAATACAGCAAACTCACCAAACTGTTAATAGGGGAACTCATGTGAAAAATTTAAGACGTGCCATTTTTTCTGCACTAAGTCGGATGGAAGGTATCATTCCAAAAATTGAGTTAAAAAATAACAATTCTTTAAAAGAATTGAAGGGGACAATTGCCGTTGCTTACGCACGCATGTTTGAAGTCTGCGGCAAGCGCATTGGACGCAGAGCAAACTTTGCGGCTATTGACTTAGACCAGTATAAAAATATTGCATATCAAGTCGCACATCAGTATAAGAACAAGCTGGTCGTTTTTGATGCTTTTGAGAAGCAAATAGTCCTTAAAGAAATGATTGACGCAGGAATGGAAGGCATTTCTCAAGGGCTGTCCAGATATGACCCTACACGCAGCACAAAAATGTCTACCTTCTTATTTAATCGCGCTAAATATGCAATTTCAAAGTTTTACCAGAAGCTAATCAGGGAAAATAAACGTGCCATTATCTCCCTGAATGCTGAAACAGAAAATGGTGAGACAGAATACCAAGACATTGTGAATATAGAGACGCCAGACATATTTGATTCTATTACCAAAAATGTTCAATATTCTGCCTTGATATCTGTTGTAGATTCCTTGACTGAGAGAGAGCAGACCATACTCAAACTTTGCTCTGAAAGCACCCCAAATAAAGCTGCAAAGCAAGCTAACGTGTCTTTTAAGACCGTAAAAAATTTGCTGGACAGTGTGAAAGAAAAATTAGCAACAGAAGTTCAAAACTGGTATACCTCGAACTAATTTTTCTCTTGTAACCCTCATCATGTCTTGACTTGCAAGGCGCATTGCGTTATTGTAAAATTATTTTATTCAATTCACTTGACAATTTTTTATAAACATATATAATCAAAGTATAGAAACGAACGTAACCAAAAACCAAATACAGGAGACTTCAAATGGAACTTTCAAACAGTTTATACGGTGTTGTTGATACTGCAGTGGTACTTAACGCCATCAAAAAATGGCAGAAGTGTTCTATTACCGCTCACCAGTGCAACGTGCTTGAGGACGTTGTTGGTGACGCTATCACCAAGTATGACCCAAGCAGAGGCGCAACCCTTAAAAGCTGGATTTGCTACTACGTGCCAAGGTTGATTCAGAGAGCTGCAAAGACCTACAGCAAGAATCTCTCTCTTGACGCCACATATATTGACGATGATAATAACAAAAACTCAATGTATACCTATCTGGCTTCAAACGACAATACCGAAGAAGCGGCTATTCAGCGTGTAACCATGGAAGCTGTTCGCGATGCGATTAAGACCCT
>JAYVIR010000063.1:0-37275 GCA_043770095.1 Eubacteriales bacterium
ACTGACAAGCGTATTGACTTCGTTGGCGGTATCCGTGGTCTTCACGAACTTGAGAGAAGATGTTCTACAGATATGAAAGTTGCTTTCTCAATGTACCCAACGACTATGGACGACCTTATCTCTATCGCTGATAGCGGTCAAGTAATGCCTCCTAAGTCTACTTGGTTCGAGCCTAAGCTCAGATCTGGTCTTTTCGTTCACAGCCTTACTGAGTAATTTATAGCTTTAACTGATAGTTTTAAAGCCTCATCGCAACTGCGATGAGGCTTTTTTATTGTTCGTCGTTAAATTGTTTTTTATTATAACGCCATTTACCTTGCAATCAAATCCTTAACCACTTCTGAGGCGATAATAAGCCCTGCCACCGATGGGACAAAGGAGATGCTCCCAGGTGTCAACTTTCTTAAGTTATCTGGGTTGTAGTCAAGTGGATCGGGCTTGCACGGTACTTCTGTCGAATAAACCACTTTCAATTTATTAACCCCTCTTTGTCTAAGCTCATGCCGCAAAATTTTGGCAAGCGGACAAAATGAGGTTTCGTATAAATCTGCCACTTTGAACTGTGTCGGATCCATTTTATTGCCCGTTCCCATTGATGACATGATTGGAATATTATTTTTTGTGCAATGTTCTATCAAATGCATTTTCCAAGTAATCAGGTCAATGGCGTCAACAACGTAATCAAACCCACCCGAAAAAATACTTTCACAGGTTTCGTCATTGTAAAGCATTTGGAGTGCTACCACTTCCATTTCTGGATTTATTTTAAGGATTCTTGCCTTCATGGCCTCGACTTTCGCCTGTCCAATGGTATCTTCTAGAGCATGAATCTGGCGGTTAATATTGGTCACGACAATCACGTCAAAATCGATTAGCGTAATCTTTCCAACGCCTGCTCTTGCAAGTGCTTCAACGGTAAATGAACCTACGCCGCCAATGCCAAATACGGCAACATGCGCATTATGAAGCTGATCTAGACCGTCTTGTCCGATGACCATTTTTGTTCTCGTAAATCTTTCTCTTTCCATGTGCCCTCCGTTAATTGGATAACTTCATAGGCACATCTGAAAACAGATCTTGCCATGTGTCATTGACTACTTTGATGAGTTGCGGTCCTATCTTTGAAATAAATACAATCGTGGATTTCTCGAATTTATTCGGGCTTGGCACATAGTCAATTAAATTGCCGACCACATCGAATTGGAAAGCCACTTCACTGAGCTGCACAAACCCTTTAATTCGGTAAGCCGATGGGGCTACCAACTCTAAAAACGACGTGAACTTTTCGTGACTTACAGACCCTAAGTCGTACTGCATTGAAAACGTTTTAGGTTTATTTTCTGGCGTGTTATGAGACAATTCGTTTCGAATCACATCGCTTTTAATTAACTTTTGACCGATAAAGCCAAAATCGATGTTGAAGTATTTCGACTTCAAACAAGCCGCCGATGGGTTGATTTCGTTTAACTGAGATTCAATTTTCTGATAAGTCAAGGCGTCGACACGGTCTGCTTTATTGATTACAATAAGGTCTGCTGTTTCCACCTGTCTTCTAATCGTTTCTATAGTGTCTATCTGCTCCATGAAATGATAGGCGTCTATTATATTGATGCAACCACAATAGTTGTAAGAAGCGATTGTGTAGTCCGCCACAGCCTCTAAAATTTCGCCTATGTTAGACGGATCAGCAAGTCCTGAACTTTCGACAAAGACGTATTCCAAATCTTTGTCTGTCATTTTAATCAAAGCTTCTGCAAATGATAACTTTAAACAGCTACAAAAAATAGAGCCTCTTGTCAGTTCAACCATTTCAAGCTCAGGCTTCTCTAAAATTGGACCATCGATGCTTATTTTTCCAAATTCATTCATGACAATGCCCACTTTTAAGTTGGGCAGCGTTTCTAGCATCTGTTTCAAAAAAGTAGTTTTGCCCGCGCCTAAAAAGCCTGACAAAAGATACAATTTAATGTTTTTCATCTTCAATCTCCTTTAAAAAAGCATCTACTTCACGCTTATATCCTTCTTTGTCTTTAAAATACGACCCAGCATGTTTTGCCTCTGCAACAATCCAAAGACGTTTAATACCTTTTGTTTTCGCATTGTACATATCTCGACTCATTGACGGCGGTACATAATCGTCCTCGCTGCCGTGAATCCAAAGGATTGGCGTTTCCACTTGACGTACCACGTCTATTGGTGACACATCTTTAATCCGCATGCCAGCCTTCCATTTGGTAAAGAAACTTGCCATAGGGATAATCGGCAAATGGGTAATCTTATATTCTTCTTTTAGGCGGTATTTTAGAACCTCGCTAAGATTGGAATAAGGACAGTCCGCAATACAAAACTTTACTCTCGAGTCTATGCCTAAGTGTTGCAAAACCGTTGCGGCGCCGAGTGATTCGCCGTGAGTGGCAATATAAGCACCTTTTCCCAATGTTTCTTCAACCCAATCAAGCCATAATTTCAAATCTTCTTTTTCAAAATACCCAAAAGTGGTCATTTTCCCGCCGCTTTTGCCGTGGTTTCGGTGGTCATACAAAAGGATGTTAAACCCCAATCGATAAAAAATTTCAGTGTACTTAATAGAGCCAATTAAATTCCATGTAATGCCGTGGCAAAAGACAATGGTCTTATTGGCCTGCTCATTTGGAATCCAGATACCGTGAAGTTCTTCTCCGTGTTTGGAGCGGATGGTTACTTCTTGTCTATCAAGCGATTTAAAAATAGTGTAGTAATTTGCATCTAAGCGTCCTCTCTCTTGATCAAACGCGATTGCATAATCATGATCAAACGTTTTGGGGTAGATTAATATGCTGCTAAAATACCATCCAAAGAAAATATATGCTGCCAGTAACACTATTATAATACTTATTGCAATGCCCATGTTTCACCTCAAAAAAAGACGTATAATCATTTAGATTATACGCCTTTTCGAACTCGAAACCAAGTTCAAACAAAATCCAATTTGCACTATTTTGCAATACGCTCCATGAATCCAGCCAACATTGCTGCTGCCTCAGAGCGCTTGCTGCTTTTGTTTGGTGCGAATAAACCTTCAGGCGAGCCACTGATTACGCCTGCTGTTTGCAGGTAAGTAACCGCTTCTAACGACCAAGGACTTAACTTCATCTGATCTTTAAACGCAATGTTTTTTTGCTCTGCTTTAAGGGTTAATTCATAGCGCTTCATAAATTGATACATCATTGTGGTCATTTGCTCTCTCGAAATGACAGTGTTGGGTGCAAAAGAATTGTTTCCAGTTCCTGATGCAATGCCATTCTTAACTGCCCAAGTTGCATAAGGGGCAAACCAATCACTTGACTTCACATCTTTAAAAGTACTCACCTTGCCATTTGTCCAATTCTTTTTATCTTCTCCTAAAATTTCGAAAAGCATGCTGACAAACTCAGCGCGAGTCACATTTGCATTTGGCGTAAATTTACCCGAACCATTACCGCTAATGATATGATGTGCCGCCAAATACGTAATATGAGTACTTGCCCAACCGTCTACGTCGCTGAAATTGACCTTATTATAGCCAATTGCATAAGTCGATAAATGATTGGTCATAAAGTTAAGTGTCTTCGTGTTTTGATCATAGCTACTATAGACTGGTTTAAGGACGCCCTCAGGTGTCACATAGTAGGCCAATAAAGCCTTCAATTCTTCTCCAGCTTTGATCTCATAAGGAACGTTCATTTTAATCATCCCGTTATTAAAACTACTAATGCTACCTGAACCATTTCGAACAGCGATGTTATATACAGGTCGATCTCCAATCATTTTTAATGCTTGTTCCGCTAGGTTTTTTCTGTCTAATTCCGTAATAGAAATTGTCAAATCGCCTTTAGAAACAAGACTTTCTACCGCTTTTTTATCAAAAGTAACCGTCACTTTTCCTTTTACGGTCAAGGTGTTAATTTGTTTGAGTTCATCGCTTGAAACAAATGAATTACCATCTGCATTTGCTTCTTTTAGCGTCACTGAACCTTTTTCGGCAAGAGGCAGTGCTATTGGTTTTGCAGTCACAGCAATCTGGGTATTTCCATCCTTTTCCTTTATGTTTGGTGTTGGAACCGGATTTAATTTAATATCCGAAAGGAAGGCCGCTGTAATTTTAGAACCTGATTTTGCAAAGGTTACATGTTGCTTCACAGAAGTTTCAGCACCCAATTGAATGTCAATGCTCTTTTCTTCAATGGTCTGATTTTGACTGAGCAGTCTCAATTTGAGTGTGTCTTTGCTAGCCTCAGGGTATAAATTTCTAACCTCAATCTCAGCCGTTGACACGCCATTTTCCACGCCCTGGATCACAGTCACTTCAAACTGTGTCGGGTAAAGCAGTTTAGGCGATGTAAACGTTATGCCGCCTTGATTGCCTGTGTAGGTAGATTCCTCAACAATATTCTTGTCTGCATCAATGATATTCACATCGAGATACAATGTTTTATTGCCAGTTTTGTCATAATCGGCAGCTAAAACCGTATACCCAAATTTGCAAGTCCCAAGACCATTGTCAATTTCGGCTAATTTTTCTGGATCCTCAATGATTATTTCTCCAGAATAAACGGTCGTTCCCGTTGACAAGTCTTCAACAGCAGTTGGAACCGTTCTTGCAAAATCATCGTATACTTTGACTTGCACTTTATTGCCACTTCCGACAAGCGTTTTCATGCCGATATTTTTAAGATTTACATCAACCAAACGTTTTCCTGAATCGCCTGTTCCAGCCAATACAACTTCTTTAATGGTCACATCTGGCTTAGATAGCATAACGGTCTTCGTAATTTTAGTTCCAATCGCTTGATTGCCATAAATAGGCGTAATCTCCACCGATACATCACTGATTGCATCATCTACAAGATAATCAATGACCACAGACTTTGTTTCATTTGGCATTAACGAAATTTCCTTGCTAAAGGTTTGATTATTTGCCAAGATATTCAGCGAATCGACTTTAGAAAGACCATTGTTAAATACAGCAAGCGTTATTGGCAAGCTTCTGCCCTTCTCCACACCAGAAGCGCTGTAGTCAACACTCTTGATTTGAATGGCTTCCTTAATTTCTTTGCTGACCTTCATCAGATCCGCACTAATGGCTTTGATTACCGCAACGGCACTGCCTTCTTCATTTACTAAAGCAAGGTTGTTTTTCAAATAGGTTGCTTCGAGTTGAATGACACCCATTTGCGTTTTAGCCGATGTTTCAAATTTAGCAATTTCAGCTTGATCTGGATTGACTGAGCTGACTTCATAGGCAGGCGTTGTGGTCAAACCGCCAGCTTCGCCATTGGTCAAAACTTTTGCAAATAGTGTTTGATAGCTCTGCGCTGAAGTACCAGTTGTTTGAGTCCAAACAATGCCCACTGATTGAGGTGTGCTTTCTGTAGATTTTATAAAATTGAAATTCCCCGTGCCATTGCCACTTCCGAGGCTAGACGGGAAATTATCCGCTTTGACACCGTCAGTAGACTCTGCGCTAAGTTTGATATCTCTGCTCAGCAGTGCCCCATTTTCGCCCGTTTGTTCACTGTACCAAGCGGTCAAGAAATAGTCTTTTTCAACGCCATCTACGGCAATTTTTCTATAGGAAACTTTTGCGCTTCCATCTTGAGAATTGTTATTGGTAAGATTTTGACGCGTAAACGTTTGGTCCGTTGCAATATTATAGCCAAACACATCTCGGTCGATAACGGTGCTGTCATCTCTGTCTATGTCAATATTGGCAACAACCCGAGCTGATCCATCAGGCGCTGTTGCCGCATTAAAGGATTTAATGCTTCCTGCGTCACCTGAATCTAATAATTTTTCGCTGCTCCAATCCGTTCCTGTCCAAGTGCTAAACCAGAGTTCATTCTTAGTCGTCACCTTCATCGGATCGTCTGCGGAAGGGTTAACCCTCTGCCAAACCATTACAGCATGTCCATTATTACTCGCAATCGATGGTGCCATATCCGCTTCACTGTTACTTGTAACGCGTTTGGTTGTCCAAACGCTGCCACTGTAGATAGACGCATATATTTCAGACTTCGATAAGGTTGTTGAAATATCGACACTTGATACGCTGTCATCGTCTGAAATATTGCCTATTTTGTTAGGCGTACTTTCCCAAGCCGCCGCCGCAAAAGTAGCACCTCCATCAAAACTCAGACTTGAAGCTGGCGTATTCTCACTTTGAGCAAAGATTCGAGTCGGTGTTGACCAACTGCCATTCTCGGCTTTTATAGAAATTCCTGCGCCAGTGTCATTGACATCTTTCGAAGCGAAGTCGCTAAGAACCGCCATCATGTTGCCATCGTTAGAAAGCATCGGATATCCGTATGGATATTGGTTTGTGCCAACAACCACAGGCTCGCCCGTATTCATGTTCATTAAAGAGAACGATTGTGTTGCCACACGGTAATCCGCAGATTGACCTTTTTCATTCCAGGCTTGCGCCTGTGAAAGGTATGCGCGATTGTCGATGGTATACTCACTCTCATATAAGTTATAAACCTTGCCATCATTTCCTTTTATCTGTTCAACAAAGGCAAGTCCGCTCATTGTTGACATCGCTAAAGGTGATTTAAATCCACCGTAGTCGGTAAAATCGAATCCATTTGGTTTGAATGACTTTTCAAATCCGGCTTCGCACATAACATATCTTTTTTTATAGAACAAGAATTTGAATACAGCTTCCAGACCAATGCTGCCCTCAATCTTAAGCTGTCCCCCATTTCGTCTCGCCTGCTCTATGAAGGACGACCTGAAGTAATACTCAAGTCCCAGTTCTCCAAAAAGACCAACCCGCGCAGCAACCCAGCCATAATCGACACCAACGCCGCCGTAGGCAGAAATACTTGTATAAAGGTCAATGTATATTTCTAAAGTCTGCGCAAAGTTATCCCAAGTGACACCGCCGATGACTCTGTTTGTATCAATACCAACGGTTAGATCTGCTCCCAGTTTGAATTCAACGCCATAACAAACGGGTACTGGCCCTAAAAATTGTGTTTGAGAGTATGAATAAGACCCTTCAACACCGCCCTGAAGGCCGCCACCTGTGATGACCATAACCCATTGATCACCTCGATATTTAATGTCACCCATCAAATAGCCGCTGATATTAACCGTAACTTTAGCTTCTTTATCAGTAGCCTTACTTTTTGTTTTTAATGACTTAACCGCCTTCTCAAAATCTTCTTTAAAGGTTGTATCTTCTTTTGAGGAATCTTCTTTTTCCCTTCCAAAAATAACTTGGAATGTGCCATTGAGCGGATCTTCATCAAACTGATAATCAAATGACGCACTCAGTTCACTTGGCATCGGAATAGAAACGCCTTTACTGCCAATAACCTTCATTGCGGTTTTACCCGTATCAATCACGCCTAAGAAGGGAATGCCGCCTGACATGTTGAAGTCTTTGATTCCAATCACATTTGCCAACCCAAAGCTGGAAGGGATTTGAATGGATTTAGACGAAGTGGTATAGAGGCTATATGAAAATTTCAAGCCAGTACCTTTTGCAATCAAAGCTGTATCCACTTTGATCACAACTTCCTGCCAACTGTATTTCATATTATCAAGTGTTTTATCACTCGTCGAGACGCTGTTTGTACCAACCGAATCGCCCTTGCTATTGACTAATGCAGCTGCACCAATTTTATTTTTGGGCCAGCAAATAACGGTTTTGATATATTTAACTGGTGTTTTTGTATCTATATTGACATTTCCAGTTTTTGTTGATGCGTCTTGCCAAGCACCCGTTAATTTTGTCGATTGCCAAACGCTGTTCACATAAGCTTCTTGAGCACTTTTCCAAGGTTGTAGTTTGACTTGTACCTCTCCAAATTCAGCGCCGCCACTCGATGGCGAAGTACCACCACTCGATGGCGAAGCGCCGCCACTCTTTGGCTCAATACTGGCATATGCCGGCGAATAGGTCTTCGCATCTACGCCAACCACTTCATAAACAAATTTAACACTGTCCGTAGCGCTTAAGCCAATCAACGGTGTCGTATCAAAATTAAGCACTACATTTTGATAATCTGTTTGTTTGATTTTCACTTCCTGAGACTTTGTGCCCACGACCACTTCATTTTTGAGCAAGTAGCCATTGACCATAACCTTTGAATCTTTGATCAATTTTTCGCTTTTTGAAGCAGATAATTTTAACGTAATATTGGTCGCTGCAATCGCACTTATTTTGCTGATTGGATATTGAGATTTGGCTGTTCTCGCCTCTCCACTGAGTAAAGTGCTTGCATCTGTTTGTCCAAGATAAACCTTCTCATCATTTTCGCCATAAGTGGAAATCATCCCAACAATACCCGATTTCGCGAAAATAGCCGTCAAGCCTTTCGTATTTGTTGTAATCATTTTTGTCTCTTTCCCAACAGAATACTGTAAGTTGAGTGGTGCAGCTACCGTTGTTTTGAGTATAAAGAGCTTATTTTTCAACGTTTCTACCGTCACCTTAAATGAGGTTGTCGTGTTTGTTCCCATATGCTTTACGGTAATGAGGGTTTCTCCATCTTTAAGACCCACAAGCGTCATAAGCGATGCAGAGGAATAGATGCCCCCTGACACGGCATTTGAGCCAAATTCAATGATCGATGGGTCTGCTATTGTCCACTGATAATGATCATCACCATAACTTGAATAGGGTTGAGAAAGTTTAACCACTCTTTGAAGTGTGAACGAATTGGCATTTTCAAGCAATTCTTTCGCAGTCATCCCCTCAGCTTCGCTGTTATTTGATATAATAAGCGGCGAATTGTTCGTATACTTTACACCTGCTTCATTTTTTGCATTGGTAATTTGAAGCGTATTGGTTCTATAGACTGTAAAGGTAAAGCTGTCAGACGCAATCACTTTTGAGCCATTTGACCATGTTATCGTGACAGTATAGGTATCCTTTGTGTCACTGGGCTTTTGAATCTCTTTAATTTGAAGCGCATCGCCATTAACGACAAAATCTGTATAGGTTGTTTTGTCTTTTTTAATGGTAACTTTCTTGCTCGTCCCCGCTATTACTTTTCCAGTTTTCCAAGATAAATTAACCACACTTTTGTCATCATAATAAACGCTCTCTGCCGGATTAAACAGAATGCTGCTTGACGCCGACAAGATTGAAATTGACGCAGTGATTACCTTAGTCTTTCCTGCAACGCTTAACTCTGCGCTGTAAGTGTCAAGTCCAGAAAGTAATGCCGCCGGCACTGTGTATTTTCGATCTGCAATATTCACAGTATCTGTTTTTACAACCGTTCCACTAGGATTTTTAATTTTGATGTTCATTGTCCCAGAAATATTGGACTCCCAACCTAAAGTAGCATCGTTGCCTGCCAATATTTGAATGTTCTTCAAATGGTCTGGTATTTCTAGCTGCTCACTGGCCACGGTCATTACCGCAGTCTTTATTAAGACAGCTTCCGTTCCCGCTACGCTGGCTTTTAAGGCAAGTGTTACCGCCCCACTTTGGGTTGCTAAGAGCGTATTGCCATTTAAAGTAGCGCCAGCCGTATTGCTGTCTGGTACAATGCTGTATTCAAATGAAATGGCTTTAGACGCATGTCCAGTAACCGTACAAGCTTTATAGGTTGCCGCTGGGTTAACCAATACCTTTTGAACGCTGCTTTCACCTAATCGAAGCAGTAACTGACTGCCTGAGAATGTAAATTCATTAATGCTGCAAGTACAGATTTCTTGACTCACGTGAACAACAGCATCCCTGATTACAGGCACTGCGCTCGTCCCTGAAACGGTCGCCGTCAATCTGATATTGATCTTGCCTTCACCCTCAGCTGTTAACTGATTTCCATTAAAAGCTGCGGAGGTAACCGTATCATCTTTTGAGACGACGCTGTACACATAGGTAATATTTTTTGCAGAATGACCTGTTACACCACAATTTCCAGCCACCGCAGAAATTGGTGTTGAAAGTGTCATGGTTGCGCTTGTTGATTTATATGGAATTAACAAGTCTTTATTAACCAATGTAAAATCAGGAATAATACATGTACATTTTTCTTCTGTCACAGTAAACGAAGCGGTTGCATTTTGCATTTTTAGACTGAGTGCATCGCCTGCATAGACATCGACTGTATACGTACCCGCTTTTGTGAATGTTACAATTTTAGTAAGCGGGTCAATAGATGCGCCATCTACGACTGTGCCTTGTGTTGCATTAGGCAGTGCAGCCGATTTTACAATATAAGTATACTTAACCGCCCGCTCTACATTATGTCCTGGAACCGTGCATGCAGAATGAGTTATACTCGGCGCTGTTGGCGCCAATGTAAACGCAGTACTCCCTGAGCCATAGGGAATAACAAGATGGTCATTTCCTGCCACCGTAAAAGTACCAATTACACACTGACATTCAGCAGGAACTTCTTTGAAACCCTTGAGAATGGGATAATTGGGACCCATTCTCCACACAGAGCTAAATTCCCATCCGATAAAATTGCTTTCGTTTTTTAAATCGATATCCGTCAGAGGCAATCCGCTTGTCTGTGTTGGACTAGGAACCCTTGAACCGCTGTATTTACAATCACCAACAGATGCATTCGTTTCTGAACCGCCGATAATGCCCCCAAGAACAATAGACCCTGGAGAAGTGACGCCAGTTACAGTGCCTACGAATAAACATCTACTAATAGCGTTCGTATTGCTAAGTCCAGCAATACCTCCCGTAAATGGTTTTGGCGTTACGGTTCCACGAGGTATATTATTGATCACGCTACCGCTAGAAGAGCTCAGATCAATAGTAGCCCTGTTATCCCCAACAAGGCCACCAATCATAGCCGATGGAATTTTACTCTGATCCGAATATGTACCGCTGAGAATGTTGATTGGAGCGCTTGATACGGTTGCGCTTGAAGAAGATATCATAATCCTTCCATTATTTTTCCCAACTAAGCCACCACTGGCAACATCGGCGCTTCCGCCGTCGTTACAGACAACGGTCACTGAACCTCCAATAACATGACAGTTCCATAATCCGCCACTTGGATTTTTGCTTAAGCCTGCAATACCGCCTGCATAAGCACCGCCGCCATTTACGCCAATTGATGTTCCAAGGCCGCTGACTACCGTAATTGACGGTTCTACTAATCTTAGGTGTCGAACCATAGAAGTGCTCCCGAGCACACCAAATAGACCCCCGTATTGGGTCACATTTTGACTTGATCCTGAGATATTGACGTTAATACCCTTGATCATGAAATCTCCGCCAGTAAATATCCCATTAAATTGCGGTCCAGTTAAGGCTTCTGAACCCGCAGTCGTCCGATTATCCCCTATAGGCATCCAGTTGACGCCCGTCAGATCTAAATTCGCCGTCAACGTGACTTCTTTTCCACTAAAGGTCGTAGCACTTTTTCCATCCGTTCCATTGACGAGATTGGCAAATCCTAAAAGCGCCTCTGCCGTTCCAATAGAAAACCCAGCATCTGAACCATCTCCATACCACGTATAGTCTGGCCCCGCTACCGCCGCTTCTGATCTGGCAAAACTGCTTCCCAGCCCAAGTGGCAATAACTCCACGACCATTACCAAGACCAAAGCCATGGAAAGACTGCGTTTTAATTGTTCTAAAACTCTTTTAAAGCTCAGGTTGCACTTTTTCTTCATCAAAATCCCCCATGGACTAATACTAAATCTAATAATGAACTAACTAGTCTCAAGTTTACAGGTTATCGCGCTAAATATCAACAAAAAAACACCCTTCAACCAATGCATCAAACCAGAAAATCTTCTAGCTTAACACTTCCATTAAAAGGTGTTTTTTAAGTCACTCAAATTCAATCATAATATTATTACTTTGGTGCTACTTTCCTTCGTAAATCGCCATACCCGTTTCATACAAGTAATCGAATTTATCAGCGTCATCCTCAAGATCATCAAACGCATCTTCTTCATCGTCTAACTCTACTGCAGGTTTAAGAGTCTTCCAATTTCTTGGAAACTCAACCAATAACATTAACTCTTTCTTTTCCCACAACGCTTTGTAAACGTGGTTTTGCTTCATGTTAAAAATAAGATCATCTCTCATGTTGAGGTGAATGGTCATCATTTCGCTGCTATTTGGATCGCTCATTTTCATGGCAAATGCAAATGCCGCTTCAAAATGCTCTTCTTCCTTAGAAGAATTCATTTGCACTTTGACAATTGGTGCTTCCTCAAGTTCCTTGTAGTCCGCCGCAGTTCCTTTTTGAGCCTCAGTCGCTGCAGGTTTTACAGGACTTTTTCCAAACGATTTCTTTTCTTCTTGCGCTTTAAACCAATTATTTTGCTTATTTTTAGCGACTTGTCGACTGCTATTTTTCATGTGACCTCCAAAGTTCAACCATGCCAAGTTTAGTCCAAACAAAAAAGGACAATAGATTGGCTTCTTTCATTATATCGCCAATTATGCCCCGTTACCAATATTATTCTCATATGAATATAAACTTCGAAAATTTTAACCACCTAACCATACTAATTAGTGATATAATGAGTTTAAACTTATAACAATAACATTTGCAACCTAATAGGAGGTCAATATGAAAATAGAAATATGGTCTGATTACGCTTGTCCTTTTTGCTATATTGGAAAAAGACATTTAGAACTTGCACTTAAACAACTTCCCTTTGCAAAGGACATTGAACTCGTCCACAAAAGTTTCCAACTCAGCCCCGAAGCCGTTCCCTATACTGATGGAGACATTCATCACTATATCTCAGAAAAATATAATATTCCCTATACCCAAGCAAAAACCATGAACGATCAAATTGTTGCTCAGGCGGCTCAGGTCGGTCTGGATTATCATTTTGAGCAATTGGCACTTGGAAATACTGGCAAAGCCCATCAATTGACTAAATACGCAGAGAGCATCGGGCTTCAGGAAGTCATGGTTGAACGCCTCTTTAAGGCTTATTTCGAAGAAGGCGCTGTCCTCTCAGACGATGAAACGCTGATCCGCCTTGCCAAAGAAAGCGGCCTTGACGCACTTGCCGTCAAGCAAGTATTGACAGATGAAACCTATAAGTCTGCGGTACTAAAAGATCAATATCAAGCACATACTTTAAAAATAAGCAGTGTGCCATACTTTGATATTGACGAGAAGTATACTATTTCAGGCGCACAGCCTGTAGAGCGTTTCATTACGATTCTCACGGATATTTATAATGGAAAACCGACGTTTTAGGTTATGATGATTATTTGATTAAAATTCAAACGATAAACAAAATATAAAAAGAAAAAAGCTAGGTGAGGCTTGATGCTCTCACTTAGCTTTTTTCAACACTTGCAATGAATATATTTTTTTTGAATATCTATTTTCATGTGCTAATCCTTAAAAGGATACAGCCAAAATTGCTCTGTTTTAATGCGTTTCATAAACGCAGGATCTGTGTGATTGCCAACAGTCAAATCCAAATAGGCTTGAAACTGAGAGCCATGAGCGTTTAATGTACCTATCTTCTGATCTAAATAAGGCGTTATGTCATTTGATATATCCGCTTTTCCAAGTGCTGCATTTGGAAATGCACAACAATGAACAATAGGTCTCTCAGCCGCAGGCATGCTTTGAACAGTTCTAATAACCGCAGCGCCGCAAGCGTTGTGATCGGGGTGTACGCCATGCCCTGGGTAGAATGTATAAACCAATTCTGGCTCAACTTCCTCAATTATTTCCAAAATTCTTTGATCCAACGGTTCGAAAGCTTCAAATTCTACCGTTTTGTCATGATAGCCCCATAGTCTCAAATCTTGTATGCCAATAATTTTACAAGAGTTTTCAAGTTCTTGTTTTCTAACCGATGGCAAACTCACTCTATTTGCAAATGCTGGGTTTCCCAAATTTCTTCCCATTTCGCCCAAAGTCAGGCAAACATAGGTCACATAAGCACCTTCATGAATATATTTCGAAAGGGTGCCTGACATAGGAAAAACTTCATCGTCTGGATGGGGTAATACCACTAAAATATGTTTTTGTTTCATGTTAACCTCCGTTTTGCCCTAGCTCTGGCGACACAATTACCGCCTTAAAAAAGCTAAAAAGGCTCTCTGCTAAGTTGCAAGGCCACAATCAATCTGCCCTCTTTGTCGTTTCCTGACATAATAAGTCTCTCTGTTTCAAGCGGGTCCCAGTGCGTTAAACCTTCTGTATAGACCCACCCTGATGCCATTTTTAGCCCAACTCTATAAGGGCTTTCCTCAGAAATCACGCCGTGATTATAGGTGATCATCGCATTCTTAATAAAATTAGATGCAGGATGCACGGAGCTATCTTTATGGGCAGTATAAGCGCCCATCGTCATTTCTAGATGGATGTACAGCGGTGCGTTTGCTAGTGTGTTGATTCGTTTTTGAACTGCTTCTCTGTCGATTAATTCCACTTTACACCCTCCATTTCCAATACTTCATTGATAATAAAAATTATCCTTGATAATAAAAATTATCCTTAATCACAAAAGCTATCTTTTTATAAATAGGAACGATTCCTATAATGTTATCTTAACATATTGCTTTCAATATAAAATTACAAATTTGCTTTTTCACTTCTTTTTCTAATAGAAAATAGAATGCCAATAGCAATCAAAACCATCGCTATAATACTGGTTAAAACGATGTTAGGATACTTGCCATTAAAGACCTCAGTGTGCTTAAGATAAATGCCGTATAACGCCCATAGTACAACGGCGCTGTATAGTCCATCTCTTTTTACTATACTGCTATAAAGGGCTAATAATGCAGCAACAATCATCACAATAATGGTCCAAGTGACCTCAGACAAGCCATAGCTCTGCGGTTTTAAAGAAACCAGATAAGCCGAAATATTGGCAATGAAAGCAACCGAAATCCACCCTAGATAAAGGCTAATGGTGCCACGAATAAAAAAGTCTTCAATGATGGTACTGCCACTTCTGTCTTTAAGGCGATTTGATAAAGCAATAAGTGTTATCAAAAGAGCAAGCATGACAACAACTGATTGCGCAATCAAGAGATAATGCCAGCAGACAATCCAAAGTGCATTTAACACACACGACAGCAAAAATAATGGACTATAGCTTTTCAGGGGATTTTCGTGTCTATTGGAATGGTTTCGATCAATAATAACACTATAGACGACAAATCCTGTTAAGCAAATATACAAAAGCCCCCAAATCGCAAATGTCAGCCCTATTGGCACGAATAAATTCGGATAGCGATCGGATAACTCGCCTGTATTATAGCCATTTAGTGGCAGTGTAACCGCTAACGTATTTAGCGTTAGCATGACCAAAAGTCCAAAAATATTCATGAATGAATAAAGACTCAAATCATTTCTCTTTTTTATATACATATAAACAGCACCCCTTTTCTTTTAAGTGTATTGTATGGTTAAGTGAATTTCGAGTGGCTATTCTTTATAATACCCCTTTTGAATGACAAGACACAAGTTTGGTTAAATATTTAATTTTATCACTCCGTACAAATTATTATAACGATTCAATGACATTTATTGACGAAAGCGCTCGCCATGTGGTAATATGAATCCATAGACTATTAATATTGTAAAGGTTGTGATCAAATGTCCGTTGGAAAAGTCATCAGTCAAAACAAAAAAGCTAGACATGACTACTTCATCGAAGAAACGTTTGAAGCAGGCATGGTCTTAACTGGCACAGAAGTAAAAAGCATTCGCGCAGGAAAAGTCACTGTAAATGATTCATACTGCGACCTTAAAACAGGTGAAGCGTTTATTCTCAATATGCATATCAGTCCTTACGAAATGGGCAACATTCAAAATGTCGATCCCATGAGAAAGCGAAAACTGCTCATGCACAAACGAGAAATTAACAAACTCCTTGGCTATACAGCCCAACAGGGATACACTTTAATTCCATTGAAGATCTATTTGAATGATCAAGGCTATGTCAAACTCGAACTCGGCGTTGCAAAAGGTAAAAAGCTTTATGATAAGCGTGAAACCTCCGCAAAACGAGATGCAGAGCGTCATATCCAAACAGAACTCAAGAATCGTCAAAGGTTTTAATGTCTCATACATGGGGACGTAATGGTTTCGACAGGGGTTTAGAGTATTTGGAAGCGAGCCGTGGTTCTTGACCTGGGGTCCACGTAAAAAAACTGGGTTATCTAAATTTAAACGCAGACAATAATTATTCTTTAGCCGCTTAATGTGGCTCGTCAAACCTAGGATTCCTACGACTTAGGATTTGGCGTCGGCTAGTAGGGAACGACTTAGGAGGGTGCTTCGCCTTTTAGGTGGCATAATTGAAGATCGTCAAAGGAAGATCCTGCCATTGGGAGCTACTAGAGACTAAATCTAAACCAATGGCTCCGCTCGGAGAAACTGAATGCAAAGGACTTTTGGACAGGGGTTCGACTCCCCTCGTCTCCACCACTAATACCCCTATCCGTAGTTGCTAAGAGAACCGACATTTGCAATGCGACTAGGGTTCCAAGAAAAAACGCCAAAGGTTAATCCCTCTGGCGTTTTTTTTATTGATTAAATAATTCTAAATACCATTCAATGGCCGCTTTTACATCTTGACGTTCTCTAGGTGTGAGATACATCATAAACGCTTCAGCTTCATTCGGATCAAGACCGTATATCGGATTCATACTTTCAAGTGAAGTGCTAAGCCCTTGTCCAGTCCCGCCATTTTCAACATACTTTAACAAATACTTTCTAGCCTTTTCATCATCCCCATACTTTATTGATAGTTTCATCTTATAAAGCGCGTCCGACTTAGGACTATCCGAAAAAGTTGACGTCTTAAATTTGCCTAATTGATTGTATTCAAAACTTTGCTTTAAATCAAGAACCCTATAATACGCTGTTTGTCCAGGATTAGCTGTATAAATAAAAGCGTTGATCCACGATTCAGCATAGGTCTTGTTCGCTGGAAGTCCAGCTAGTCTTGAATATTCTTCTTTTAACCCTAGCGATTGAGCCAAATAACCAAGACCATCTCTTATAGTGGACGGTTCTGTGATGTCAGGGAAGAAACTTCTCTTAGTAAGCAATTCAACAGGTGCCTTAATAAACGGTGAAAGTGAATTGACCAACTTATTCAGTGGCGAAACAGCCATATCGTTGATTTGCTGCTTCCATGATTTTCGGTCCATGTTTAGGTCGTTGACATCATCTACTAAAGTATCAAGGCCAAACCATTCAAGCAAATCGCTCAATGTTCCAAGTCTTGTAAAGTAAATAATCTCACCTTTATCATTATGGCCAAGTGTTAAATGTGGCGATCTTCTGGCGCTTTCAGGAAGTTTATCGTCATCATCCTGTTTAACTATACGATTCCAAAGGTTGAGTAAGACTGTTAAGAATGTAATCCTAAGCATAATCCAACCCAATTTAGCAACCGCTTTACCTGCAAGACCTAATTTCAATTTTAAATTAATTGATTTGCCAAGCGCTTCATTAATACTTTCTAAATTCTTGGCGTTTTTCAATACATTAAACATTCTCTTGTAATTGATTTCTGTAAACGAATAGAACGGTATCATGTATTTTCTGATTGCTTGTCCCATTTCTGTTACTTGATCATAGGCCCCTAGCGCATCATTCGCCATTTGAAATGCTTTATCTTCAATCGACTTTAATCCAATAATGATATTCCGATTTGATCCACCATAGAAATCTAACTTGCCGCCACCTTTTCGAAGTGCATCTTTAAAATGCAAATACACAGCATACCTCATAATTGTCTCTCTATAAGTGGATACGTTTTCAGAGAACTCTTTATATGTTTTTGGTATCGCAATTGCTTTTTCAAGGCGTGTGCGGTTTCTAAAGTTTTCAAATATTTTAAGTTTATTAACGTCTGCAATTTCTTGTGCGATAATGTTTGATTCCAATCCACCGCGATTGAAAAACTCTAAGAGCTCTGGCGTGAATTGACCATACCGCATCATATTATAAACTTCTTTGCACGAGCGATCTGTATAAGCTAGTGCATTGAACCCAGCTGTATAAACAGCGGCTTCCAAGTCGCCTGAAACGTTTCTAAGGTTATACTTAACAACCTGGTGCGGATTAAGCAGCAATACCCAAATTTTAAAAGCATTATTTGCACCGCCCCAAACTTGCTTAAAGCTGGCAACTTCACTCGTCATATTAGAATAGACACTATCAAGCGTGTTTGCAGCTGGCGTCGGAATAATATAAGTCATTCTATCCCCAGCGTATGCAAGCATATTATTGATTTTCAAATCACTTTGCTTTAATGCTATGTCTTTAATCGATTCACCAAGTTGCATTTTGATAATAACTTCTGACATCTGATCAGTTACGCTGTTGACCATCATCATGTGTTTGCCTTGAATCGGTTGCCATTTTGAATAGTCTTCAGGAACGAGACGGTTATCAATCCCGTTTTTCCATCCATAGTATTGCTCGCCAAGTGAAGTTTTAACGAACTGCTCTCGTTGAGAGATTGCTTTTAATATGCCAAGAGCATTTAACATGCCTTCTTCTTCTGACGATGCTAATTCAGCAATATACGCCATAGTTTTGTCACTCTCGTCTTTAACCCCTGATTTAAGAGCAGCTACAACCTTGCTCCACTTTCCGTTATCGTCCCATAATTCATCATTCTTGGCCATCTTCTGAATATAAGAGAAATTCATAGCAATCTTTTGATTAAACTTATTAAAAGTTTCAGCTGAAGCGGATTCAATTCCGAATTCTTGTTTAAGGTCTTTATAAGTATATCGGTCAAGAATGCCTACACTTTCGCCAGCTTTTTCAAGTTCGATTTCAAGTTCTTGTTTAACGATTGCTTCAAATCCTATTTTGTTCAGTTTCTTGGCTTCTGCTTTCAATTTTTTAGTAATATCATATCCAACTCGAACGCGTTGAAGCATTTCAGCAACCGACGTGTCATAGGTCATGTTGAATAATATTTCATACTCAGCTTGAAGGTAATTTTCATTGATTGATAGTTCGGTACCGTGACGTTGCTTCAATTGTCCGCGCTGAGTATTAACTTTTACTCTTGATCCTGAACCTGTTAATGCGTCTTTCGTGTTGTAGTATTCAAGGACCTGGTGTCTGAAATAGTTTTCTTTTGTGAAACGATTAGATACATTGAATCCGATTTTACCCATAGCTTTGATATAATCGTTCTTCACTCGTTCCAATTGTTGGTCTCGTTGAAGTACCGCATTATTTATATTTTCATTCAACGAGCGCTTGGTAAGATCAAATAATGGTTGAATATTATAAATGGTATAAGGATATGGCAAACTTCTTTCTTCTTTAAAATCTTCCATGAGATCACGCAAGAATACATAACGTTCAAATCTGTTATATTCTTCTTTAGTTAATTTGTGGCCATCAGGCAGCACAATGTGTTTTAACATCATGGTAGCTTTAAATCTAGCTTGGTGAGTGAGTTTTTTGTAATTAATCATTTCTTTTCTGAACTCTGCAAGAAATGGGTTGTTTTCATCAAGTTCTCTGAATGTCCTAGTGGCTGCATGTTTCATTTCTGTACCCCACGCAGCTATCTTTTGATGTACTTTCTCAGGGGTAATAATGTTTCTTCTGTGAGCGTCCTCGACACTCTCGTTATTGGCTTCGAAATCAGCGAACGTTAATTTTTCGTGAAGCGGCATTGGCTTTTGGAAACTTTGATGCACTATGCCCATCTTCTGACTTGGTGCTGTATCACCTTTGAGATAATCAGGTACATCAAGTTCTTCGTCGCCTTGCTCAAAATCAACAAATTCATTTCTTTTCAAGAACTCATTAAGCACGCGAATTGAGGTGGCTTCTGCGGTTGGAATAAAGAACCGTCTGTTATAAGCAATCGTTTCCTGGAATGCGCCAGCACCTTCCATTGCTCTCCCAACTTGCCACGCGTTAGGCCCCATAATTTCAATCCGATGTTCACCAGAAATCTTGCGTCTCATTAACTTGGTACCTTGATTAAAGAAGGCTGTTTTATTTTGATTTAATATAGCGTTAAATAACTTGGCGCCATCGACTGATTCTTTAGTTCTTGATATATCGAACTTTTTCAGAATGCCATCGATTTGATCTTTTGCAATGATCCGTCCCAAATAGCTGTTACCTTTATTATCGGTAACTCTAATCACACGGGTTCTATCTTTGGGTAACTTGTTCCAGATAGGCAATAATGTTCCTGTTAGCATATGCAGCGTTTCAATATAAGTCTCAGGCGTCTTTTTTACTTCAGCAGCCCAAGCTTTTTTCCACTCCGACTTCGGAATATCAACGGTCAAATTATCCATAGTCTTTTGAATAAACATATTGTCATTTGTTTGCGCCGTAACTGCACTAAGCCTATATTGTTTTGTAACTTCTCCAGATTGTGAATTAACAACTGAGCTTGTGTTTAAAACGGCTCTTAGTTCGCCAGTAGAATTAATTCTAACAAGCTTTACAAAATTATCAGCATTGATAGTGCGCTCATACATTCTGAATAAAGTTGATTTAGTGGCATTCAATTGGATATATTCAGTTTCAGCACCAGTCAATTCATCTTTTCTTATAATTTTTTTATCTACCGTTTCAATGAGTTGCGCTTTATAATTTTCAAGTCCGGTATCTAGTGTTCCGGCTTTAATAGCTGCATTTACAGCGTTTTCATACATTTCTGAGAAGGCTTCAAATACAACATTTTGATCTGTTGTATTCAGGTTAATAAGTCTATTCAAAAATCTTGGTATATTCGAAACAACGTCCGGATCTTCTTTATAACTTCCTTTTGAATCCCTAAAGGCTTTACTTAAACCCATTTTAGTAAGAATATCGGCGCCATCAATTCCACCAATACGATCATTATATAAGTCTCTATAAAATTGCACCAATACATCAGAAGCAAGTGGCCCCTCTAGGTTGTCTTTTTCTGAAAACATTCCACTACCCGTCTGACGTTGACCTTTTGTGATTGCACCCATCTGATTAAGGCGTCTTGCAATTGTAGATACAAACCGCTTTTGACCTTTTAAGTCAGTTGTAACAAGTATAAATTTAGGTGTAGATACCTGATTATTTCTATGTGTTCTGCCAAGGCCTTGTGTTGCTTCAATCGCATTCCAGCCAGGTTGGAACAAATAGTGATTACGCTTTGTTTGATTCTTAGCGTTCTTATCAGCATGATATGATTTTCCGGTAGCTCCGGCGCCAGAGAATATCAATATGCGCTTTGCTCCATTTTGAAAATTATCAACATCTGCGCTTGATTTAATTGCACCCCATGATTCAACAACGCGTTCACGCTTTCCTGTTTTCTCATTAACTTTCCATACCAAGCGTTTGCTTCTTCCAGTAACTTCGGAAACAACATCTGTTCCAAATTCGTCAATAAGCATATCAATGGGACCGTTTGGCATTTTCATCATTTTAACGTCTGCGATTAAATCGTCTCTTAGTCTTAACGCAGCTTTGTTTATAACCGGATTACCTTTACTATCAAGCACTTGTCTAGATTTCTCATTTCCATCATCATCAATATATGATTCAAATTGATGAATAGGGAACGACTTGTTCAAGTACCCAACCAAAATATCAGTAGGCGACATATCTAAATCTTCAAGTTCTACGCCAGCTTCTTCTGAATCCGCTAAAGATCTCTTTTGAGCAGCTTCATTAGTATTAACTAACTGTATAACAACTGATTCACCGCGCGCTAAATCTGATTTTATAGCTGAAATTAGAGAAGGTACGCTCATGGACGTCATTACCTGATTGAAAAATCTTTGATTAGATCCCCAAAATTGACTGCTCGCAGAAGCCCTTGCTCTACCATCTTTATTTTGACCAGTAGCTTCTAAAGCAACATCTATATTTTTAAGAACAATTTGCCAAGCTTCAGCAGCTTTATCATACATTTCAACTTGTGGTGAAGTTAAGTTATGAAGAAGGGTGTCATATTCAACGCCTTTGAAACTTAAATTTCTAGCAAGATATAAACCCAACGACTTCATATCTCTTGCCATGAGTTCCATAGCAGCAAGCCCGCCAGTTGTGATATTGCCAATGAAATCTTGAACGTCTCTGAATGCTGTACCATCACCCCATAATCCAAGTCGATTAGCATATGCAAATTGAGATACATCGGTTGCAGCGGTTGCTGTTACATAGACAACGCGGGCATTTGGCAACAATCTTTGCAATTCCATACACGCCTTAGCTTTTGCAGACGCTTTTGATGTTCCTCTTGCCCCTTTTGTATCTAGTGCGTTGCCCATTCCATGTGCTTCATCAAATGCGATTACGCCATCAAAATCAGCACCTAACCAATTTACTAATTGCTTCAATCTATTTTCGCTACTCCCAAGAGTGCTATAACCAGCAAATAAAATTCCTGTTTTCTGATTAATGGCGCCAGTCTTAGCGTTAATCTTTTTCATAGAGATTACATCTTCTTTTTTACCACCAAGCGCAACCCAATCTCTTTCAGCATCTTCCAATAAATTAAATCCCTTTGAAATCCAAACCGCCTTTTTTCTGCCATTATTGAAATTATCTTGAATTATTCCGGCGATTTGTCTGCCTTTTCCAACCCCGGTACCGTCACCGATGAAGTACCCTCGTCTAAATCCGCTGAGTAACATTTGAGCATGGGCTTGACCGGCATATACAACATTTTCAAGTTGCGCTAAAGATAAATCACCATTTTCAACAATACCCTTATTTAATTTAGGCGAATATGTGGGATCTGGCGGCGCAACGGTGGCCATAGCTGCGCTTTCTACAAGCATAGTAACATGGTTTACCGCATTCTTGATTTTTAGTTTCATAGGAACATAGTTCGAATAAATATCATCATCAGCTTCTACTTCTGAATCAGTAGATTTCTTTTCTTTTTTTGATTTAACCTCAACTTCTAAAGATATTCCGCTAGGCTCATATTGCACTGATCCGTCAGCGCCCATAGTGTCGCTTGGCTTTCCGTCTCCTTGTTGATTGCTAATTGTATCTCCTGTTCTGTCAGTTCTTTTGTCAGCAAGTCCCACGCTCTCTGCGGTTCCCAAGTCAACATTAACTCCACTAGGTCTATCATCGCTCGCTTGTCGTTTGGTGTCGGACAACCCATCTCCCTCAATGTCCACGCTAACGCTTGTAGGACTAATAATTGATCCGTCGCCATCTCTATTTTTAGTGACTTCATCGCTCTTTTTATTGTCAACGATAATAGTTTCTTGTTCAGTTCTTGTGCGGTCATTTTTAATCGCCTCCAACATAGTTTGAAGTTCTTCGAGCTTATCAACCTTGCCAGTTAATACAGCCGTAGTAGTAGGGCCCGTTTTATCAATCACAAACATTTGAATATCAAAGCTGGTACCGTATTTAACATAGTTCTTGCCATTGATCCCAATGTTGGCTCTCACGTTATATTTTGATTCTAATTCTTTCCACCAAGCGTTAAAAGTTGGTGTGCCGTGTGCCATCCCTTGACCTACAATAGCGACTAAACGTCCATTGGGTTGAAGTCTTTCAAGTGCTTGCTCGATGTGCATCTTAGCGTATTTCGTTGAGTTCTTGTCTGCCATTCTTCCAGCTGTTGCGCTAAAAGGTGGATTCATAATAATGACCGATGGCTTAATATTATCCGGTAAAATGTTGTCAAGTTGTTCCGCGTTCTCATTAAAGAATCCGTCGAATGGCATATTTTTAAGAACATCTAACCTTCTAGCCGAGAACTCATTAACGAATACCTTCGCGCCATTTTTCTTTGCGAATAAAGCAAGCCCGCCAATGCCGGCCGATGGCTCTAGCATAATATCGGTTTTATCAATGTTTGCAACCCAAGCAGCAACATAAGCAATACTAGGTGGGGTTGAAAATTGTTGGTACTGCTCCATTTCGCTCGTTCTTTTATTTTGTGTAGGTAATAAATCAAGCAGTTTTTGCATAGATTTAATATCAACTTCATCCATGTCGTTTAAAATGTGAAGATTTACTGCAAGTTCCAAAGAATCATAAGCGTCTTTTACTGTGTAAGTGCCTTTGGCTTGTGAACCTCCAAATACACTATCTGCAATTTTGAATACTTCGGTAGCTGATATAGTGCTATTCTCGTTTAACTTAGTTCTTACCAATTCTGCTAAAGAATTCGTATTTTCTTTATATGTTAAAGCTGTTGTATTATTAATACCCTTTTCGATGTCAGCGGCGTCATTTGTTTCGGTTTCCTTTTCATAAACAATTTGCTGCTTTTCGGTTTCTTTAGGCAAGAAAGCATTTTTATTCAATGCTACAAATTCATTTGTAACATCATTAGGGTCGCCTTTATCATACGCCCAGATACCGTCATAACCTTCTTGTCTTGCTAAAATGCCAGCAACACCTTCAATCATTTCATGTTGATCATGATACCTATTCCACTCTACATCTGGATAGTCAATTGAAAGCGAATCTACAAGACGCTGTTTGTTTGACTTCATCATACGCGTCACTTCATCATCACCAATCAACTTTCTAGCAACCGCAATGCCAGCCGATTCACCAACCCTGATACCTCTATTAGAATCAAATGTATCAGTTTCAATAGATAAGATATTTGCATTTGGATTAACATCATACTCATATTTTTTGCCACCTAAATCCTTGTGTGGTGACTCAATATTAGATGGTGAAGCATACAAACCTTGCGGTTTATTAACAGTGGATTCTTCAGCGTCTATTTCTTCATATCTTTGTAATTTCTCCGGAATAGAAGGTGCTTGTATTTGATTTTCTACAACGCCTTTAACTGCAGGTTCATCAGCAGTATCGCTAATCATCGCTTCAAACGCTTTTCTACCCACTGACAGCTTAGTACCTTTATCATTTTTAAGTTCTACCGTTGCATCATTGCTATCAAGCACTTCAACAAAGCCGTATTTGCTCGTGTAGATGATGTTAGGTTCTGTATCGTCTAAATTGTCGCTAGGATCACTAACTGCACTCTGCTGCGGTTTCTGTTCGAGTGTACCCATTCCGCGACCAACTTTAGCGCGTTGAATCCTTTCAACAGTAGATTGCGCCCACTCAACCTCATGTGGCGCCATTTCTGGATTAGATATGGATTCAACAACAATTGCTTCTAGGTCATCAAGTTTAGCAGCAAGAACCTCATTTGTATCAACTTCTAAAGGAGCTGCTTCAACAGCTTTAATAACTGATTCAATATTTTGTCTATCTGCGATCTTCTCTTTAGTAGAACGCTTGGTTAAAGACCTATAAGTTCCACCGGCGATTTGACTAGCCCCTTGAAGCCCAACGAACGCCTGTGCCGATGAAATCGCCGTATCGAGCATACGTTGTCCATTCTCTGTTGAAAACAACTCACGTTTGATTCCAGATTGATTCATGGCGCCAGTTTCGCCAGTGATTGAAATTGCTTCTTGCGCCAATTCCTGACCTGTTTCAATAGCAACACCTTTTGAAAATTTGGCAAGCACAGCAAGACCCTTGTTATTAAGGAACTTATTGAGCAGTCCGCTTGCGAATGGTTTCAATACAGTATTATCAAATCCTGTTGCTTTTGCAGCTTTTAAAATCTCACCCATTTGAGCTACTTCAATTCCAGCATTGGCAAGACCAACAACCGTAGCCCATCGATTAGCGGTATTGGGATCAACACCTTCATCCATCATAGTTTTATAAGATAATCCTTTTTCGACTTGATACATATGAGCGCCAGAGCCTAAAGCTGCGCCCATTTTGAAACCTGTTGCAGCAGCGCCCGGAACGGATATAACTTCCTCTGGCAATGCTACTTGCGGACCAAGTTGACCAAGTGCAAGTGCGGTACCGGCGCCAGCAGCAGCACCGGCACCACCAACTATTGCACCGTCTTTCATTGCGTTTAGCATGGTTGGCAACATTTGCGCCACCGCTTCTGGTACACCGCCAATAAATGAAACCGCTTTATTCCACAATGTTGGATCTTCAAGTTTAACTTCATCGAATAATTTGGGATAACGAGTATACATTTCCGTCATAGCGTCAGAAGCCTTTTGAGCATATGCGCTTTTATTACCTTCTGCGACCTTATTCCACTCAACACCCTCAGTGTCAGAAATTTGACCAATTTTAAATTTAGCTTTAATGTGATCAATTTTATTAGTCATATCATATTGAGGAACAAAGGTGGCGTCTTGAATCCTTGTTTCTTCTTGTTTAAATGCTGGCGGTTGATTAGCACCTCTCAATTTATCCATGCTACTTGTAAATCGTTCACCAATCGTAGGATTCCATTGTTGAATAGTTTCATTCAAATTAGGCTTTATTCCGCTTACGTCAACCGGTTTTCTGATTTCAGTCTTAACCGGTTCAACTCTACTTTCTAAGAATGGTTTTTTATTATCGAACGGTTTTGAAGAAGCAGTTGGCTTGATGGCCGTTTGAGTTGGTAAATTTAAAGGTTTAGGCACAGCACCATAAGCTTCTTGCGATTTGAATACTGGACGTTTATCAACAACACTTTTAACCGCACTTGGTACGCCTTGCGGTTTGCTTGCATAGTCAAGTATCTCTTGCTTTGCAATTGAGTTTCTAGCAGCTGCGCTATTATCTACATAGCTCCTTTTCTCTTTTTCAAGTTCCCATTTTGATTTGCTTAATTTTTCTTCGTTTTTAAGGGTAGGCGCATTATTAATTGGCGCCATAGATTGTTGTCGCTTTTTCTTTTCTTCTTCCCACTTGCTTGCCATTTTTAACACCCCTTAATTTTTATTTTTTCTCGCCAGCTAGAATACTTTTTAAAACAGCGTTTGAATCTGCTTTCGGGAGCATACCTTCTAGTGCTTTCAATTCAACTGAACTTAAAAATGCAGCATTTTCTTTTAACCACGCAGCTGGATCGGGGCTTGCCATCATATCTGAATATTGAGCGCCTAGCATATCTGCACCAGCACCAGTTTTTTTGGCAGCTTCAGATACTTTAAAATCGAATTCTCTTTTGTCTTGCTCTTTACTGTATGCAAATTGAGAACGGTTAAGGGCTGCGTTTCCTTCTGAAATCGAAACTTGTCTGTTTTGAATCGCATTGGCAATAATTCTTTGTTTTTCCTCAGACGTGTAATTTTTTAACCATTGGTCATCAAGAACCTTTTCTCTGGTTACAGTATGTTTGAACGTTCTATCAGATTCTAATACGCCGCGATCAAAATTCTGCTTATTGGAATCCGTAGTTTGCTTGAAGGTTCTATCAGATTCCAAAACACCGCGGTCAAAGTTTTTAGTATTATTTTCTTTGTTATAATCGAATGTTCTATCTGATTCCAATGTGTTTCTGTTGAATGTTCTATCTGTCTCGAGAACACCACGATCAAAGTTCTTGGTATCGTTGAAGCGGCCATACTGCGCGTTATCATAGGATTGAATATCCCTAAGTGCGTTAGATTCATTTTGAATATCACCTTGACGTCTACTATAAGCAGCGTTCGCTAATTCTGGTACTCTATCCATCAGCGTTTGGTCATAACCCGCTTTAGCTTGTGAACCAGACGATACCGCCCATGAATTTAATCGGCCACCTGTAAGTGATGAAGCTTCTCCCATTGTGTTGGTAAGCGCTTTATCTCCAGCAATTCCAAATTGAGTTTTATAGGCCTGGAATACCGGGTCTGTTTCAGGGTTGTACGAAAACTCTTGTTTACTCGTTAATGAATTTAGAATGCTGTCAATTTTGCTAGAGTAAGGACTTACATATTCAGTAGGTTTCGCGACTTGTGCCGCCGGTAGTGGTGTAGCTGCTTGTGCAGCAGCATTTAAAACAGGGGTAGTTTGCACTACTGGTTTGTTTTTAGCTGCGTAAGCGTCAATGGCCGCCATGATTGACTTGGCATTACCGTATGACTTGCCATCTTTTACAGTGTCAGCCCTCATAAGAGATTGACCGTCAATAAGTACATTTTGATTACCTTGATCCCAGCCGACTTGTGAATCTTTATAACCGCCGTATTGCATAATGGTATCTTTAATGCCTGTTAATCCAGCCAAAGGATTTGCTGGCGGTTTCGCTGGTAAAGCTGCAGCGTTGGTTGATGATTTAACAGTAGATGCTTTTAAACTTGTAGCTGGATTTGCAGCAGCTTTGTTTAAAGTTAGTAACGGATCTTTTAAAATTGTTGAAGATTTAAACGGTTTCGCCATATGAGCCCTCCTATTTTTTTAAAAAAGGCTATCCAACCAATGTCAGATAGCCTTTTCTTTTAATTATACTACTAAGTATCCACGTTTGTAATTATTCTTTATCGCTAATTCCGTCAGTCGTTGGATCATTGAATACGCCGAAAGCAGCCATTAAAAATAAAACTGAATTTACCCATTGTTCCCACCCTGCTGGAACTTGGTAGATGGAAAACGTTTGACCTGTGATTGCAATTAGTGCAAATACACCAACCCAAAACGGTTTGTTTCTCATTCTGCTTTTTAGATTGAATTTCATAAAATTACCTCCTTAATAGGTTGAGTTCTCGTTGTACCTCTGCCCTGAACATATCCATATCTTTTCCGATTTCCTTCAAATATGAAGTAGGATCAACGTGAGTTGTATTATGCCATTTTAAAGCTACTTCATGATGACTTCTTGTATTTTCTTTAGTAACCTTATCAATCTTATATACATAATGATAAAGTCTTGCAAAAGCGGATACAGATGCATTATAAGTGATAATCATTTTCTCTTTCTTTTCAGGATCACCGTCATATGGTCTACACATTTCTAATCCAAAATACATAGTGTTAGCCGGTTCTTTAGCATGGCCACCTTTTTCATCCCACGGAAGTAATTGAATATCTTCTATCCAGTCAACTGCTGCGTGAAAATTGGCGCCAATTTTAGGAACATTCGAAAAATATGTTTGAAGTCTCTCGGCTGTTGCGCCAGGATCTGCCGATTCATGCAGTACACCACCTTTGCAAACTTTAAAACGTTTGCCATAACGATTATTTACAATTAAATCTTTTCTAAAAGTTCTCATACAATCAACCTCCAAATTTTTTAGTCACAATAGCGAATACCATGCCTACAGTTCCACTGACGAAAGCAACTAAAAGCCAAGTCCACGCTTTAACTGCTGTTTTACCAGGCCCGCCCTCTAATGAAGCTAACCTTCCATCGTGATCCTCAAATAAAGTTAGAACTTTCTCAACCTTATCAGACATAGTTTCGACACTCACAGCAAGCCGGATAACTGCTTTAGTTTGTTCTTCCATCGAATCAAGCCTGTGATGTGCTGATCTTGATGATTGTTCAACCTCAGCGACCTTAACTTTTGTATCTCCAACTTGCTGCATTAACAACCTATCGTTTTCCCTTAGTTGTTCGCATTCTCTTATTAGGCCTTTACATGTACCGTGAAAAGGACAAGTTTGTTCGCAATCTTCATGCCCCATACTTACCTCGCTTTATAAGTTTAAAGGTTCTTCTTCTGGAAGAAGCTCTAACAGTTTTAAAAATTCTGTTTCGGCAGTACATTCAATATCGTATCTTTCTTTAATCTGTTTTGATTGATTCACTAAATCTTCTTTTCTTCTGCGGCCCATCATCAATTGATCAATAATTTGACTTCTTGAAAGAATTTGTTCTGTCTGTTGAGTTATAACCAGTCTACCGTCTTTTACCTCTGTTGATTGATTTAAAATACTATTCATTAAAACCACCCTTTCTTATGAAAATCCTATTGTCCCAAAATAGGAACCATCTTTATATACTTCCAAACTACCATTGTATATTTGCAATTTTAAACTCTGACCAGCGCCAGCTGTAACATAGTCTCCAATCATTGAGGAAACGTCACTCCAAGTCGCAAGTCTTGAACCATTCACCTCTACGAACTGAGCACCTATATAAAGTGGTTTATAATTATTTGTATTGATAATCATTGCACCGTCCGATGAACCTTGAATACTTTGTCCTTGTGTAAGTCTGATTTCCGATGTTGATTCACCAGTTTGACCTACTCGTAAAATACCATTAACTATTGAAAGTCCAGTCATAACAGTTACGCCACTTAAATTAATCCTCTCAGCATCAATGCTAATCACTTCAGCAGATTGATTAATCGCAGATAAAATACCGTTTGCTGATACTTTTGAAGAAATCTGACCAGCTTGTATTGAAATTTGAGCTGCATTGCCATTAATGTTTGTTGTCATTAAACTAATCTGATCCGCTTGAACAAGTAATTGTGCTTTAGCGTTATTAATATCTGTTGCTAATACACCAATGCTACCAGCTTGTTGAGTAATACTCGTTTTAGCACCAGCAACATCTGTGACAAGTAATGATATTTGAGTAGCGCTTTGAATTATTTGTGTCTTTGCACCAGCAAGATCAGATGCAACGGACGCTATTTGTGTAGCACTTTGTGTGATACTCGTTTTGGCGCCAGCTAAATCACTAGCAACTGCGCTTATTTGAGTAGCATTTTGAATTATGCTCGTCTTTGCACCAGATACATCAGTAACCAAAGACGTTATAGCGCCAGCTTGTATTATTAGTTGCGCTTTAGCACCAGTTAAATCTGTAGCAAGTAATGATATTTGAGTATCAGTTTGCTCAATGGCCGTATGATTTGACTTTATATCACCGACGATACCATTAATCATCGGCATATTTTTTTCATCGAGATGCGCAAGAACATATTCTAATTCTTTGCGCAATTTTAATACAGTATCAAACAAATTATTGATTGTTTCTTTATCAGAAGTGCCAAGCTCAGGCTTGGGTAAATTCATCGCTTACCACCTCTTAATAAAACTTTTTTAATTGCCCTAATTTTTATTGAACCATACCCTTCAAGCTTTAATTGATATGCTTGTGCATTCACAAGCATTGGTATCATTAGACTTCTTTCTGTTTCAGAAGCAAATGTCGCAACTGTTACGAAATCGTTTTTAGTGGAATCTTTAAGGCACACAGATACGAATGATTCAGGTCCCATTTCTGCATATATCTCGATTGTTCTTACTCCTTTTTTAGAGAAATAGTCTCCATCGAACGTTTCAGCGAAAATAGCTGAATATCTAACAAGCTCTGAACCTGAGTTGAACTTAATCATTTTTCCGTCAGTTAGCAATGCATATATGAATCCATTGTGATAAGTAAATGAAACGACTTTTACATCATCTTCTTTATGCCAGATATCAAACTTGGGATCGTAAATGAATAATCCTGAATCAAGACTGATATAGTACTTTTGTCCATCTGTTCCAGATACGGCATTTGAATTGAATTTTAGCAACACACGGTCTTCTGAAATATTATGAGGTAGTCCACCATTGTAAATATACACACCATTTTCATTGGCAAAGTATAATGTTGAATTGAGCTCTGCATAAGTATTGGAGAGTACGCCTTGTTTTATTGCTTCTTGAATCTGAAAGTTCTCTGGTTTATAACCATATAACTCAAACATCGTTGTTTCAGTTTGTATGACTACATGATTTTGATACTTTGTTATTCCTTTGAAAGAACCAGCGCCGGCAACATCAGTTGCATATGAATCTGTTACAAGTCCAGCAAATGTATTCCACTGTTTGAAATCTCCTTGCTTTGAAGCATAAACATTCTGTCCTTTTACCCCAAACACACGGTTGTTGTGTACAACTGCATAGTCAATTTCAGGCGTTCCAGAAGCAAATGTTCCAAATGTGCCAGCAACGGTATCATAAAACATCTTATCTGGAAAAATTAAAATATTTTTATTGATTTCAACAAACTGCTTTTTACTATTTGCAACAAGGCCTTTTTCAATGCCATCATAATAAAATTTCGTTCCATCAACCCAACACATTTTCAGTCCATCTGAAAATAACCCATTAGGAGTAGCGAGAGTCCTTACCAACTCCCTTGATTTTCTTTGACTAATCTGTGGAAATTCATCAGATGTAAGATTCTTCATATCAACAAACTCAAATTCTTTTGCATTTATCGAATTGTTAAATCCACCGAATGAATCATGAATCACTTCTTTCTTTTGAATATTTGTCATTGGTCGAGCAAGTTTCAAATCACTCACCTCACTTTAAAAGTAGTTCTTAAATCTATTAGTAACCGTTTGAACTGCTAGATTTTTTCTTGAAACATAAGCTGATAATTCTTGATAAGTTGCTGAAAATTGTTCAGCTGACACTGAATATAAGTCAAATTGTCCATTAACAAGATCAACTTGTGTAGCAACATACTCATAATAAATTTTTGAATATTGAATTGGTGTTTTTAATTCTCTTGATAATTCAGTTGGTTTCAACTTTAAATATTCAACATCTTTATAAATATTTAAAACAATGTCACTCTCAATAGAATCAATAAGATCAACAATTTCACTTTCTTTGAACGAGTTTGGCTTTAATAAATTTACTTTTGAAATTACTTCCGCAATATTCATTGTTCACCAGTGTCCTTTCATTGATTAATTTACATCCTAACTTTTGAAATTTCTAATTTCTAGTGCCTGCGCTTCTGTAATCCATTTCTTTTTGACTGCCATATCTAACTGAGAATCATTCAGTCTTGATGGAGTGGCGCAGTACATTTCTTTAAGTTTTTCGAACATTTATAATTCCCCCAAGTTAGATGTGATTAGTGTTTCAACTAAAGTATTCAGTTTCTCGAGTTCAGTTTGCATAGCCATGTTGTCGAGAATTATAATTTCTAAGGCATCGGGTTCGATTGGTAGTTCAATTAATTCAATTGTGATTCCTTCTGCATTTTTTAGTGTATAGCCTGAAAAGTCTGAAATACCTTTGAATTCCGCAATGATATTGCCTTGAATTTTGCATGTTATTGTGTCAGCTTTTCGAAGGACTTCGTCCGCTTCAATTTCGCCTCCAATATATTCTAATTTCATCATCGGATTTGACCTCCCCACATATTAGATTCTGCAGTAGTTCCTGTTGGTCGTGTTCCGACTGCATATATTTCACCTGCTTTAGTGGATAATACTGTCGTGTTTCCACTCCCAGTACAATTCAACATTGCTAAACTTCCATACATACACGTAATAGCTTCACCTCTTAAAGAAACAACACAATCCGCTACTGCTAGTCGAGACCTATATGAATAAAACCCAGAATGAACCGCTGCATTTTGTACTGTAACTCGATTAATATCTACAGAAGTGCAAGCATCAACGTATACTGCAACCCAGTTAGCTTTTAAGCATTCAAACCAAGAAATTGATATTTGACAGGTACTTCTGTATGCAACAATTCCTAAAAGTTTAACTGCTACATAATTAGAACTATTTCCTCTAAATTCAATATTACCTCTGCCTAGAAATCCTGAAAGGGAAATGTCTTCACCATATATTCCATCAGCAATTTGAATTATAATCATATGATTAATTATTTGTGGTAAACTGTTCACCGCAGCAAGAATTGTTCTAAATGCCTTTGACGCGGTGTTTGCGCTACCGTCATTTGAGTCATTTCCATCAAGTCTAACATATAGCGTTAAATCTCTACTTGTTCTATTTGCTTGATTGCGCCATTTAGACCAACCAGCACCGTCAAAATGACGATAAAATGTTTCTGACCCATCGACCGTAGTTGCAATTTGCATAATTGCACCAGTACCGCCTGCTATGACTTGCAATGTACACCACACTGAAACATTTGGAATATTTAACGCATCACTTAGAAAGAGATAACCGCCACTCAATATTGCATTATTCAAATCTCCGATTGCACCACGTGGTCTAAAGAATATTGATGAATGGTTACCTCCTAAATAATCACTATCTGCAGCCTTCCCCCCAATTGGCAACTTTGTATCTCCAACAGCCTTTAATCCTGCCGCTGTAACTGCCTTTGCAGTATCCGTTCCAGTTGTAGCCTCAGCCAAAGTCGCAAGTTGAACAACCCCTTTAGTTGCCGAAGTAGCCGCATCAACCCCCATGATAGTCTTAAACTCAGCCAAAGTCTTCTTCTGAGCTTTACCTGCACTCAGCCCTATCAAAACATCATTCACAGCCGTAATCAAATTCGTCTGAACATAAGCATCTTTCTTGCCGCCAACTTCCTGAGTCGTGCCATAGGGGATCTCGCCGCTCCCGAAGAAGTATAGTACAGAATCTACATCTCTTATTGCCAGTATGAGCGTATTAGCACTTGGTATTGCCGTTACATTTGCTACTGCCGGGACTACGGTTGCGTTGTCTGTAGATGGTAATACGATGTACATGCAATCTCCGGCATTTGGCAACGTTACGCTACCTATTGCTATGGTGATTGCACGAACCGATGCACCACCTCTTACAAGTTTGCCGCCTGCAGGGAATATGTTCATAACTTTTGACCATGAAAGCACATTGGCAGTGACGCCCCATTTTATTTCGCCGCCGTTTACGAGGTTATAGTTGCGAGCCCCTTGAAGTAATTCGACAAGTTCCGCATTTTCGGCTTTAGTAGCTGTGGCAGTATCACCAGCGTCCAATCTTAACTTTAAGGTAGCATAAGTTGTCCTAGCTGCTAGAATGTCAGCTTCAGCCGTACCAGCTACCATGCTAGCCCATAAAGTTTGAATATTACTAAAATTTGTAGCCCTTGTGCCTTCAGCACTTACGCGCCCGGATTCTGCTGTAACTCTAGCTGATTCTGCCGTTGTCCTTGCGGTTTCGGCAGCAACACGAGCTGTTTCCGCTGTGGTTCTCGAAACAAAAGCTGTTGCCCTAGCTGTCTCAGCAGTTACTCTGGCGCTTTCGGCAGAAATTCTAGCCGTTTCATTGGTTACTCTAGGCGTTTCAGCAGCGACTCTAGCAGTCTCCGCTGTTCCTCTTGATGTTTCTTGACTTATTCGAGTATTCTCAGTTGTAACACGATTTGATTCTGCTGTAACTCTTAATGTTTCTGCGCTCGCTCTAGCTGTTTCAGCAGTTACCCTATTGGCTTCTGCTGTAGTTCGTACTGCGAATGCTGTTGCTCTTGCAGTCTCGGCGCTTACTCTAGCAGCTTCATTTGATATCCTTGTTACCTCCGAAGACGCTCTTGGAGTTTCAGCACTTACACGCGATGTTTCAGCCGTAACCCTTGCAGATTCACTTGTAACTCTACCTGATTCAGCAGTAGTTCTTCCAGTCTCAGAAGCAACTCTAGCCGATTCAGCGGTAGTTCTACTATTAAACGCGGTAACTCTAGCCGATTCTGCCGTAACTCTGGCAGCTTCAACAGTGGCTCGTCCAGATTCCTCAATCGCTCTTGCTGTTTCTTGGTTTACTCTTGTTGTTTCTGCACCAATTCTAATTGTCTCAGCTGCAACCGCTGTATTTACCTGTGAGATCAAATTAACCAATATAGGATATTCAGGTTGAGTTGTTACCCCTTCGTCTCTTAGTAGTGAGTTTTTAACTTCATATGAGAACGCAGCAGTTGAAATCATTGAAGTGTTGTTGAATACCTGAACTTCACCTCTGAATATGCCTATTTGATTGACTGTATTTGTTGGTAATAAATAACTCAACTTACCGTTAAGCGCATCTACAATTTCGCAATATCCGTTGTTAAATGTTAAATCTGGCTTAATAATTGAAATTGTGGCATAGCTAGCCGTTGAAAGGTCAAACATCTTTCCATTTTCGATCAAATTAATATTTAAACTGATTGAATCAGTTTCATTTAACTTAACTACGCCTATGTGCTTATCAAAATCATTTTGAATATCTAGTTGTGCAAAATAATTTTTTTTCAAATTATCACCCCTTTCAACAGTAATATAGAAAAGGGAGTAAAGCATAAGGCCTACTCCCTTTTTAAGTTACATCATGTTTGCTGCCATCGTTTTCTTGTAGCTTTCTTCAAAGCCGCTTGATGTTCTTCTGGCAATAATCTTTTGATCCTCTGAATCGTAAATCGCGAAAAGTACAAAACGTGGAATCAACACTTCAACGCCACGCTGGATAACCCAGTTCTTGCCGTTGATAGTCATCACGATGTCATCCTTATACTTTTCACCATCCCAAATTGCTTTGAACGGCAATCTTTCGTTCATATAAACTTCATGTAATCTTGCAGCTTCTTTAGCTTCTTCAATTGGATCAACTGTTTCAACTGATTGCGTTCCAGCTTCTTTTAATTCAGCAGCCGCTTCTGCTTTTAACTTTGCCGCTTCTAAAGCAGCCGCTTCTTTTTCTTCTTTAGTCATAATAAACCTCCAAATTAGTTTGCGACACCATCAAAGGTTGACGCGGTTTCGATTCTGAGTACAAATGCGTCAACGAGGATTTCAGCCGTTTTAGTAGCTTTCCAACCAGTTGTTGCTCTTTGGTTGAGTGCATCTGACGTGCCAGCCGAACCAAGTTGCTTAACGATAACATCTAAGCCACCACCAGTGATTTCAGTCGTGCCATAAGCGTTATCTGCAAGGATAAGAGTTGAATAAACTGCTCTACCTTTAGCGCCAGCTTCACCTGGATAAATGACTTCACTTGCAGCCGGTGCACCTTGAATTGCTGAGCCTACTGTAATCGTACCAGCTGCCGCAGCTGTAACATTGTACTTGTAACCTTTGATAAGTACTGATCTACCAACAATCGCTAATTGATCAGCAGCCGTAAGCACAGTTGTGATAGCAATAACTTGGCCAGCGTTTGATGTGAACACAAGATTTCTATTTGCAACTGAAAGGTCTTTAGCTGTGAATACCTTTGCTTCTGTTGATTCAACGAAACGAACGCCATGTAATCTGCCAATCTCACCTTCATAGATGTCTTTAGCATCTGAATAGGTTTTGATTGCTTCCCATTTCGGGTCGCCCATGATGTCATATGCAACGTCTGGGTGAGCAATACCAACATAAGAACCACTGATTTTTTGACCTTTGTTTGTTTTTAATGATCTAACACCTCTACGAACAACATCCACTTTCATGTAATGGTTGTTTGCAGCAGTAGCATCACCACCGACAAGCAAGTATCTTGCGTTTACTTGTGCATCTGCATACTGAACGTTTGTACCAGAGTTAAGAACTTCTCTTGTGATGGTATCGAGAGTTTCACCAGCTTGATTGCCAAGCAATTTAGAAGCTTGAACCAAGTTGTTGTCGATTGCGGTTAAAATGAGGATGTCAGACAGTTCGATAAAATCACCGTACTGCTTAACGGTAGATGTGATAACGCTCATTGAAAGGGCTGTACCGGTTGGAGTAACACCCTCTGTTAATGGCGTTAAAGCCTTAGGAAGTGGCGCATACTTGCGGAACTCAATAATCTTACCGCCATTCTTTGGAATCGGATGTTTCTGTGCAAATTGATCATGGACCAATAACGGCGTTGCATTGTCGATCATGTAATCGGAGTAGAACGTTTTCATTTCGTCTGATAAC
>JAYVIR010000064.1:0-48721 GCA_043770095.1 Eubacteriales bacterium
AGCACTTCTTTGGTTCCTTGATATAGTCTCAGCCGTGTCCAATTAAGCAGCTCCCTGTGATAGCTTTTTAGAAGCCTCATTTCCACATCAATCATATGGCTGGTTTTAAGAGAATTGGCAGCCGCGAGAACATCTCCGCGGTGTATTTCTGATTTTTTAATATTGGATAAATTCACTGCAACCCGTTGCCCTGCATAAGCAGTCGGCACTTCCGCTGAGTGAACTTGAAGTTTCCTAACCTTCACTTCTTGTCCTGACGGAAATAAATTAAGGAGTTGTCCTTCATGCATAATGCCTTCAGTGAGCGTCCCCGTAACCACCGTGCCAAACCCTGTCATAGTAAACACCCGATCCACTGGAAGTCTTGTAGCGTCTTGAACCCTTTTGGCTGGCACTAAGTCTACCATCTCATCTATAGCGCTGACGAGTTCTGGAATGCCGAATCCGCTAATCGCTGAAACAGCAATCATTGGCGCCGTTTCTAAGAAAGTGTCCTTTAGTTTTTCTGCAATTTCTTGCTTAACCATTTCAAGCCACTCTGGCTCAACCAAGTCTGCTTTCGTTAAGACCACGATGCCTTTTTTAACTTCAAGCAAAGTCAAAATATCTAAATGCTCCTGAGTCTGAGGCATGACACCTTCCTCAGCAGAAACCACTAATAAAACCAAATCAATGCCGCTTACACCCGCAAGCATGTTCTTAATAAAGCGTTCATGTCCTGGTACGTCAACAATTCCGGCACGTTTGCCGCTTGGCAAATCGAAAAAAGCAAAACCAAGGTCGATCGTAATGCCACGACGTTTTTCTTCTTCAAGGCGGTCCGTCTCAATGCCCGTCAATCGTTTGATCAGGGTCGTTTTTCCATGATCGATATGCCCTGCGGTGCCAATAATTACATGACTCATGTTCGTCCTCCCAATAGTAAGGGTCAAATTATATTTAAATTTACGCTAGTCCCTGCTGGCAACAATCTCTGACATCGACATAACAACCATTTCGAGTTCCCCTGATTGAAGCGTTCTAGGGTCTATCAGAATTTGATCGGCTTCAATGCGCACAATGACGGGAACCGGTAACTTTCTAAGGGCTTCCACCGCGCGATTAACCGATAGTTTTTCTGGCTTGATCCATACCAAACACGTTGGTAATTTTTCGAGCGGCATTGACCCGCCACCTACTTCGGATTCGCCATCCATAATGCCGCATCTGAGACCGTCGACTTCTGAAAGAGCAGCCACTAAGCGCATGGCTTCTATCTGCAGTGTCTCTTTGGGACAGGTAAGCATTCTGAGCGTCGGAATTTCTCTGATCGCCGTTTCTTCATCTAAATAGAGTTTCAAAGTCGCTTCTAAGGCTGAGAGCGTTAGTTTATCCACTCGTAGCGCCCGCGTCAACTGATTTTTTTTCATTTTATCAATCCAGTATTTTTGACCCACGAGAATACCAGCTTGAGGGCCACCTAACATTTTATCGCCGCTGAACATGACCACGTCCATGCCCGACTTAAGCGCTTCTAGCACCGTTGGCTCTTTGCTGAGCCCATATTTGGAAAGGTCAATGAGTGAACCGCTGCCGATGTCTTCCATCACCAAAACGCCTTTTTCATGGCATAAATCGCAGAGTTCCTTACTATCGACTTCTTGTGTGAATCCTAAAATTCGATAATTGCTAGTGTGTACTTTTAAGACTGCTCCAGTTTCTTCATGAATCGCCTGAGCATAATCTTTTAAGTGCGTTTTGTTGGTCGTCCCAACTTCAATCAGCGCTGCGCCGCTTTGCTTCATGACATCAGGCACTCTAAAGGCGCCGCCAATCTCAACGAGCTGACCTCTGCTAACAACGACCTCTTTGCCGTTCGCTGCGGTACTCAGTGCCAACAGCACCGCGGCTGCGTTGTTATTAACGACCAAAGCAGCTTCAGCGCCTGTAATTCGCTGTAACAATTTTTCAACGTGACTGTAGCGAGAACCTCTTTTTCCATTTTGAACATCAAATTCTAAGGTCGAATAACCCGTCGCTACATCGCTTAGATGAGCCATCATGCTATTTGGAAGTAGACTCCTCCCTAAATTGGTATGAAGTACCACTCCCGTGGCATTGATCACGCGTTTAAGGCTATAATCTGCCTCTTCGTCAATTTGATCCATCATTTTTTGAATCAAACCCTCACTGTTAAGCGGCGTCATTGTTTTTAACGTTTCTGGGTCTAAAGATAAAATAACATCTCTCGTCTCTTGAATGACCTCGCGGATAATGGCGACCACCAAATCCCTCGGAATGCGCTCAAGTCGCTGCTGAATACTTGCGTGCATCATCAATTCATCTATTTTAGGAATGCTTCTTAACAGGCTTTGCTTCATGCCAGTTCCTCCGATATTGATTATTGTTAAAGCATTATTCTTAGATTATGGTTTTAATATTATTGGATTTTACAAAATTGGCATAGGGATACACTATATTTTCTATAAAGTCACGCCTTTGAGAACTTTAATCCTAGGTGCATCTGCATCCGTCATTTCATTAACGCGTCCGATCATTGCAAATGGTAATTTTAATAAGCCTTCATAGGCCTTTAGTAATGCCAGTCCTTTTTCCTCAGGTATTGAAATTAAGAGACCTCCAGACGTTTGCGGGTCAAATAATAAATCTGAAGCGTATTCTGGAAGCGATGGATCAAGCCATGCCCCTGCACCGACGTAGTCTCTATTTCGGTAAGTACCTGCTGGCACCAATCCCATCTGAGCAAATTCAACGGCGCCTTCCAGTATCGGGATTTGATCAAAATACAGTTCAATATCCACTTGACTGCCAGCTGCCATTTCAAGCACATGTCCAACAAGGCCAAAACCTGTAATGTCCGTACACGCATTCGGTTTAAGCTTAATCATCTCAACCGCAGCATCTTTGTTCAAAGTCACCATGCAATCGATAGCTGCCTTCATTTGCGCCTCATTTAGCATATCTTCTTTCATGCATGTATTCAAAATACCGAGCCCAATTGGCTTTGTCAAAATAAGCAAATCACCTGCTTTGGCATTGGCATTAATAAGGACTTCCTTAGGATGAACCATCCCCATGACCGATAAGCCATATTTAGGCTCGTTGTCGTTAATAGAATGTCCGCCTACAAGTAAGGCGCCTGCTTCTTTAACTTTATCTGCGCCACCTCTAAGTATTTCACCAAGTATTTCAATATCTAGGCATGTAGGGAATCCGACAATGTTCAGTGCAAGCGTTGGAACGCCACCCATGGCGTAAACATCGCTTAGAGAATTGGCTGCTGCTATTTGTCCAAACAAGTAAGGATCGTCCACCACAGGGGTGAAAAAGTCTAGCGTTTGGATGACTGCTTGAGTTTCATTAATTTGATAAACGGCAGCGTCATCTGATGTTTCAACGCCTACCAATAATTTTTCATCTGTAAATTTCGGCAGTTTGCACAAAACTTGTGCAAGGGTCTCAGGACCAATTTTAGCCGCTCAGCCTGCATGTTGGCTATAGCTCGTAAGTTTTACGTTTTTCATATCCATTTTCAGTCCTCCTTTAATTTATATTAAAATGTCGCTTTACTTAAATTGTGCTTTAATTTTCGTAAGCATTTTAGGGCCAATGCCTTTTACCTCATCTAATTCACTTAGAGATTTAAAAGCGCCATTTTTACTGCGATAATCAAGTATTCGTTTTGCCAGAACTGGCCCAACGCCATTAATACCTTCTAAAGCCTGCGCATCCATTTGATTTAGGCTCGCAAGAGTCATGGTACCAGATGTATCTTGAACGAATTGCTGCTTAATTGTATCATTTTTTAACACATCTTGCACCTGATTATCTTGAGACGATTTCTGCGCTTCTGATGACTTTACTTTTATGCTAAAAGCTTGAGTCTCGGCTTTAACAGGCGGCTTTACAGGCACCTGATAAAAATATTGATTAACATCCTGTGAAATCAACTGAAGCCCGCAAACAGCCATAAGTGAAATAATTAAATTCAATTGCCATTTTTTCATAATATACACCTTTTTTTATATATTTTTACATTTATATTTTCCTAAATTATGTTATAATAAATTTATCCATTTTTCAAGAGGAGAATTTATGAAAAAACACATTTCTTTCGCACTGATAAGCCTATTGGCTTTTATCAATATAGTTTCCGTGCCAAACTTTGCAGCAATTGATCCTGCTTCTTTAAGCAGTGAAGCTGCAACGCTCATTGACGCTGATACAGGACAAGTCCTTTTTTCTAAGAATTCGGATACGCCATTATTTCCGGCAAGTACGACAAAAGCTTTGACCGCACTCATCATCGCAGAAGATCTTAAAATGGACGAAGTCGTCACAATCGATAAAGATTCGCCCTTCACTTCTGGCAGTCGTATTTACGTCATTGAAGGCGAAACGTTTACTGTAGAACAGCTTTTATACGCTTTACTTTTAGAATCAGCCAATGATGCCGCTGTGGCACTTGCCAAATATCACTCAGGAACCGTTGAACAGTTTGCTAAAAAGATGAACGAAAAAGCCAAAGCCTTAGGCGCAACGCACTCTACTTTTACAAATCCAAATGGCCTTCCCGACACCGCACATTTAACAACTGCGCACGACCTTGCACTCATTGGAAAAGCCTTTGAGAAACAGCCAAAACTCATGCAAATAGCTAAAACATATAAATATGACCTTGCACCTACTAACAAACAGCCCGAAATCAGACATTTGTTTAACAGTAACCGATTCTTATATGGTACTGGCAGTAAAAATAAAATCACTTACAAAGGACAATCCATTGACATCAAATGGGATGCAATCACAGGACTTAAAACGGGATACACCAACGCCGCTCAGCAGTGTTTTATTGCCAGTGCCACACAAAATGACAGAAATTTGATTTCAGTCATCCTTAAGGGTCAAGGCAACGGCTTATACATCGATTCAAGAACGCTTCTAGAACATGGCTTTAATGATTTTAAGCCCTTCCTATTTGCTGGAAAAGGACAACTGATTGAGAGCGTTCCCATTAATGGCAATAAAAAAGCCGTCATTGATTTATACACCTCCGCAGATGTAAAAGCACTCATTCCTATTCTTGCAGACGAGAAAACGGTGACGCATGAAGTGATTGTTAATCCAGATATTAAATTGCCCATTACCGAAGGTCAAGTTTTAGGGCACCTCAAAATTTCTTACCAAGGTCAACTCCTTACTGAGAGTGACTTGGTCTCACTTACTGCAATCAGCGACAAAGCTACTTTAGGCAAATCTACAACCACTTATATCAATTGGATTCCGATTGATCAATCGCCTAAAGGCCTTACTATTTTATCCGTTCGAATTATTTCTGCCCTTGTTGTTTGGCGTTTTATCATGGGGCTTTTAAGCGGCAAACGAAAAAAGAAGAAAAAAATGAAAAATACACAGGCTACCCAAATGAAGATTCAAAGACCAACCCAAATGCAAAATATGCAGCAAATGTATTATCAAGACCAGAGGATCGAGCAAGGTCAAAGAGTCCAGCAAGGTCAAAGGATGCAGCAAGGTCAAAATCAACGACCTACGGGAAGAGAACGACCTCTTGAACAACCGCAATCCACAACCATTAACAGACAAAAAAGCCGATAGCAATTGCTATCGGCTTTTCTTTTACTAAAATTTTGTTTTATTCAACAGAGGCTATTCTACGTGAGCAATCATTTGAATTTCAACAATCGCGTCTTTAGGAAGTCTTGCAACTTCAATAGCTGCTCTTGCTGGCTTGTGATCTACAAAATAAGTCGCATAGACTTCATTCATTTTTGCAAAGTCGTTCATATCTTTAAGGAACACTTCTACCTTAACCACATGGTTAAATGTAGAACCGGCTGCTTCAACAATCGATTTGCAGTTCTCAAGTGATTGTGCTGTAGCTGCCTCAATGCTGCTTGAAACCAATTCACCCGTCTCAGGGTTGATTGGCAATTGACCTGAAACAAACACCAAATCCCCAACTCTCATGCCTTGTGAATAAGGACCTACAGCTGCTGGTGCTTCTTTTGTGTGTATAACTGTTAACATAATAAAATCCTCCCTATTGATATTTAATCATCATATGATGTCTGTTCTATTTTGGTTCACGAATTTCATCTAGGTAATTGTATATCGTATAACGCGATACACAAAGAACCTCTGCCACATAATCAATGGCACCTTTGATGAGAAACGCTCCTTTTTGATCAAGAATGTCTACAATACCCACTTTTTCTTCTTTGCTTAGGTAAATAATCGGTTTCCCATTGCTTTGAATCGTTTCGTTCACAATGTCTTTTAAAACACTGCTGACAATGTTAACCACTTGATTATTGGTCTCAACGAGTTTATCTCCGATATCTGATCCAGATACCTTCATTAAGTCATTCATCACCTTTTGTACGGCTACAAGCTCAGTGATGTCAAAATTAATGCAAAGACAACCCAAAACCTTACCCTTTTCATCTTTAATGAACATCGTAGATGATTTGAGAACACGGCCATCTGCACTTTTCCCAGTGTAATTAATGTTATCTTCATCTATCTTATCATTGACGTAGAGCTTCAGTGAAGCTTCCATCATTGGACTGCCAATACTTCTTCCAGTCACATGTCCATTCTCAATGGCAATGACTGAGTGTTGCAAATCAGTAAAATCGTGCATAATCACTTCACAATTACTACCAAATGTTTCTGCCAAGCCCTTTACAAAGGGTATGAAAGCGCTTAGTGTGGGATGTAGTTTTGGACTCATGCGTTCCCCTCCGTTATTTGAGCTTCATTGAGCGTTATTCAAAACGCAATTATTTAATGACAATGTTAACCAATTTACCTGGCACTGTAATCATTTTCACCACAGTTTTACCCGCCATTGCTTCTTGAATCTTATGAAGGTCAAGCGCCGCAGCTTCTTGAACTTCTTTAGTGGCATCCTTAGCAATCATCAATTTTTCTCTGATCTTGCCGTTGATTTGAACCACAACTTCTATTTCATCGTCAACCAATTTACTCTCATCATATTTAGGCCATGAATTTGCAGAGACTTGTCCGCCGTAACCAAGGTTTTCCCAAATTTCTTCTGTAAGGTGTGGTGCTACAGGATTGAGAAGGCATACCAAAACGCCAAATTCTTTTCGTGTCACTTTGTTTAAACGATACAGTTCATTGACAAGCGTCATCATTTGAGCAATTGCCGTATTGAACTTCAAGTTTTCATAATCCTCTGTTACTTTTTTGATTGTCTGATTAAGAAGCGTTTCAATTTCTGGCTGGAACGTGTCCTCTTCAGTCATAAAGTCTGTCATCGCCCAAACGCGGTCAAGGAATCTTTTTGCACCTTTTACCCCATTATCCTGCCATGAAACTGCCTTTTCAAAGTCTCCAATGAATAATTCATAGAGTCTCATCGTATCCGCGCCAAAATTGTCAACAATTTCGTCTGGATTAATAACATTGCCTCTAGATTTTGACATTTTCTCGCCATTATCACCCAAGATCATCCCGTGAGATGTTCTCTTTTGATAAGGCTCAGGCATGCTTACCACACCGATGTCAAATAAGAATTTATGCCAGAATCTTGAGTAGAGTAAATGGAGCGTTGTATGTTCCATACCGCCATTATACCAGTCAACAGGCAACCAATAATCCATATTTTCTTTGCTCGCAATTTCTTCGTCGTTGTGCGCATCAATATATCTGAGGAAATACCAGCTAGATCCTGCCCATTGAGGCATTGTGTCGGTCTCACGCTTCGCAGGACCTCCACAGCACGGGCAACTCACATTAACCCATTCGTCGATCTTTGCAAGCGGGCTAGAACCATCTTCAGTCGGCTCATAGCTTTCCACTTCTGGAAGCGTAAGCGGCAAATCTTTTTCATCCATAGGCACTTGACCGCATTTTTCGCAGTGAATGATTGGGATAGGCTCGCCCCAATATCTTTGTCTAGAGAATACCCAGTCTCTGAGTTTGTAATTAATTTTTTTAGTGCCAAGTTTCTCAGCTTCAATAAAAGCAATCATTTTTTCTTTTGCTTCATCCACTGAGAGCCCGTTGATCATTTCTGAATTTACCAAAGTGCCATTTCCGCTATAAGCTTCTACACTAATATCGCCACCTGAAATAACTTCAATGATTTCTGCGCCAAATATTTTAGCGAATTCGTAGTCACGTTGATCATGTCCTGGAACTGCCATAATTGCTCCTGTTCCATAACCCATCATAACGTAGTCAGATATAAAAATTGGTACTTCTTTTTTAGAAATTGGGTTGATTGCCGTAATCCCTTCAAGTTTTACACCTGTTTTGTCTTTATTAAGCTCTGTTCGCTCAAAGTCAGATTTTTTCTTAGCTTCATCTCTGTAAGCATTAATGGCGTCCATGTTCTTGATTTTGTCTGCCGCTTCTTGAATGAGTGGATGTTCAGGAGCAATGACCATATAAGTAGCGCCATAAATCGTATCAGGTCTTGTCGTGTAAACGATTAAACCTTCTTCCATCCCAGTTACAGGGAATGTGATTTCTGCACCGCTAGATTTTCCAATCCAATTTTTTTGCTGAAGTTTAACGCGGTCAATGTAATCGACAAGGTCTAAATCATTGATGAGTCTTTCTGCATAAGCAGTAATTTTAAGCATCCACTGATTTTTCTCTTTTCGAATAACAGCAGAGCCACAACGTTCACAAGTGCCTTGAACCACTTCTTCATTAGAAAGACCAACTTTGCAAGATGTACAGAAGTTAATGTCCATGCTTGTCTTATAAGCCAATCCGTTTTTAAAGAGCTGAAGGAAAATCCATTGAGTCCATCTATAGTATTCTGGGTCAGTTGTGTTTATTTCTCTTGACCAGTCGAAAGACAAACCTAATGCTTTTAATTGTCTTTTGAAGTTAGCAATATTTTTCTCTGTTACAATTTTAGGGTGAACTTTATGTTTAATCGCATAGTTCTCCGCAGGAAGACCGAAAGCATCCCATCCCATTGGATAAAGAACGTTGTAACCGTCCATTCTTCTTTTTCTAGCCACAACGTCAAGCGCCGTGTAACTTCTTGGATGACCCACATGCAGACCTTCGCCAGATGGGTATGGGAATTCAACTAACGGGTAAAATTTAGGCTTTGTTTTGTCATTTGTTGCACAAAAAGTGCCTTCTTCTTCCCATTTTGCTTGCCACTTTGCTTCAATTTCTTTATAATCATATTTTGCCATAGGGTTCCCTCCGTTTTTTAATGATGAGAATTTTGGGTTCATACTGTTTAAAGTATTTATAAGGTTTATAGTACTAACAACATTTCTAATCTCCCATTTAATAAAACAAAAAAATAAAAAAAGCACCTCAAATTTAGACGCATAGGGGTGAGCTTAGCCCACGGTACCACCCTATTTGACAACCCAACAACTGTTGCCCTCTTTGGTTTGTTATAGAAAACCACTCTGAATTTTTTTAAAACAGACGAGTTCGCCACCTTGATCCTACTGATTTACACCAACCATCAGCTCTCTTAAAAGATTTGGGTCACTACTACTTCTGTAAAAATTCTATTGTTGTCACTTGATTTTCTCAAGTCTATTAAACTTGATTATTACGAGTCACTTAAATTTGAAAGTACTTCGGTGGGCAATGCGCCCACCGATTAAACTTATTCTAATGATTTTTTTAATAAGTGTCAATAAAAACTTAAGCTAATTTTTCTACGATAATTGGCAAGTTCTTCGCATCGCTCCAAAGTTTCTCAAGTTTATAGTATTCACGCTCTTCATGATGGAAAACATGAACAATGATATCTGAATAATCAAGAATAACCCATCTGCCTTCTCTATGTCCCTCTTTGTGTTTAGGCTCTACGCCTTTTTTAGAGAGTTCCGTTTCGATATGATCACATATAGCAGATACTTGACGGTCTGAATTACCTGATGCAATGATAAAGTAATCCGCTAATGCAGTAAGTCCTTTAACTTCAAGTACACGAATATCTTCGCCTTTTCTATCATCAATAATATTGCCAATCTCTAATGCTAATGCTTTAATTTCATCCATTTATTGATCTCCTATTACAACTAATTGATTGTATAAATCCACGCTGTTCGGGTGCATGGAAAGTCCTTTTTCTAGAACATAACTTAGAGTTTCTTTCACCGAAATGAAAACACCCTTATCCAGATCTTCAAAGGCAATCGCTCTGAGTACTTCTAAACCGGGATAGTCTCTACCAGGTTCAATTGCATCTGCCAAATAGACAATTTTCTCTATTTCGCTCATATTTTTTCTGCCTATGGTGTGATAGCGAATGGCGTCTAATACTTGTTGGTCGTCAATTGCAAAAGCAACTCTGACCATTTCTGCTCCGACCAAACCGTGAAGTAGTTCCGCGGATTGTTTCATAATATCGTCTATTGGCACTTCATTGTTTTCTGCAAATTCGAGCAGTTCATTAGCGGATAGATTTTTTGCATAGTCGTGCAGTGCTGCCGCAGTCATTACTTGTACTGGGTCAACACCGTAGTGTCTCGCCATTTTTGCAGCAGTTTCTACAACTCCTAATGTATGAATAAATCGGCCTTTTTTAAGCCGAAGTTCTAGAATTTCAAGATAAGCTACTATTAGAGCATTGCCCTCACAGCAGTCACTGATCTTCTTTTTCATAAATAGATTCCTCCACAATAAAATGTTCCACCGTCTCTGGCAAAAGATACTTAACCGTCATACCTTTTTGAAGACGTTCTCTAATTTCAGTAGAAGAAATTGCCAAACCTGGAATGGCAATCAATTCAATTTTTGCATGAAAGTTTTCTCTTAGTGTCTGAGCTTTTTGAATGAGTATTTCTGAGACATAACCTGGTCGAGTCGCACCAACAAAAGTGCAAAGTTTTAAAACTTCTTCAACTTCGTACCAATTTTCTAAGTCCAGTAACGTATCTGCCCCTGTTATAAAAAACAATTCAAAATACGCGCCATAGAGTTCTTTCATTTTTCGAAGGGTGTGAATGGTATAGGATGTCACTTCTGAGTCTATCTCAAGTCTTGATAATTCAAAATAAGGATTATCTGAAATGGCAAGTTCAACCATTTTACAGCGAACTTCTGGATCTGCCATTTTAAATTGGGCCTTATGAGGCGCCCTGCCTACTGGAATGAAAATGACTCGATCTAGATTTAAATGCTGCCGCACTTCCTCTGCAAGTACCAAATGTCCATAGTGAATAGGGTCAAAACTGCCACCCATAAGCCCAATTCTATTTGATAATTTTCTGGCAGCTGGCACTACTTTAGATGCCCCATTCATTGTAAATCCCCCATTATATAAAGTAACAATTCATGGATAAAAAGCCCTGACGCCTAAGCGCCAAGACTTTAAAAATTATTGACCTTTTTTGCTGGCACTACGACCTTTTGAAAAAGGCTTAACTGACGCCCAAGCACCTTTACCACTTTTCTTAGCAGCAACACGGTCATTGTCTTTTTTTCTAGCCATAATCTTTTTTCCCGTCTCAGACAACTGGCTATTTGATAAATGATTTTTCTCATTTCTAATACCCATTTGACTAAGGTCAATTTTACTATTTTCATGATTTTTTCTGTATATAGTAAATCTGCCGCCAATCGCTTGTACGAACTCAGCTCTGCAAATTCTGCATACTTCAACCGCTGTATCTCTAGCATCTAAAGATGCTGTTTCTAAAATTGAAATTTTTACAAGTTCATGCGCATCTAAAATTTCGTTAAGTTGTGCAATCACTCTGTCATTAACGCCCTCTTTACCAATGTGTACCATCGGCTTCATTGGGTTTGCAAGCTTTTTTAAATAACTTCTTTGTTTAGCTGAAATCATGGTTTTCCCCCTGATTAATTGTAGAATTCAAATTCAAAGTCAAATATTCTAACCGTATCGCCGTCTTGAATGCCCAATTCTCTGAGCTGATCAAAGACGCCTTTTTTACGAAGAATGTCTTGGAATCTTCTAAGTGAGTCAATATCTTCGAAGTCTGTCGAGTAAACAAGTCTTTCAATAGAAACACCGTCAACCACATAAACTTCTTCGTCCATGTAATGGTTAATTTCATTAATATTGATGTCTTCATCGCCTACGAATAAATCGTCCGCTGTGTAGAGTTCTGGAAGTTCAACAGTGTCAAGTACTTCAGTGACATACTGCATCAAGCTGTCAACGCCATTTCCAGTAGCTGCTGAAATCTCAAAGACTTTATAGCCTCTTCCTTCAATTTCTTTAACAAAGGCATCCACTAGCTCTCTGTCGTAAAGCAAATCTGTTTTATTTGCAGCCACGACTTGAATTCTGCCTTCAAGTTGATTGCTGTATTTACTAAGTTCGCGATTAATGATGTCAAAATCTTCAATCGGATTTCTGCCTTCCATGCCCGATACATCAACTACATGAATGAGGACACGCGTTCTTTCAACGTGTCGAAGGAAGTCATGTCCAAGACCAACGCCATCGCTAGCGCCTTCGATTAATCCCGGTATGTCTGCGAGTACAAAGCTTTCACCTTGAATAACTTCTACAACGCCTAAGTTAGGTGTTAAGGTTGTAAAGTGATAGTTTGCAATTTTAGGCTTCGCTTTTGTTGTCATAGAAAGCAAGGTAGATTTACCTACATTAGGGAATCCTAAGAGACCAACATCGGCTAACATTTTAAGTTCTAGAATAACTTCTCTTTCGCCGCCATAAGTGCCTTGCTCAGCATAAGTTGGCGTTCTTTTAACAGATGACTTGAACTGCATGTTGCCACGTCCACCACGTCCGCCTTTAGCGATAACGTATCTGTCTCCCTTTTTAATTAAGTCCGCTATAACCTTGCCAGACTCTTTATCTCGAATTAAAGTACCCGCAGGTACGCGAATAATCAAATCTTCACCTGACTTGCCTGATCTTTGAACAGCGCCGCCCGGATCACCTGGTTGCGCTTTGTAGCTGCGTTGATAACGGAAGTCCATAAGTGTTCTCATTCCTTCATCTACAACTGCAAAAATACTACCGCCTCTACCTCCATCCCCACCATCGGGGCCGCCTTCAGGAATGTATTTTTCTCTTCTGAAACTAACGCGTCCATCTCCGCCTTTACCAGCTTTGATGTGAATAACTGCACGATCTACAAACATTTATTTCACCTTCTTTTTTCATTACAATTCATTAAGTGTGTAGGTATGGCCTAAACTGCCTATTTTGAGTGGAGAATAACATAGAGAACCATCGCCATAAACGGTGATTGTCTATGTCATTCTCATGCGGCCAAGAACTGAATAAAAAAATGTCCACCATGAAAATGATGGACATTCATTGTCATGTGTTTACGCTTCGTAAACACTAACTTGCTTTTTGTCTTTACCTTTTCGTTCGAACCTAACAATTCCGCTAACTTTAGCGAAAAGTGTGTCATCTCCACCTCTGCCAACATTGTTGCCAGGATGAACTTTTGTACCTCTTTGTCTTACGAGGATGCTACCACCAGTAACGAATTGACCATCAGCTCTTTTCACGCCGAGTCTTTTCGATGCCGAGTCACGTCCATTCTTAGAACTACCTACACCTTTTTTAGATGCAAAGAGTTGTAAATTAAATTTAATCATCATCAGATTCCACCTCCTCAATCATATATTCTAGATATTTCGGATACGCTTCTATAATACCGTTTAAACCAACGATTAGACTTCTAAAAATCACATTCGAGTCGTGCCTCTGATGAATGTCGATCTCATCAGGGAGCTCACAGTACACATAGGCTTCATCCACTTCGTAAATGATGTTTTCTATCCCTGCTACTTCATTCAAACTAACAAGGGCAGTTTGTGCAAGTACTGAAACAGCGGCACAGACAATGTCTTTGCCTATTTCATCATAACCTGCATGACCATCAAATTCAAAGGCGACAAAATTGTCCTGCCTTTTAACAATAACAACGGAAACCATAATTATAAGTTGATTGATTGAATCGTTACTTTTGTATATGGTTGTCTATGTCCTTGTTTCTTTCTGTAGTCTTTTTTACGTTTGAATTTGAAAATTACAACCTTAGGGCCTTTGCCGTTTTCAACGACTGTTGCCTTAACAACTGCGCCTTCAACTACTGGACTACCGAAGCTTAAAGTACCGTCTTTTGACACAGCTAATACTTTGTCAAAATCAATAGAATCTCCAGCATTAACATCTAATTTCTCGATGAAAAGAGAATCTCCTTCTTGAACTCTGTATTGCTTGCCACCTGTTTCAATAATAGCGTACATATGATGCACCTCCTTATAAAGAACTCGCCGAGTGTAGGTATTCGTTTGGGTTGAAGACTAATCTTCTCCATAACAAATTTAGGAACCTTTTTCGTGCGGTAACCGACAACTTATAATATCATAGGGCAATTAACCTGTCAACCCTCTTTGAAGCAATATTGGCGCTATTTTCTGAGACAGGGGCGCTATTCTCAGCGACAGGGGCGCTATTTTCTGCGACCCATATAGGTCATTTTGTAGCCGCCAATTAAGTAGGGCAATATTTCATAATCAATATCGCTACTCACCGTAGCGAGCCACGTGTTTACTTCGGATGAAATACTGTCTAAATAATCCGCCAGTTGCTGATCAATCTGATAAACCATCACTTCTGTTGGATTGTGCTTAAACTTGCGCCATATATCTTTTAACAGTTCATCTGTCATTTTTTCGAGCGACTGATGCGTCAGCGAGTGACAGCACTGACAAGTGCCTTTTGAAAACTCTGATAGTCTCTTTCCCGCTTTTTTTCGTGTCATTTCAAGTATGCCAAGCGCCGTAAAGCCCATGACATTAATGCCCACGCGGTCTTTGAAAGACTCATTTTTAAACATTTTAAGGACTTCTTGACGGTCAGAAGCGTGATCCATATCAATAAAATCAATTAGAATAATGCCACCCAGATTTCTGAGTTTCACTTGTCTTGCTGATTCAATTGCAGCTTCCAGATTGGTTGCTAGTGCAAGATCCCGTTGATTGTAACCTGTTTTGCTCTTGCCGCTATTAACATCAATCATCGTCATGGCTTCGGTTTCATCAATAATGAGGAACCCACCGCTTGGAAGCGAGACTTGGCGCTGACTTAAAAGATTGATGGTTTTTTCGATGCCTATTTTTTCAAACAGCAGCGGATCTTCAACAAGTTCGAATTTACCGCTAAGTTGATCGAGTCCAGTCTGTGTGGTAAACCCTCTCAAGTTCATAAATAGATCCGCTTGATTGACTTTAACAAATTCCGTTTCTTCATTCAAATGGTCTAACACAGAGCGCTGCAATGTGCTCGCCGTTTTTGTGAGAAGACTTGGCGCCTTTGTGGTAATGCGTTGTTTAAACAACTGTTCCCATCTCGTCCAAAGGGCAACAACTTCCTCTTCAAACTCTTTTTCGGGAGCAGTCATTGCCTCCGTTCTGAGAATATAACCTGCATCTGGCGGTAGCACCTGATGAATTTTACTTTGCAAAGCCTTTATCATTTTAGCATCCGTTATCTTTCTTGAAACCGAACGTTGTGTTGATAACGGCATTAAAACAATATACTTCCCAGGAAGCGCTAATTTCATAGTCACTTTACAGCCCTTATACTGGCTGGCATCGCCTATAATTTGAACGAATACTTCCATGCCACCCTTAAGGTGTTTGGCGATGGTAGTGCTCTTGTCTTTCCAATTAGCGCCTTCCGCTGACCAAGGTACCGAATCTCGAAAATGTAAATAAGCATTTTCCTTTTTCCCAATATCGACAAAAGCAGCATTCATGCTTGGAATGATTTGACACACTCTTCCCAAGTAAATATTGCCTTCTTGAATGTCTTCATTCATTTTTTCATAGTAGATATGGGTCAAATTACCATCTTCAATTACCGCTGTCCGACTCAGTGTAAAACAGCCGTCAATGTAAATTTGATTCATTTATCCCACGCTCCTTCTTAGCACGCTTATTACCCTGTAGCTTAAATAGATACAACTTTAGTTCAGCACATAAAGTTCTGTTTTTCCTTCATCTCCAAATAGCATCACTCGATGAACTCTCACATCAAAAGGATCAATTGTAAATTCGCCCATTTCAGCAATTTTTCCAATGATAATTTCTGGTTTAAGATTCGCCACCGAGCCAGAAGCTAGTTTCATTCTCAAAATGACTTCTTCATCGTTTTGATCAAGAACCGCAAATTCTTTAATCATCGGTCTTATATTGACCTCTTTATCAGGCTTTCTTTTTTCTTTGCTCTTTTTCGTAATCATGAGCTCATCTTGATCTATAATGGTTTCAGCTATTTTTGCAAATTTGACAAGTAAGTCAGGTGTTATTCCGGCAACTTTCACCGCATACGCACAGTCACTCACTAAACTCATAAGCGGCTTAGAAGCCTCAAGGTATTGACATCTTACGATTTGAATGCCATTTGGGAAAAATTTAGGGAAATCCGTTTTAAAAACTTCCAAGTCAACTTCTTCAGTCAGTTCGATGTCAACCAATTCGTAATCCGATGTCAAACCCACTGAAAGAGGCGCTGCGAAAACGATTTTAGGATGCGGGCTATAACCTTGGCTGAATTTAAGCGGCATCTGCGCTCGTCTCAAACTGCGCTCTACAAGGCGAACCATATCAAGGTGTGAAAGGAATTTCATCATCCCATTTTTTCTATATTGAATTCTTAAAATCATCTTAGCAAAGTCCTCCTATCAAGCCTGAGTTGACGCCACAAGCCGAACAGCCTTCACGGCAGTCCTGTGTCACTTTTCCAGCCAACGCGTCTTCATTTTCTCTAATGAGGAATTCTTTCGTCACGCCGCAATCAATATGATCCCAAGGGAGCATTTCATCGTAGCTTCTCGTTCTGTGGGCGTAGAAATCAACCGAAATATCATTGGCATCAAAAGCAGCAATCCACTTTTCGTAGTTAAAGAACTCCAACCAACCGTCAAATTTACAGCCGCTTTCCCAAGCCGCAATAAGTCCTTTAGCAACTCTTCTATCGCCTCTTGCAAATACCGCTTCGATGACGCTTTGCTGTGCACCGTGGTAATTGAATTTCACTTTTCTATTTTTAATGATCTGCTTTAAGTAGCGTTGTTTTTCTTCAAAGACTTCAAGCGTATCTTGAGGGAACCATTGGAAAGGCGTAAATGGTTTTGGCACGAAACACGCTGCTGCAACCGATACGGTAAGTCCTAGCATACGCTGCTCCACTGGGGTAATTTTGTGTAAGTAGCATACTTTTTCAGCAATTTCATTAATCCCGTCAAGGTCTTCATATGTTTCAGTCGGAAGACCTGTCATGAAGTAAAGTTTAACTTTGTTCCAGCCAAGTGAAAAGACTTGCTCCATCGTTTCAGTGAGGTCTTTTTCATTAACGCCTTTATTGATAACGTCTCTGAGTCTTTGCGTTCCGGCTTCAGGCGCAAAAGTCAGTCCTGTTTTTCTTATTTTTTGAATTTCGCTTAAAATATCTATTGAGAATGAGTCGAGTCGAATCGATGGCAAAGAAATGCCTATTTTTTGGTCCTCGTATTTAGCGACCAACTTTTTAACCAATTCATCAATTTTAGAATAATCTAAAGTACTTAATGATGCCAAAGACAACTCTTCAAAACCAGTGCTCTTCATCATTGCATCTGTAATTTCCATAATATTGTCTACTGAGCGCTCGCGAATTGGTCTATAGAGCATTCCAGCCTGACAGAAACGACAGCCTCTTGTACAGCCTCTGAAGATCTCAACAATGGCACGATCATGAACCGTTTCAATATTAGGCACTAAGAAATTCGTAGGGAAAAATGCCTCGTTAAAGACTGGCAAGATCCGCTTTTGAATCGTTCTAGGCACATCAGCCTGCGTTGGTTCAAAACTAGAAATAGTGCCATCTTCATGATAGGTCACTTCGTAGAGGCTAGGCACGTAAACGCCCTTAATAGCAGTCGCAGCCTTTAAGAATGCAGCTTTATTGGCTTTCCCATATTGTTTGTAAAGTCTAAGGACTTCCAAATTCACTTCTTCGCCTTCTCCAATAATAAAAATATCGACAATATCAGCTATTGGCTCTGGGTTATACGCACACGGGCCGCCTGCTAAGATAATAGGATCAGCTTCCGTTCTGTCTTTTGAGAGAAAAGGAATGCCACCTAAATTCATCATATTGAGGATATTGGTATATGACAGCTCATATTGAAGCGTAAATCCAAGAAAATCAAGTTCTTTCACAGGCGTAAACGTTTCAAGTGTATGAAGTGGTATGTTATTGGTTCTCATAAGTGCTTCCATGTCTGGCCAAGGCGCAAAAATACGCTCACAGAATATGTCTTCTTCTGCATTCTTAAGTTGATATAAGATGTGCATCCCTAAATGAGACATCCCAACTTCATAAACGTCAGGAAAGGCAAATCCATATCGCACCATTCCCGGAGTAATTTCTTTTTTTGCCATGTTCATTTCTTCGCCAATATACCTAGCAGGTTTTTCAACGCGGTATAAAAGCGGTTCTAATTTCTTGATCAATTTATTTCCTCCAACAGTTCAAATACTCTCTACGACAATTACTAATACAAAGCGCTAAGTTTCACTAAAGATTGTAATGGGTTCGTCTTCGACGAATGTGCACGTTCATCGCAAGGCCCACTCCCATCATGGAGATCATGATAGAGGAACCACCATAGCTTAAAAATGGCAATGTAACGCCAGTAACAGGCATCATGCCAATGGTCATTCCTATATTTTCGATAATTTGAAAAGCAAACATGAACGTAACGCCAACTGCGACAAGAGATCCAATTTCGTCTTTTGCCTTAATGGCCACGTGATTGAGTTTGGTTAAAAATAAGAAATACAAGAAGATGGTAATACTGCCGCCTACAAAACCAGTTTCCTCTCCAAGCACTGAGAATATGAAATCAGACTCTTTGATAGGCAAATAGTCTGATTTATGATAAACCCCTTTAAACAAGCCAGTTCCCATCAATTGACCGGAACCTATGGTGATTTTTGACTGCATGACTTGATAATTACCCGTCAATGTCGGATCATTAGGATTTAAAAATGCATCAATACGTTCTTTTTGATGACTTTCCATAAAGTGATAAGAAATTGGCATAGCAATGATGGTCGCAATCAACACGCCAACAATCAATTTCCGATCTACGCCACCGACGTAAACCATGCCGCAAGCAATAAACAAGAATACCAAAGCAGTTCCTAAGTCAGGTTGTTTCAATAAAATAATCAAAAATGGCGAGATAAACAAACCAATTTTGAGCAAATCTAATAGGTTTGTAATTTGCCCTTGCTGATTTTCAATATACTTAGCAAAACAAATGATAAATCCTAACTTTGCCAATTCTGCAGGTTGGAAATACATTATTTTGAGATCAATCCAACTCCTAGCACCCATCTGATTGACACCAAGACCAGGTATATAAACGGTTAACATAACCAGCAAAGAAGCTACATAGACAAACTTGTACATATCAGTCAACGATTTATAATCTACAAGCAGCAATAAAAACGCAAAACCGCCACCTATCAAAAATCCAATAACCTGTACAATAACACGACGATTAAGACCTGTTTCAGCAACGCCTGTTGCACTTGAAATAATTGTAACACCAAGTACAAACAAGCAAAGCACTAAAATCAATAGACCAAAATCAAGATTTTTTAACATACTTCTATCAAACACAATATCACCTCAGAAAAAGACCCCCCAAACCGAGGGGGGCTCCATTATGCACGCTTCATATTTTTGATTGGAATGCTCGCTACTAAAGCAGGCTTCCCATCAGGTCCTTCAAATGTTCTCGTAATTTTGATATCTAAACCAATTTCATCAATTTCCATATACTGCGAAAGCGCATCTAACAAATCTCCCCTAATCATTTCTAAAAATTCAGGTGAGCAATTAGAGCGATCGTGTACAAGTACAAGTCTTAATCTGTCCTTGGCCACATCTTTGCTGGAATTGTCCTTACTTAAAAATTTAAACAAATCAAACATAGGCTCCTCCTTACTTTCCAAAACTGAAAATTTTGAACAATCTTGTAAATAGACCTTCTTGTACATCAAGTTCTAAATAGGGAACACTTTCACCCGTAATACGTCTGCTGATATTTCGATATGCTTGACCACAAAGTGATTCTTGATTGCCAATAGCCGGCTCACCACGATTGGTGCTGATTACAATTTCTTCATCATCTGGCACAACGCCAATGAGGTCTATAGCAAGAATATCTGTAATGTCTTCAATGTTCATCATATCTCCACGTTTTACCATATCAACTCTTAGTCGATTGATGATCAGCTTTGGATTTCTAAGTTCTGCTGCTTCAAGAAGTCCGATGATACGGTCTGCATCTCTTACTGCAGACACTTCTGGAGTTGTTACTACAATGGCACGGTCAGCACCTGCAATTGCATTTTTAAAGCCTTGCTCTATTCCGGCAGGGCAATCAACAATAACATAATCAAAGTCTTCTTTTAATTCGTTGCAAAGCTCAACCATTTGTGCCTGATTAACTGAATCTTTATCTTTTGTTTGTGCCGCTGGAAGTAAAAATAGCCCATCATAACGTTTGTCTTTAATAAGGGCTTGTCTTACTCGACATTTTTCTTGTACAACATCAACCAAATCAAAAACAATGCGATTCTCTAATCCAAGTACAACATCAAGATTTCGAAGTCCGATATCCGCATCAATGACAACCACTTTTTTACCTAACATTGCAAGTCCAGCACCAATATTGGCAGTGGTAGTAGTCTTTCCTACGCCGCCCTTGCCAGAGGTTATAACGATACATTCACCCATTCAGTTACCCCCAAAGTTATATTAAATAAGGCTCAATGACAATCATATCACCTTTTACAAAAGCAATTTCTGAATCTGCTCCATGATTTTCATCAGGTGGCCTTGTAATTAACTTTCCTATTCTAAGTTGTGTTGGATTAAGCTTATTGGCGCATACATAGGCATCGTGATTGCCATTGGCTCCTGCATGAGCCACACCTCGCAGATGACCCATCACAACGATATTTCCATCGGCTATAATTTCCGCACCAGGATTTACATCACCTAAAATAACAACATTGCCTTTAAAAATGACCGAACGACCTGATCTCATCGTTCCTCTTAAAAATTGCGTCAGGCCTTCTTTTAATCCTAGAAAAACAGTTTCAACGTCTGGTAAAGCAACTTCCGACTGTTCAACAAGTGGATTAGAATCGTTCTTTTTTACTGACCTCATAAGGTCTGATTTTAAATCAGCGGTCTCAGAATTTATAGCATTAACTTCGGCCTTTTGAGTACTCGCACTATTGGTTGATTGATTCTTAGCTGCAGATTTTGATAATGATTTTGCAACCATTGACAACGATGAAACTGACATTTCCGCTCTTTTTATAAGCATATCTTCTAATTGATTTTTTTCGCCTAACGAAGCAGTTCGCCCATCAATTCCGATAATGGTGGCACCCTTAAAAAAGTCTTTTGATTTGGCGATTTTTTCCTCTAATTTGATAAGAATATCCGAAAATTCGAGTTCACTATCCATTTGAAGCACAATGCCTTCTTTTGTACCTTTAAATTCTATTGAGCTTTTTGAACTCATTAGTAGCCCCCCATCTGCTTTTTTAAAGATAAATCTCTAATTCGAATTCAATTCCTTACCATTAATCACTCCAGCACCTGTAGCAGGGACTTTAAAATAATCACCAATAATTTCTCTGGCAACAGGAGCCGCATACCCACCATGTCCGCCTTGCGGAATCATAATTACAACAGCAATCTGCGGGTCTTCAACAGGAGCAAATGAAACAAACCATGCGAAATTATCATAATCTGCTCTAAATACATCAATTTGTTCATCCGTAATGTTTCTAGTGCTCAGCTTCTTAATTGAAAAACGCATGGCGCTTTCCTCTTTTAAATAACCACGAACCACTAACGAATTGATCTGATTTTCGATTTTTTGCTTCTCAGCTTCATTGGTCATTGTTTTTATATCATTTTTCATTTTTGCCAGTTCTTCATTTCTTTCCTTTAGAACTTGTTTAGTCATCGCTTCGACTTGGCTAAAAGATAATCGTCCGTCTATGCGACTTAAATAAGTTTTAAAATAGGCAACTTCATCAACCGGAGGAATTTTACCTTGCTTTTGAGCAGTTCCAGTTTTAGCAGCAACTTTTATTGGGAATTTCCCAAATGTTCCTTTCGCTGTACCATGTTCTCCGTGAGTAACGTTGGTCATCGCCATTCGAATATACTCAAAGGTTCTTGGATTGCTGGTTTTAATCTTACTAACTGCAGGCTTTTGGTTGTTTTCCTGATCACCTATTTTTTTAATCAAACTTAATGGATAAGAATAGCCATCATTGGCAATGGTCATAATATACCTTCCCATTTGCGCAACTGAGTATTTATGATCCCCCTGACCGATTGCAAGGTTTAAAAGATCGCCTTCATGGAATTTCATTTGATTAAAATAATCATATTTTATTATATCAGCTAATTTCTCTAAAGTCCCTTCATTTGCACCAATATTTTGTAAATTCTTAATAACAGTGTTTCTTGAAGGTGTTTCACTCGACCAAGAAACGATTTGAGTCGCAAGCGCATCTAACTTCTGAGGGGTATTAATTTTCTCACTTGCAAAGTAATCCTTAAGAATTAATTTTAACCGATTTTTAAGGAGGCTTTGTACGGCTTTTTTCTTGCTTTCAGGATCTGGAATCCCAGAAGAAACCTCTTCAATTTCTAAACCAGTTTTAGAATCAAGTCCAAAATCTTTGGAGTAATTCAGGAGTTTACTTGCAGTCATCGTATAGTTCATATTTTGTTTGCTACTGTAATCATAACCTGATGCTATATCAAAAAAGTAGTAATTGCAAGATTGCTCAAGCGCTGTAAATAAATTTACTGCACCGTGTTTTTGATGGTAGCTATTCCAGAACCAACAGCCAAAATTATTGCCCCCAAGTGCTATAAACCCATCATCTACATGGTAGGCATAAGGGTCAAGGCCCTCTTGGAGCGCAGCATATGCCGTCGTCATTTTATAAATAGAACCTGGCTGCACACCAGTCATTGTCGCCATGTTGAATAGTGGTCTTGGCGCTAATGGATTCTTCGGATTTTCTGGCGACAAAGTAGCCCAATCTGCTCCAGAAATTCCTGTTGAGAACATATTTAAATTATAATCGGGATAGCTCGCCATAGCAAGAACTTCTCCATTTTTTACATTTAATACAATTCCAGCAGCAGTCTTTGCATTACCAAAAGCTTGTGCATAGTTATAATTGCCATATTTACTTTCAAAAGTGCCTCCTACTCTAATCGCATCAGAAGCGCGTTTCAAATAGATTTCTAAATTTTTCTGAAGTGAAGCATCAATTGTCAGTTGAATGTCCTTACCCGCTTTAGAGGGTTGTCCATCTTGTCCTAGCGAATTTTTTTCCACTTCTCGAACCATTCTGCCGGAAGCATCTATTTCAATAAAGTTGTATCCATCTTTGCCATTTAATTCGGATTCGTATTTCCCTTCTATACCGACTTTCCCAATAATTCTATTTTCTGCGTAGCCCAAACCGTCCACATACTTTTCAATTTCGTCTTCACGAGCAATTTTTCCCATATATCCAAGAATATGAGATGCCAAAGTATTGTTAGGATAGACTCTTACTGGTTCAACACCAACAGTAACACCTTTTAGATCCATTGACATTTCACTCAGTAAAATAGCGGTTTCCTTTTTTATATTACTCGCTACTTTAATCGGCTCGTATTTTAGAAATCCTTTTTCCTTTAAGGCATGACGCAATGTTAAAATTTTATAAGCATCTTGGTCGGAAAGTTTTGGACTTATTTGGAATTTGCTATAGTCTCTAATGGCTTTAAACGCCTCAGCTGCTGGAACCGTAGGTTCCATTTGATATAGCTTTAAGAAATTTTTCTTCTGAAGCTCTTCCCAAAACACCATTTTGCTAATTGAAATAGGAAGTATAATGCCTTTTTGAATCATAATTGAGTAAGCTTCTTGATCATTAAGCGTTTCAGATATTTGCTCTTTGTTTCTATAATCTGCAAAAACTTGCTTTGCGCTATAATCAATTGGGTAGCTATTGTCCGTAAGCCACTTTTGTATGTCCAGATCAAAAGTGTACGCATATTGCTTGCCTTGAATATGAATAGGAAATTCAATATGTTTTTCACCTTTGCTGTCGAGCAAATCAATTAATTCTTTAGAAACAGTATTCATTTCTTCTCTTGTTAAATTACTGCCCATCAAACTCACAGTAAAAGCCGGCTGATTGCCCGCAAGTACAACGCCATTTCGGTCGAAAATCTCACCTCTTTTGGCATACTCAGGAATTTTTTTCAGTCTATAATTCAAAGACTTTTCAAGATATTCATCGCCTTCGACAATCGTTACAACAGCCAAACGCACGACCATTGCAATAAATACAATGCTGAAAAAGAGACCAATATGATATCTTCTATCTTGTAATCGTTCAAACATCAAATTCCCTCCTACCTCAACTCATAGCCTATTAATTTGCGAATAATATTTTTGTAAATTAATAGTCCTAACACTGTATTCATAACGGCTTCAATAATAAATCGAAGCGGCAACTCGCTCACTTGAATTGGCACTCGTAAAATAAACATAAAGCCTATGAACATTATCTGATATAAAAATGTTGAACCAATTAATAACACAAACGATGTCATTGATTTATCTTTAAACACTGATTCATCTATCATATCAATTAATATAGCAATGGCAACATATATAAAGACGTTAACACCAATTGCCCACCCGTAGAAAAAATCTTGCAGTAGCCCACTGATCACAGCGGCTGTTAATGCATTCCGATTTCCAAAGATAAGCGCCATAAAAACGACAAGAATTAATGAAGTATTAAAGACCACCCCGTTAATTCTCAAAGCTTCAAAGAGAGTTGATTGCAATATAAAATTGATGATTGAGAGTATAACGACGTAAATCCACTTCATCTTTGCCACCTTACTTTGTAATTTCTGTTTTAGGAATAACCATTAACTTGCCCAAGTCGCTAAAATCGACTGTGGGCTTAACTTTCATTTCTGGCAGTAAATCATCTTTGTTGTTAATAATTTCAGCCACTTCTCCAATACTGATTCCTTTTGGGAATATCCCTAACCCAGAAGTGATGAGCTTATCGCCTTTTTTCATAATTGCTTTTGTATCAAAGACTTGACCTTTAATCAATCCGTCAAAATTACCTGTAATTTGTCCATCATACGGCGCACTGATTGAAAGAGAAGTAAAACTCACATTGGTTTTATTGTCAACAATGGTTACCACTTTTGCATAGTGCTCGCCTACCTCATAGACAATCCCAACGAGTCCGTCACCATTGATGACAGCACTGTTTTTTGTTACCCCTTCAACCGATCCGATATCAATGATAAAGGTTTTATACCAATTACCAACGTCTTTTGAGATAATATTGCATGATATATATTGATTGATTTTGTTAAGGCTCACATAATTAAGCGCTTTTTTCAAATCTCTTAGTTCATTAAGTTCTGCTTGCGTTAACGTTAAATTGGTAATAGCTTGACGCATTTCAGAAATTTGATCTTCATATTTCTGATTAAGCTGAGCGGCTTCAAACATCTTGTAATATGGCTCAACGCCACTTTTAAGACCTTGATTAAACTGGTTGACACTTTTTTGAACAGGAAATACGACCTCACTAATCAGATTTTCAACAAAACTAATTCGCGAGCGTCCCCCAATAGAAATACCCATTACGACCAATAGAATAAAACCCGTTATCAATATAAGTGCTTGTTTCCATTTAGAATATTCGTTCATGATCACTCACCATTTAATAGTAATTTCTCGTCTTTTGAAAGACAGATTTGAGTTTGTCAAAATGTTCAAGCGCTTTACCCGTTCCAATTGCAACACAATCAAGTGGATCTTCTGCAATATGGACTGGCATTCCAGTTTCTTTGGCAATCAATTGATCCAAGTTTTTTAGCATCGCGCCGCCACCCGTTAACATAATACCTTGAACCATAATATCTGATGAAAGTTCTGGAGGCGTTTTTTCAAGTGTATTTTTAATCCCTTCAACAATTGCATTGACGGTTTCTCTTAATGCTTTTCTAATCTCGATAGAAGTGATCTTCATTGTTTTAGGAAGACCAGTCAGTAAATTACGACCCGTAATTTCCATTTCAGTCTCTTGTCCGCCTTCAAAAACTGACCCAATATTAACTTTTACTTCTTCCGCAGTTCTCTCACCAATTAAAAGATTGTATTCTTTTCTAACGAAGTTAACAATTGCCTCATCCATCTCATCTCCGCCAACGCGAATAGACTTGCTTGTCACAATACCACCAAGGCAAATAACAGCTATTTCTGTCGTACCGCCACCAATGTCAACCACCATGCTGCCTGTAGCCTCTGCAACTGGAAGTCCAGCACCGATAGCTGCTGCCATTGGTTCTTCAATAATAAGTGCGTCCTTTGCTCCGGCAGATAAAGCTGCGTCAATAACCGCTCTTTTTTCTACTTCAGTAACACCGCAAGGTACACCTATTATTACTCTTGGCGCATTGAAAACAGATGCTTTAGGATAGGCTCTTTGAATAAAATATTTAAGCATTTTTTGCGTAATATCAAAATCAGCAATAACACCATCTTTTAAAGGCCGAATGGCAACAATATTTCCTGGTGTTCGTCCGATCATTTTTTTTGCTTCCAAACCGACTGCGTGTATTTCCTTTGTTTGTGTTGAAATTGCGACAACAGAAGGTTCTCTTACAACAATGCCCTTGCCTTTCATATAAACGAGAGTATTCGCTGTTCCTAAGTCAATACCCATTTCTTTCCCTAAAAATTTAAATAAAGCCATAAATGTTCTCCTTTTCAACTACAATAAACACTGCTCTTTAAAACTATAAAATCTACCATCGCCTATGATGATATGATCTAAAATAGAAATTCCAATTATTTTCCCACTTTCAACAAGCCGTTCTGTAAGTAGCAAATCTTCTTTGCTTGGCTCAGGATGTCCGCTGGGATGATTATGTACCAAGATAATACCATGCGCCGATTTTCGAATTGCCAAATTAAAAACTTCTCTAGGATGTACCAATGATGCATTTAATGTTCCAATCGTGATTGTCTCAATAGAGATAATTTGATTTTTAGTATCTAAAATAAGTGTCTTAAAATGCTCTTGTTTTTTATATCTTAGTTCTGACATTAGAAGATCAGATACATCCGATGGGCTAGAAATTTTCCTTAACAATTCAGATGAATTCTGATACACACGCTTTCCTAATTCTACACTTGCTAAAATTTGACAAGCTTTTCCGTTTCCAACACCATCAACTAGTTTTAATTCCTCTAAAGTTATTCCATCAAAACTCTTTAGCCCTTCTGGTAAATGCCCAAATATTTCTGCCGATAATTCCAAAACTGATTTTTGCTGACTTCCGGTTCCAATAATTGCCGCAAGGAGTTCCGCATTGCTAAGTACCTCAACGCCAAACTTTGCAATTCTCTCACGAGGATAGTCAACTTTTTCAAATGCACCAGCAATTTTATTCATTATAAAGCCCCCAGTATTTTTTTAGAGGGCAAGCTCAGTAAGCATTTGATCTATTGTAGCAATTGGAAGACCCACGACGTTAAAGAAATCACCATGAATACTTTCGACAAGTCTAGAGCCAAAGCCTTGAATCGCATAAGCACCTGCTTTTCCATCATACTCTTTTGTATTCAGATACCACTCAATTAAGTCATCTGTCAAAGCTCTAAAAACAACATCAGTGCTGACTGCTTTTACAACTTTGATATTTTTCTCTAGGTCAATCAGAGCGATACCCGTGTAAACTTGATGGGTGTTTCCGCTTAGTGTTAACAGCATAGATCTTGCGTCTTCACGATTTAAAGGTTTTCCAAATATTTTCCCTTCAATGGCAACCACCGTATCTGACCCAATATAACAGCCAAACGCATTATCTCTAGAAACAGCAGCAAAAGCTTTTTCAAATGCTAAAGCGCATACAACTTGTTCTGGATTTTCAAAATCCCTCACAATTTCATCCACTTCAATAGAAACGACCTCAAAGGGTCTGTCTAATAGCTTTATCAATTCTCTTCTTCTTGGTGATTGTGATGCTAAAATTAATGGTTTCATGATTACTCCTAAACTAATTTTTTAAAGATTAAAGCTCCCAATAAAAGGCCTAAAATTCCTGAAAGGCTTAACTTCATGCTAAAACCTAAAGTTAATTGTATCAAGCTTAGGTCAATAACAACTGGTCCAAATCCAACCGAATCGCCATAATTAAGAAAAGGAACGTAATGACCAAACACTTCACCTATTATACCACCTAAAATAGCACCTACCAAAATAAAAAAGAGTAACAAAAGATTGCTTTTCTTCAATCTGTACCTCCGCTTTTCCTCATATCGAATATACCATATTTTGACATTGTCATCAATTGGTATTTTATTTAGCTAATACTATCATATCTTTCTAAGTTTATCACTTTGAAGCTTGGGTTACAATAGTCATGAAGCTTTGATAAATCATCGTTTCAAATGTTTTATAGCATCTACGGTTTTTAAGTTTTTGATAAAACAATAAAAGACTGCACTTCGAACACTCTTATGTGTCTTCTGTGCAGTCTCTTAAAATAGAATTTAAACAGTTTTTTTACTTAAATCTCCTGATATTGCTTTTGTCGGACATTTTTCTGTACAAACCATGCAAGATACGCATTTGTCATAATCAATGACCGCTAATAAATCCTTCACATGAATGGCATCATATTCACAAGATTTTTCACAAATCCCACATGCAATGCAAGAAACGCTACAGTTCTTTTTAACATGTGCACCACGTTCTTTATTATTGCAATTGACTATCACCTCTTGTCCAAATGGTACAAGAACAATGACTTTCTTAGGACATGCAGATATGCATATGCCACAAGCGGTACATTTATCTTGATCTACGATGGCAAGATCTTTTTCATTAATGCTGATTGCATCAAATGGACAAACTCTTTCACAAGTCCCATAACCCATACATCCAAAATCACAGGTCTTATCGCCACCGACAAGCATTGCTGCTTTACAATCTTTTATGCCATCATACTTAAATTTTGTTTGACACAGATCTGAGTCGCCTTTGCAAATAACATGAGCAACTTTTCTAGATGAAAGGTCAGGTGTAACACCCATAATTTCTGCAATTGCACTGGCACAATCCTTGCCACCAACAGGACATCCATTGACTGGAGCTGTTCCCGCAACAACCGCTGCTGCAAATTGATCACATCCAGGAAAACCACACCCACCGCAGTTTGCACCAGGGAGCACTTCTCTTATTGCCGATGCTGTTGGATCAACTTCAACTTCGAATTTTTGTGAAGCAAACGCTAGTGCTGCGCCAAACATCAAGCCCATAGCACCAAGCGCACTACCCGAAACAATTATACTTGTTATATCCATTGTCGCCACCTCCTAGACCAATCCTGTGAATCCGAGGAAGGCCATCGACATTAAGCTTGCTGTGATTAGCGCAACTGGGAAACCTTGGAAAGGTTTTGGGATTTGAGCCAAAACCTGCTTTTCTCTAATACCCGCAAAAAGAACGATTGCTAGCGAGAAGCCTACTGGGGCACCAATTGAATGAACTACTGTTTCAATAAAATTATACTTATATTGAATATTAAGAAGAGCTAAACCTAAAACGGCACAGTTTGTTGTAATGAGTGGCAAAAATACGCCAAGAGCTTGATAAAGCGTTGGACTCATTTTTTGAAGCACAATTTCTACAAACTGTACAAGAGATGCAATGACTAAAATGAAGGACACAATTTGCAAACTTTCTAAGTGAAGTGGTACCAACACATAGTACTGAAGCAAGTAAGTAACAATACCTGCAATAGTGATTACAAACGTAACTGCCATTCCCATTCCAATTGCAGTCTCAACTTGTCTGGAAACGCCCAAAAATGGACAAATTCCCAAAAATCTCGAAAGTACAAAGTTATTCACTAAGATTGAACTGACGAGGATAACGAAAATTCCTGAAACATCCATGGCGATCCTCCTATTTCTTTCTCATCTGAATATAGTTGTAAACGGCAAGCACGAGACCCAACGTTAAGAAGCCACCTGGAGGTAAAATCATCATAAGAGCTGGTTTAAAATGACCAGCAAACAGCTCCATGCCAAAAAATTTACCGCTGCCAAGGAACTCACGTATAATTCCTAATAAAACCAAAGCCCAAGTAAATCCAAGACCCATTCCAATGCCGTCTAAAGCAGAGTTGGCAACTGTATTCTTAAAGGCAAATGCTTCCGCTCTTGCAAGAATGATGCAGTTAACTACAATTAAAGGAATAAATATGCCTAATGCTTGGTCTAATGAAGGAACAAATGCTTTTAGAAGCATCCCGATGATTGTTACAAATGTTGCAATAATAACAACAAAAGCAGGAATTCTAATTTTATCCGGAATTATTTTTCTCATACCTGAAATCATTGAGTTTGAACAAATCAATACAACCGTAGTGGCAAGTCCCATTCCTAGACCATTCTGTGCGCTCGTTGTTACAGCAAGCGTTGGACACATGCCAAGTAATTGGTAAAAGGTCGGATTTTCTTTGACCAAACCATTCGTTAAAGAACTGATTTTCATAATCCACCTCCGCCTTATTTGATAAATTCAACAATCTGAATTGCAGTGTTAACGCCAAGTGTAACCGCTTTTGACGTAATTGTAGCACCCGTCAATGCTTGAATTTCATTATCTTTGGGAGCAGACTTAGCGACACCAATCTCAGTGGTAATTGCTTTTCCAGCGTACTGTTCATAAAACTCTGGTTTCTTTGCTATATCTCCAAGACCTGGTGTCTCTGTCATATTTCCAATTCTAACACCAGTCAATTTAGCATCTGCAGAGATACCTGTAATAACTTCAATAGCTCCACTAAAGCCATTTGGCGTTGTTTTTACAACAAATCCTAAAATTTCATTGCCTTTTTTGGCATAAAAAACTTCTTTTAAAATATCAAAATCACCTTTCAATTCATCTAAAGTAGATTGATCAATCGGTTCGAAAGTTTCTGCCTCAGGAAATACAGCTTTTCTAGCAATTTCATTAGCACTATTGATCTGATCTTGAATCGGCCCTGCAGTGATTTGATCTGTCGTTTTAAGTGCAATTGCAGCTACAAAACTTATGCCAAAGAGAATGAGTCCGAATCTAATGATTTCTTTCATTATTTTCCACCCCCAAACACTTTCGGTTGAACGTATTTGTCAATGAGTGGCGTTACAACGTTCATCAACAAAATTGAATATGATACGCCTTCAGGATAACCGCCAAATTTACGGATGACCATTGTAATCAAACCGCAGCCAAATGCAAAAATAAGGTGCCCTTTAAGCGTAGTAGGCGTTGATGCGTAATCTGTTGCCATAAAAAATGCGCCAAGCATCAATCCACCGACAGCTATTTGGTAGAAGGCAGCAGTGACATCAAATCCATAGAATAAAAAACCAAAAACAAATGCAGATGCAATAAACATTAAAGGTACTTTAATATTTATTACGCCACGATAAACCAAGTAGAGACCACCAAGCAAAATCAGGAGAACCGAAGTCTCTCCAATACAACCCCCTACATTGCCTATCAAAGCATGCGTTAAACTTGGAAGTGGTCCTTCTGCAGAGCCTTTAAGAATTGCAAGTGGCGTTGCTGCCGTAATGCCATCTGAAAAAGGAACTGGCCAAGTTGTCATTGCAATCGGCCAAGATGCCATCAAAAAGGCTCTAGCTGCTAAAGCTGGGTTGATAAAATTATGACCTAAACCGCCAAAAACTTGTTTAACAATGGCGATAGCAAAGAAACTACCAATCACAGGCAAATACCAAGGTGCGCCTGCTGGCAAGTTAAATGCCAATAATAAACCCGTTACCACTGCACTTAAATCTGAAATAGTTGGCTTTGTTTTTAACATGTACTTTTGAATTAAAAACTCTGTTGCCACAGCAGCAAAAACTGCTAATAGAATTGTTTTGAGTGCCGGCAATCCAAATATATATACGCCTGCGATTGTAGCAGGTGTAAGTGCAATCAAAACATCACGCATGATTACGTTAACTTTTTCTCCACTATGAATATGCGGAGAAGATGATACCCAAACTTTATTTTCCATGCCATGATCCCCCTATCCTTGTTTTCTGCGTTTAGCCAAGATTTCTCTCTTTGCTACGCGAATTGAAGGCAATAATGGTCTATTGGCTGGGCATACAAATGAGCACGAGCCACATTCTATACAATCCAACGATTTAAATTTCTCTGCGCCTTCATAGTCATCTTTAAGAGAATATGCACTCATATATACCGGTTGCAAGAATGCAGGGCAAACTTCTACACATCGGTTACACTTAATGCAATTAGACATTTCTCTTGGAGCAGCTTCCGCTTCATTCATTAACAAAATGCCTGAAGTTGTTTTTGTAGAAGGAATCTCTAATGTGTGAGATGCGAGTCCCATCATCGGTCCGCCGAGAATAATTTTTCCGACAGTCCCTTTAATGCCACCACATTGTTCCACAAGTTCGTTTAATGGCGTACCCACTTTGATTCTTAAATTTTTTGGTTCTGCTACAGCACTTCCTGTAATCGTACAAATTCTTTCAATGAGCGGGATTCCTAACAAAACGGCATCTGCAATTGCTGCAGCAGTTGCTACATTGTTTACAACGGCTTGTGCATCCATTGGGAGTCCACCAGAAGGAACCATTTTTCCTGTACATGCGAAAATCAATTGTTTTTCAGCACCTTGAGGATATTTTGTATGTAATGCTACCACCTTAATTCTTGGATCTTTTTCAACTTCTCGCTTCATGGCAGATATGGCTTCAGACTTATTGTCTTCAATGCCTATAAATGCTTTTTCAACGCTTAAAATTTTCATCATAATTTGAATACCATCAACAATTTTAGACGGTGTTTCTAACATCAAACGATGATCTGCCGTTAAATACGGTTCGCATTCTGCACCATTAATGATTAAGGCATTAATTGGTTTTTCTTTCGGAGGTGCCAATTTAATATGCGTTGGGAATCCAGCGCCACCCATACCAACAATACCTGCTTCTTTAATAATTTTAAGCAATGCCTCCACTGTTAAAGATTGTGGATTTGCATTAGGTTTTACAGATTCATGCCATTCATTTAAACCATCCGATTCAATGACGACACAAAGTTCAGTACCACCAAGAGTCGCAACCATTTTAACATCTACGACAATTCCAGAAACACTACTGTGAATGTACGTAGAAATAAACGATGAAGACTCTCCAATCACTTGACCCATTTTTACTTGGTCACCTTTTTTTACAACTGCATTACTCGGTGCGCCGATATGCTGACGCATTGGGATGAATACCATTTTAGGCTCAATTGCATTTTGCACTGAGCACTGCTCCGTCGTTTTTTTGTAATGCGGCGGATGAATTCCCCCTCGAAAAGATAACAAACCCATTTAATCACCCCTTGTAGCTAGACTTAATAGTTTTTAACCCTATCTAACATTTTACTATAACAACACCTCATGTCAATGAAAACTGTTTAAAATTATGAATATAGTATAATTCTCTACTGTGATATAATGAAAATACACAATCATGCATTTAAATTATATATGTTGAAATTGAATTTAAACGGAAAGGATACCATTTATGAGAATTGTCCCAACTAACTGTGTTATTGGTGAAGCATATTTAGCCAAGAACCTATATAGCAGTTCTGGTAATACACTTTTGAAAAAAGGTACAAGGCTCACAGATCAATTATTAAAACGCATTGAGGAAAATAATATATTCACAATTTATATTGATGATGGCTACAGCGATAAAGAAATCCAAGATTTGGTTCGTCCAGAACTTCGAAATAGAGCTGTTCAAGCATTAAAAGAAACTTTTTCTTTCATTGAAAAATCAAATGCCATTGAAAAAAAATTAGATCTTGGTCTTAAAAAGAACCTTATGATTAAAAGCATGGAAAAATATATTCAAAACTTAAAAGCTGTTTCCGAAATGATTATTGAAGAACTCAGTACCAATCACCAACTGATGATTAACTTGGTGGACATTAAAAATCTAGACAATTATACGTATGAACATTCTCTTAGTGTGGCTGTCATGTCGCTAATTGTTGGGCTTGAACTTAAGATGAACCACAAGGAACTTAGTCAATTATTCCTAGGCGCTCTGCTACATGATGTTGGCAAATCATTACTCCCAAAAGAACTCATCACAAAAACAACCGCTTACACGCCAGCTGAAATTGAACTTATAAAAATGCACCCAACCCTGGGCTTTGATTATATAAAAGAAAACTATTCATTCTCTACCTCTTGTAAAATGGCTGTACTACAGCATCACGAGAGATTTGACAGTACTGGATACCCAAAAGGTTTATCAGGAAACATTATCCATCGCCATGCAAAAATTATCGCTATTATCGACGCTTACGACTCAATGACAAGTGACACTTATCAGTCTAGAGCATTGCCACCAAATGAGGCAATCGAATTTATCATGGGGTCATGTGGCAGTCAATTTGACATAGAATTAGCCACCATTTTTACCCATAAAATTGTTCCCTATCCTGAAGGTACGATCGTAAAACTTTCGAACTCAACCTACGGCGTTGTAGTCCACGTAAACATTGATTTCCCAATGCGTCCACGCGTCCGAATTCTTGAAAAATATGTATCTATTGAAAATATGAAAGTGATTGATTTAATGACGAGTACCAATATAACTATTTTAGGCATTCAATATGTTGTTCCAAAATAAAAGAGACGTTCCTATGAACGTCTCTTTTACTATATTAGGAAATAATCAATCACTTTTATGGTGTTCCAATAAGTTTTTGAACGGCATCAAGTACCTTATCAGAATTGAAAGGTTTTACGATAAAGCCTTTTGCACCAACACTTACCGACTCTATCACCATATTTTCCTGACCCATTGCACTACACATCAATATATTGGCATCCGGAAATTCAGAAACAATTTTCTTGGCACCTTCAATGCCACTTGTATGTGGCATTGTAATATCCATTGTCACTAAATTGGGTTTCAATTTTTTATATTTATTATAACCGTCATCACCATCTTCAGCCTCACCCACTACTTCATAACCAGCTTTGCTTAGAATGTCAGTCAACATTTTTCTCATAAATAACGCATCGTCTACTACTAGAATTGTTTTAGCCATTTGATCTCCTCTTTTCCTAAGTGAATCAATTATACCTTATTACAGAGTAATGACTCAATGTTAATGATTCGTATTATATTCACTTATTACCATATTAATGCCCATTATAATCAAATTTTAAAAAAATATTTTTAAAAATGAACTTGCAACTTATTTTTATATGTGATACTATTCATCTTAGTTAAATATTCAACTGTTTTTTATCAAGAGTCGGGAGAGAGAGTTAGCTCAGAGACCCCGTGCCAACCTACTGCATTCAGTAAGGTGGACCTGCTAACAACGATGAGAATGTAGTACTGTCTTTAAGACTTTCTCGTCACGTATGAGAAGGTCTTTTTTTATTGATTAAAATGCCTAACCGTTTTTATTTTTAAACGGCCTATACCGATGGCAAATCAAATTTCAAACTGAATATCACTTATCCAGAGTGGCTGAGAGACTGGCTCGATGACGCCCGGCAACCTGTCTATAGACGTGGTGCCAATTCCTGCGATTGTATCGTACGATAAGCTATTGAAAACCTCAATAATTGCTTTGAGGTTTTTTACTACCTAGGAGGTGTAATAAAATGATAAAATTTCAAAATTTAGTAAAAGTGTACGAAAGTGATTCACAAACTCTAAAAGCAGTGGATCAGGTGTCTTTTAATATCAATCATGGTGAAATATTTGGTATTGTTGGCCTCAGTGGTGCTGGAAAATCCACTCTGCTTAGGTGTATCAACGGCATTGAAAAACCCACTTCTGGTGAAGTATTCGTCGATGGGATTGCGCTAAATAAGCTTAGCGACAAGAACCTGTTGAACCTTAGACAAAATATCGGCATGATTTTTCAACATTTTAATTTATTAAGCAGTCGAAATGTCAAAGGCAACATTGCATTTCCTCTTGAAAATGCCGGCTGGTCAAAACAAGAAATTGAGACACGTGTATTGGAACTTGCAAAGTGGATGGATCTTGAAGACAAGCTCATTGCCTATCCTAGTCAACTCAGCGGCGGTCAAAAACAAAGAGTTGCAATTGCAAGAGCTATTGCCTGTAACCCCAAAATACTGCTTTGCGATGAGGCAACAAGCGCTCTAGACCCCATTACCACGCAAATGATATTAAAACTGTTGCAAAAGATTAATAGAGAGTTCGGCATTACCATCGTCTTGATCACACATGAAATAGAGGTTGTTAAAGCCATTTGCGACCGTGTTGCCGCTATGTCTCAAGGAAAAGTGACTGCCATAGGCGCTGTCAGCGAAGTCATCAATCACAATACCAACAACCATGATCATTTATATAAAATAAGCTAATCAACCACAGCAGTACCACCCAATAAAGGAGTCTGAGAAAATGTTCATCAACCTATTAGATTTGCTATTGCTTCCCACTTGGGAATCAATATATATGGTCACTCTATCGACCTTCTTTGCTATTGTTTTGGGAGCCCCTATCGGAATCGCCTTAGTCGTTTGGCATGAATCTGGTCTTAGCCCTCACCGCAAATGGTTTGTAGTCTTAGACGGCGTTGTAAACGTTCTAAGGTCCTTCCCTTTCATCATTTTGATGATTCTCCTTTTCCCGCTTTCCCGTTTTATCGTGGGAACGACCATAGGAACTACAGCTACAATTGTACCACTTGCCATAGGCGCTGCCCCGTTTGTTGCAAGAGTGGTCGAAGGCGCTTTGAAAGAGGTCGATCAAGGTGTGATCGAAGCTGTGATTGCTATGGGAACGCCTCTAAAAGACATTGTCTTTAAAGTGCTTATTCTAGAATCACTACCAAGTCTTGCGCTTGGCTTCACACTTACCATCATCAATGTCATTGGCTACTCTGCAATGGCAGGCGCTATCGGCGGAGGCGGCCTTGGTGACTTGGCAATTCGATACGGATTTCACCGTTTTCAAACGGATGTCATGATTGCCTCAGTTGTAGTCATTATTGTCTTAGTGCAAGGTATTCAAGCGCTTGGCAATTATTTTTCTTCACGCATTTTAAAAACAAGAGGGCTATAGTCTTCTCACCCAACATTTAATAGGAGGTATTACAAATGAAAAATCACTTAAAACTTACGTTATCTGTAGCACTTATTATCGGACTACTGGCACTTACAGGTTGCCAGTCGAGCAAACCTGCAGTCTCTGCAGCTGAAGTAGCGCCTACAGCTGAGCTTCAAGTCCTAAAAGTTGGCGCAAGTCCTGTGCCTCACGCCGAACTCCTTAATCTTGTAAAGGAAGATTTAAAAGCAGAAGGCATTGATCTTCAAATCATCGAATTTACAGATTATGTAAAACCAAATCTTTCTCTAAACGATGGAGAGATTGATGCTAACTTCTTCCAACACGTTCCTTACCAGGAGAACTTCAATAAGGATCACGGCACTGAAATCGTCTCTGTGGGCACCGTTCACGTTGAACCACTAGGTTTGTATTCTAAAAAGGTAAAATCGATTGACGAACTTCCTGAAGGCGCTCGAATTGCTATTCCAAGTGACGCCGTAAACGGTGGTCGCGCTCTCATTCTACTTGCTAGCAAAGGCCTCATCTCATTAGCCGATGGCGCTGGACTTGAAGCTACAGAAAAAGACATTGCCAGTAATCCAAAAAAGTTTAAATTCACGGCTGTAGAAGCAGCACAACTCCCAAGAGTCTTAGAGGATGTAGACGCTTCCATCATTAACGGCAACTACGCGCTTGAAGCTGGCCTAAACCCTGCAAAAGATGCGATTCTCCTTGAAGGCGCAGATTCACCTTATGCCAACATCATCTCTGTTAAAAAAGGCAATGAGACTGACGAGCGTGTCATCAAACTTCTTAAAGTACTTCAATCTGAAAAAGTGAAAGCCTATATTGAAAGTCACTACAACGGTGGCGTTGTTCCTGCTTTCTAAATTAACGATTACGCTTATAACAAAAACGAAGAAAACCCCAACACAATTTAATGTGTTGGGGTTTTCTTCGTTTAAATATTTTGGTGCGAGAGGCGGGATTTGAACCCGCACGCCCAAGGACGCTACCCCCTCAAGATAGTGTGTCTGCCGTTCCACCACTCTCGCAAGTTTGCCAAGGTTACCTGACAAAACTTATTATACCGTTGGTTGTACCTCAGGTCAAGGATTTTTTAAACTTATTTCAATAATTTTTGGAGTAATTCCTCAGACCTCTGAATAAAGTCCTCAAGGGTAGCATTATTCGTTATGATATACGTCGCTTTTTTTCGCTTTTCGCCAAGAGGCATTTGTGCCTGTATACGGGCAATAGCAGCCTCTCTCTTAAGACGATTGCGTCTCATAAGTCGTTTTATTTGCAATGCTTCATCTGTATCAATTAGGATGCTCGCATCGTACTGTGACTCTGCTTTTGTTTCAAATAACAACGGAATATCTACAAAAACATGTGCTTCACCTGCTGCCTCAAACTTTTCTAGTTCTTTTTCGACCAGTGCCTTTACAATAGGATGTGTCACATCATCAATTTGCTTTCGTGCCTCAGAACTGCTAAATACTAACTCGCCAAGTCGCTTTCGATCAACATCCCCCGATGCGTCTAGAATGGAGAGTCCAAACGTCTTTACAACGGCTTCGTAAATATGCCCACCTTTCTCATAGGCATCCCGAACCAAAGCATCGCAATCTACAAAAGGCAAGTTCATCGATTTAATAAGTCTGCTAAAAGTACTTTTCCCACTGGCGATGCCACCTGTTATCGCGTATTTTTTCATAAATCTCCTACTTTGTCTCATACCAATTTGGGCCTGCGTGAATCTCGACAAGCATTGGAACAGATAGACTGAGCGCCTCTTCCATATTGACCTTTACGAGCGCATCAATGATCTCAATCTCATCCGGAGCCGTATCTACAATCAGTTCATCGTGCACTTGCAAAATCAGTCTCGATTTGAGACCGCGTTCTTTTATTTCATGATACACTTTGATCATCGCAAGCTTGATCAGATCCGCCGCACTGCCTTGAATCGGCGTATTCATAGCGGTTCTTTCTGCAAAACTTCTCACATTAAAATTAGAGGCCTGAATATCTGGAATATAGCGCTTTCTTCCAAGAACCGTCGTTACATAGCCTTGGTCTCTGCACTCTTGAATCTTGCCGTCCATAAACCCTTTTACATTTGGGTAGTTTTCAAAATAACTGTCAATATAAAGTTTAGCCATTTTGCGCGAAATGCCCAAATTCTCAGACAAGCCAAAATCACTCATGCCATACACGATTCCAAAGTTAACTTCTTTTGCTCTCGTCCGCTCTAAACTGGTCACTTTCTCAAAAGGCATGTTGAACACTTGACTGGCAGTCATCGTGTGAATGTCAATACCCTCTTTAAACGCTTTGATCAGATTAGGATCTTCTGCATAATGCGCTAAAATTCTAAGTTCAATTTGAGAATAATCGGCGTCTACAAGCACATTGCCTGCTGTTGGAATGAATATTTTTCTAATTCTCTTGCCTAAAGCAATTCGAGATGGAATGTTCTGCAAATTAGGCTCCGTCGAACTTAGGCGGCCTGTCACGGCTACCGTTTGATTCAAACTTGAATGAATTTTTTGCGTCGTCGGATTGATTACTGCTTTTAAGCCGTCAATATAGGTACTTTTTAATTTTGAATAGGTTCTGTATTCTAAAATCAGCGGCACAATCGGATGCGCATCTTTTAGTTTATCAAGGACATCCACATTCGTTGAATAACCCGTTTTTGTTTTTTTGCCATGTGGCAGTCCTAATTTATCAAAGAGAATTTCTCCGAGTTGTTTTGGTGAATTCAAATTAAAAGGCGTCTGAACGTATGAAATGATATCTCTTTCAATCTCAACCAATTTCCCCGTAACCGCTTCGTTTAAAGTGGCAAGTTCCTCTTGGTCGATGTTAAAGCCTTCGTATTCCATGCTTGACAGCACTTCTATGAGCGGCATTTCGACCGTTTCAAATAAGGTGAGCAAGGCTTCTTCTTGAAGTTCCTCTCTTAATTTTACATAGAGTTTTAGCGAAATGTAAGCCCGATTGCATGCAAGATCCATCGCCTCTTCAATCATCAACTGGCTAAATTTCTTGGTTTTTACCCCTTTCCCTAAAATTTGTTCATCACTGTTAATGGTCAAATTAAGGTATTCGTAGGCGCTGTCATCTATGGTATAACTGCTTTTATTAGGCGCTAGCAAATAGTGAGCAATCCGTCCGTCAAAGGTTTTTCCTTTTATGTCCTTATGTCTAGCGAAGCACATGAGCCATTCTTTCTTGATGTCATATCCGCTAATGGTCACACCATCGCCTAGAAGCCACGCACCGTAGTGTTCGAGGAAGTCTGAAAAATTGTATTTGTCAAACGCAAAATAGAAAACCTCTCCTGTTTCAGAAGAAAGCGCTAGGCCAACTGGCTCATCCGTAATCACATTCACCTTATCGATTAGCATATAAGCGCCAACGGTCTTCCATTTGCTGAGTTGCTCAACATATAAAGAAAGTTCAAGCGGCTGCTCCACGCACGTCATTTTAAGGTCAGGCGTTTCCACAACAAGTTCTTCTGTGCTAATCCTTGGAATAAACGACTTCAGTTCATAAAGCATTAATAGGTTTACAAGCTCTTTTGTGTTAGGCTGATCCCATTTAAAATCATCTTCGTCAAATTCAAGTGGCACATTCACTTCAATTGTCGCAAGTTTTTTGCTCATCATCGCTTGATGGGCATGCTCTGCTACAAGTCCTCGAATTCGCTTATTTTCAATTGTTTCATATTCGTCAATCACGCGTTCAACGGTCTCATACGTTTTGAGAAGTTTTGTCGCTGTCACTGGCCCAACGCCTGGAATGCCAGGGATATTGTCCGAAGAATCTCCGCTTAGGCCTTTTAAGTCGACTATTTGGGCAGGCGTAAGTCCAAAATCTGTCATGACTTTCTCAGGGGTCATGACATCGATTACAGAAATGCCTTGTTTGGTAATGAGCACCGTAATCTGCTCATCCACTAGCTGAAGCGCATCCTTGTCGCCCGTCAGAATCAATACTTCATGACCATTTGCGCCAAAACGTTTTGAAATGGTGCCAATCAGGTCGTCTGCTTCAAAACCACTTAGTTCCGTCCGATGAATGCCCATCGCATCCAATATTTCTTTTAAAATAGGCATCTGAACCGCAAGTTCATCTGGCATACCTTTACGCGTGCCTTTATAGTCTGCATAGGCGTTGTGTCTAAATGTCGGCGCTTTCATGTCAAAAGCGACACTCAGCCAATCCGGTTTATAGTCCTCCATCACCTTAAATAACATATTTAAAAACCCGTATACCGCATTTGTTGGAACGCCGTCTTTATTGGTCAGGCGCTGCTGTATGGCAAAGAACGATCTATTGATCAGACTGTTTCCGTCTATAATGATTAATCTCTTTTGCATTGTAATCCTCCTTGAATAGATGTGTCTTCATATCCTTGATATTATACCACATAGTGTCTTTATTTTATTGTCGTTTACTCGTGAAATGGCATAATTTCAAAAACAAAAAGCCGTACTTATGCCTTACCCATTTAGAAGGGTGAGCATAAATACGACTCCTGTTTTGATGCTTAGTTTATAGAAAATCTAATATTTGTATTCTACGCTCACATCAACGGCAATATTTATTGTCCCAACTTCAACAGGTGTTGAATCTGCAGCTTTTGCCATCATAGAAGCTTCTCTGTAAATAATGCCACCATTAGAACTATTTTCAGTTACTTTTGATGGTTTGTTGATTTTAACTTCAAGCACTTCTGCAATGGCTTTTGCTTTGTTGCCTGCACTTTTAACAGCCAATTTCAAAGCTTCTAATTGGTACTTTTCTTGATTTTCAACTGCGAATCTTACTGAACCCAATTGATTAGAACCGCCCTTAACCGCTTCGTCTATCAACTGACCAACTTGATCTGTATTTCTAACAGTAATTTCAATCGTGTTGGTTGCAACGTAATATTCATTTTTAACTTCTTTCACATAATCCGCCGTTCTGTAAAGGCTTACGTTGACTGTCTTGATGTCTGCGTCTTTAATGCCTTGCGCTTTAATTAACTTCATAATCGCTGAAATTTTAGCTTTAACTTCATTTTGAGCAGCAAGCGCTTCCTTATTTCTTGCTTCATAACCCACTTGAATATACGCAATATCTGGCTTTGCAACAATAGTGCCACTTCCGTTGACCACAATAACGCCATCGTTTGCCGCCGCTACTGTCGTTGTCGCTGCACTTTCAGCGAAACTTGAAGAACCCATCAATCCTGTCAACATTATTACCGCTACTGCAACGCTCATCATTTTTTTAATCATTTTTTATGCCTCCATTTTCTATAGTAGTGTGTTTTGCTAAATCCAAATACTGCTAATAGCATTATAATAATCACTGGTAGCCAAGCAATGAAAGCGATAAATAGAATCTCAGCACCACTTACGGCGATATTGATATTTTTAATAAGCGCCTGTTTTGCTCTTTCGAAAAGATTGCTGTCCAGTGTTTTTACTTGACCCCCGACTTCAGGGCTTTCTTGTACGTTGATATAAAGGGTTGATAAACTGACCTGTTGCTTTTGGAGTTTTAGGTTGCTTGCAAGTTGGTCAATTTGAGTCCTAACCGTTCCTAATTCTCGTTCAACTTCCATAATCTCAGTAACGGTTTTACCTTGTTTCATAAGTTCTCGAAGTCTTGTTTCTCTGACTTTCAAATTTTCCAGTGCTGCATTTAAGTCACTAATTTGAGTGGTTACATCTTGAATGTTATGTTGACTGGTTTGTAGAACACCCATTTTTTTAACCGTTTCAAATAGGGTTGTAAATTGATTTGAAGGTACTCTGAGAACAATGTTTCCCGATAATTGAGAATTGATCATTTTACCATTTTCATAATACGGGGTCAATCCACTAAAACTACTTTCGACATAACCGCCAGTTTGATTCATGATCGCTTCTACAGACGAATAAAATTTTTCAAAATCAGCGACTTTTAAGCTAATTTCACCGCTTTTGATAAGCTCTCTGCCGCTTTGATTATCCATCGGTTGAGCTGAAGTTTGTGCTGTAGGCTGAGGCGCTGTTACTGGAGGTGTTGTGGGTGGTGCCATTGATTTTGATAGCGCCTGATCCGCAGTCGTATTGATAACACCACCCTCTGTTTGACCCGTTGTCATATCGGGTGTGCCAGGAGGAGCTACTCCAAATAGTGCGTTTTGTCCACCACTGTCACTACTTGCCTGCTCTGTATTTTGAGTGTTCCACCATAAATTATCCTTCAAAGTGACACTGGTTGCAACCACAAGTAAAACGGCTGCTGCCAGTGAGACAAATTTAATGGCATTCTTAAAGTTTAGCGGAAACTGTATGATTTTATTAGAATTATTTTTTTCGTTTTTTGCTTTTTCTGCCTTAAGTTCCTCAGCTGCAACCAACAATTTAGTGTGCAGACTTTCATTAAAATCTTTTGGAAGTGCCATTAACGGCATATCGAGCATCACCTCTTTCATGCATTTATAATCTTCGACAAGCATTTGGCAAGATTCACACTTAGATAAATGCGCTTCAAATTTCGTCTGATTCGCCACATCCAGCTGACCTTCAAAATAATCATCCAACCATTCTATGATCAAATCACATTTCATCTTAAATCCCCCCCTCTCTTGCGAAGTCTGGATCTACCTGAAGAAGTTCCCGCAAGTATTTTCTCCCTCTATTGATTCTAGATTTAACTGTTCCAACAGAACAGTCTTCTATTTGACTAATTTCTTCATAACTTAAACCTTGAATGTCTCTGAGTATCACTACCGTCTTATTGGCTGGCGGCAATTGATCGAGTGCCATATGAATTTTAGATTGTATTTCTTTTCTTTCAAGTTGTTTTTCAGGCTGCAACATGTCTGAAGCAGGTAATTCCCATACGATGCTCCCCTCTGAACCTTCGCCGTCCATAGAACTTTCTTTTAGGCCAGCTTTTTTTCTTAAGTGATCTTTGCACGTATTAACAACAATTCTATATAGCCAAGTTGAAAACTGAGCGTCCCCAGTAAATTGAGAAATGTTTTTAAAGACTTTTATAAGCGCATCTTGAGCAGCATCTTTTGCATCTTCTTCATGTCCAAGTGTACGATAGGCAATATTGTATACATAAACCTGATATTGATGAATCAACTGTTCAAAACTAGCCACATCGCCTTTTTGACTTTTTTCAATTAGTAACTGTTCCGAATTCGGCACCCATATCACTCCCTTCTGAGTGTATTCTATCTTTAAGACGTATGACGATTCATAAAAGTTCCCAAGATATTCACCCTTTATAAAATAAAAATAGAGAGACACCTTTAAGGCATTCATGCCCTATTTAGCGCTCTCTATTCATTCTTTGTGATTACCTTTTATGCATTAGTTCTCATTTTTAGAACTTTCCTTAACATCGATATAAATCGTCCTCAAACTGTCCTGAGTGTCTTGATTATTTAGAAGACTCTCCTGCCCATCTGACGGATTAGGCGCTTGACTGAGCTGTAGTTCGCCCATTTTTTTAATCTCTTCAATTACTGTGTCGACTTTGGTTGAAGGTACTTTGAGAATCACATAACCTGTTAATTGTGTTTTTATAGTGGCATCTTTTTCAGTAGTCGGCAATAACTCGCTGAAGCTACTCTCTATCACACCGCCAATTTGACTCATCAACCCTTCAACCGATACGTAAAACGCTTGATAACTCACAATTTCCAAAGCGATATCCTTATCCTTGATAAGCGCTATCGTGTTTTGAACAGTCACCGGAGATGACGTCATTCTCATAGAATCCCCTGGAGGCGTTGTTTGCATAGGAGGCGCTGAAGAATACAATAACGCCGCTTCGCTGACAGCTAACTCTGGTGAACTTTCACCTACTGTGCTGACGCCACTGTCTAACAAAGCTATCTGGTTGGTTACTTTAACAAGGCTTTTCTTTGGAGCCGTTGTTTTTGGAACAATTTTCTCTGGCGCAGTTGTCATTGGAACAATTGCTTTGTCACCATTTGTAGTTTTCATCGTAGCAACTTCAATCGGTGCAGCGGCGACAATCAAAGGCTTTTGAACTTCGATTTTAGCACTCGCCTGTTCTACGACCTGATCATTCAACCAAATACTTTCCTTAATTTTATCCCCAGATATGACAACAACCGCTAAAACAGCTGCCGCTGCAACATAAGGCATTAACGTCTTTGCAACTATAGGAAAAGGTATTATCTTTTTAGTATTATGTTTATTCGCTATAGCTTTTTCCGCATCTAGTTCCTTTGCAGCAACCAGCAACTTGCTATGAAGGGTTTCATTAAAATCGTTTGGAAGTGGCATAACAGGCATATCATTCATTATCGCTTTTATCTGTTGTAAATCTTCAACCATCATTCGGCAAGATTTGCATTCTTTTAAATGATCATCAAAATGTTCCTGTTCCATTTTTTCTAATAGCCCATCAAAATAGTCATCTATTTTTTCAACCACAAAATCACAATTCATCATAAACCCCCTCCTTTCTTGCGAAATCAGGATCTACCTGAAGTAGTTCCCTTAGATATGTTCTTCCTCTATTGATTCTAGATTTAACGGTTCCAATCGAACACGCTTCAATCTGACTAATTTCTTCATAACTGAGCCCTTGGACATCTCTAAGTATAATAACCGTTTTATTGGCAACTGGCAGTTGTTCTAAAGCACCATAAATTTTAGATTGTATTTCTTTTCGCTCTAGTTGTTTTTCAGGTTGCATTGTTTCTAACGCAGGTAATTCCCATACGATAGACCCTTCTGAATCTGCACTATCGATCGAAGTTTCCTTAATCCCTGCTTTTTTTCTTAAATGATCTTTGCAGGTATTGATAACAATTCTATATAGCCAAGTTGAAAACTGCGCCCCTCCTGTAAACTGAGAAATATTTTTAAAAACTTTAATAAGAGCATCTTGAGAAGCATCTTTTGCGTCTTCTTCATGTCCTAGTGTGCGATACGCAATATTGTATACATAGCCCTGATATTGATGGATTAGTTTTTCAAAACTTGCCACATCGCCATTTTGACTTTTTTCGATTAGTAATTGTTCCAAAATTTCCACCCACATCACTCCTTTTTTGAGTGCAGCCTAACCTTATGACGTAAAACGGTTAAGTAAAGTTCCTTCATTTGAACCTAATTAAAGAATAAAAATAGAGAGACCTAAAAGGATAAATGCCCTTCTTAGGCCTCTCTATGAATTATTGTTTTTGATACCCCTCAGATGTTTCAAAATAGACACTGGTGTATTTCTTGATCTCTTGAAGTTGTGCATCTGTCAGTCTATCTTTAGCAACTAATATACCATAAACACGATTGGATTTCAAAAATGTAATGACTTCCTCTGGCGTGTTTGAAATCTTACTTAGATCAAGCATGCTATATTTTATTTCAAGATAGCCAAGTCGATTGAATTCGTCGAAACTATCTGCTTTATAGATAAACCGATCTTTCGCATCTTTGTAATGGTCATAGATATACTTTGCAAAATCGACGCCATCATTACCTGCATCCGTATAGATATAGCTGTCTTCATGAACGCTCAACCAATCAAGTACTCTCCTCACATTAAGCTGCGTTAAGTCATTATTCATCTTAGACGTCATAAAAGTGCTCAAACTGTGATTGACGAGTGGCGTTTCAAATAACGTCTGCGCAGATTTCCAGTCTTTAATGGCAACATACTCAGAGTCCTCTGTTAAAGCAAAGCTAATGCCTACGGTTTTAAAGTTTTGTTCATAAGAACTTGTTAGAGCTTCTAGAGAATTGGTATTTGCTACTCCGTTTGCATATCCGCCATTAAGTGGAATTAACGCAGGTGTGTCTTCTACAAGCAATTCTTTTTTAGGGGTGTACTGATCTCCCGTATATTGCGTTGCATTTATTAGCAAATTATTGTCCATAATGTACTTCGATTTTTCAAAGTCTTCACGTACTTTATTATACATATTTAAGCAAAGGTTTACATCGACTGGCGCAAGTGTTTTACGATCATATGCCTTTGAATTCTGAAAAACATAGTCATTGGACATTTCAAAAATGTACTTACTATTAATAAAAGAGCCATAAGTTGCATATATCTGAAATGCAGCATAACTGTCTTCGAGTTTAGTGTTATTAAGATCCTTGCCAAAAATCAAGTAATTATCGTTGGCAACGCCTAAAATATTTGTAATGGTCGGCAAGAAATCGAGTTGTGTCCCAATGGTCTTTACTGTTTCTTTAACGCCCGAACCAGGCATATGAATGATTAATGGAATATGAAGCATTTCGTCACTTAAATAAGGCTTTTGGAGAACGTCTTCCATAATTACCTTAGATTCCTCATCACTGCTTATCAACCCGTGATGATCTCCATAAAAAACAAGGACTGAATTGTCGTAAAGTCCATTGTCCTTAAGTTCCTGAATAAACTCACCGATTGCATCATCTGTAAACTTAACAGACTGAACATAGTCTCCAAAAAGAGTGCCTACGTGTTTGTCCAGAAGCTTAACTTTTTGATATTGCTTTGGCATCTGATAAGGGTGGTGATTTGAAAGAGAAATCATAAAACTGTAAAAAGGGCTCGTCTTTTCTTTAAGTATGCTTACGTTTTGAGCAAAAAATTCTTTATCATTTAAACCCAAGCCAATCGGCTCCGTAATGGTGTAATCATTTTCATTGTAGTAACGTTCAAAGCCTTGTCCTGGGTATGCAGCCTCTCGATTCCAAAATTCTGGCTTGTAGCCATGAAACACATAGGCGTTGTAGCCATTGTCTCTTAATTGCCAAGGAAGGCCTCTGTATGCGTTTTCAGTATACAAAGAATACGACTGCCCATAAAGCGTTGGATACATGCTGTTATTGGTCGAAAATTCTGCATCCGATGTGTTTCCCATCCCAAGTTGCTCGTAGTAACTATCATAATATAGCGATTGATCTGCTATTAGCTTATTCAGATTTGGGGTTAATTCTTGATCATTATATTCCCAGTTGATTACAAAATTTTGAAATGACTCAAGTTGGACAACTATCAGATTTTTACCTTTGCCAATCCCATTGTATTTTAATTTTCTCAGCGCTTCTTTATCCGTATAAATCTTATTTCTAAAATTTATTTCTTTTACAATGCTCAGGCGATCAAGTACTAAGTCATCTTTGTTCATAATAGAACTCACAACGTCTTGAACATGAAAACTAAAGAATTCTCGCTTCACAAGATTATCGGTATAAGCCGCGCGTAGCGGCGTAATGACTATGATAACGGCCAACAAAATCGGCAAGACTGACAACATTTTATAATTAATTTTAATATTAATATTTTTTTTAGAAATATAAATGATCATTCCTAGCCATATTGGAAGGTCAACAAGCGCCATAAAATGATGAATGGTAACCAATTGATTGATGCTGCTTTTAACATCACCAACG
>JAYVIR010000065.1:0-102443 GCA_043770095.1 Eubacteriales bacterium
CAATTTAAATTCTTTTTCAGATTTGTTGTCCATTCGTTTTTTTAGAAATGATGGCATGTTTCATTTTGAGGGATTCGTTCACAATACTCCTATTTTTAAAGGTCCTGTAGGAAGTTTAGATGGCATTGTTTACCATTTTGGTTATCCTAATGATGATCCTGTAATCATGGAAAAAAAATTCTTACGGACGTCTTCTTTGCTATATGAAGCACTTGAGAAGGATCCGGAGAATATTTATTATAGATATCAATTGTCAACGTCTTTAGCCATGCACCAAGAGTGGGAAGATGCTGAAATTGAAATAATGAAAGTATATGATCGTGTTAGTGATCAATCTATGCAAATTAAAAATCTATATTTTTATATTTATGGGCATTTAATGATGATTTATAAACATTTCGAGCAATATGATCAGATTATAAAAATTGCAAATGAGGCACTTGAAATTAGAAAAAATGACATTGATAGTTATTTTTTTATTTCAGACGCACTTGTTTCACAAAACAAAAAAAAAGAATCAATTTCATATATTGAGAAGTACTTGGAATTAATTAATGAGTATGAAAGCGGGAACGTTTCATTGGAGATAGATTCCAAGGTAGAAACAATTTCTCATAAATATAAATATTTGTTTAATTTGATGTATATATATATTGAAGAAAATCAATATCGTGAAGTCTTAAATTGTTACGCAAAAAATTGTGAAGATGCTAGCAACAGTGAATTCAGTGATAAAATACTGACAGTAGTCATCAAGGCTGCAATTGAACTTAACGCGTTGGAGTATGTTTTAGAACTTCATAGAAGTGAAAGTTCTGAATTTGTTTTATTGGTTGAAAAAGAAATTGAAAATCAAATGCCTTATCTAAATCAAGATAAGAGAAAAACAGTTTATCATATTCTAAGCAAATGTAAAGGTAATTATGGCAAATTGAATGGTCTGAGAGAAAAAATTGCTAGTCCCAAAGTTGATTTGTTGAGTATACAAAAACACCTGAGACCACTAACCGGTGAAATGGAAATCTATTATGCCGATCTTTTTTTTGATTATTACAACAAAGCAGATCAATTTGAAGATTTCATCAAATGGGTTCTGGGAAGAGGCTTAGAAGAATCCTTAGAATTAGTAGATCGATTAAATCATCTCAATGAGGGTTTTGAGATGAAAATATTAAAATGGTTAGGTGAAAATATACAAAATAGCCAAATTGTTGATATTGGAACGCTGGCGTTTAGAAATACAATTGCAAAGTATTTTTTAATGTCTTATGCTTATGTAAATCAGCAAGTTCAAATGCTACCGCTATTCAAATTGTATTTGATAGAACGAAAGCTATTTTTAAAACAAATTTACCTAGATGTTGTAATTGAAAATGAGTCCAATTGGGTTTCTATCGAAAATAACAGCAATCGAACGGTTATATATATGATTAAAGCAACGCAGGTTCAACCGTATGAGGCACTAAAATATATGAAAAAAGCACTTTGTATTGAAGATGAATTAAAAGTTTATGTAATTGAAATGATTCGAGAAGTGCAGCGAGAGATAGAAAAATCCGAAAACCCTATTGGGGGGGATAATAGGTATGATTAGACTTAGTATTTGTATGATTGTAAAGAACGAGGAAAAAAATCTAGTTAAGTGTCTAAGTAGTTTAGAAGAAATTCGAAAAGAAATTTCTTCGGAGTTAATTGTTGTAGATACTGGATCAAGTGATAAAACAGTTGAAATAGCCAAACGGTACACTGATTTAGTATACCAGCACGAATGGAATAATAATTTTGCTGATATGAGAAATATTAGTATTGGATACGCAACTGGTGAATGGATTTTAGTATTTGATGCAGATGAAATGATAGATCAGCCTATCGGTATTCTTGAAACATTTAAAAATAGGGAGTTGCTTGAATTAAACAACACGTTACTTTTGCAGGTTAGAGATTTTACGAAATCTTCAGACGAATCGATGTTTTTTGAGTATATTAGTGCTAAATTTTTTAAAAATGACGGAGAATTTCATTTTGAAGGAAGCATTCATAATCAAGCAATGATGAAAGAACCATTTTATTGTGTTCCTGAAACGATATTAAAACATTACGGATATGATTGTGATGATCATAATCTCATTGTTAGAAAAGTGGAAAGAACTTCAACGATGTTAATAAAAGAACTAGAGAATTCTCCTGAGGATGTTTACTACTTATTTCAGTTAGCATCTACCTATAGGATGGGAAAACAATATGAGTTGGCGTATCCTTATATCGAAAAAGCGTTTAAACTTGTTGAAAAAGAAGGCTTTAAAGAAATATACTTGTATGTCATTAAGCAATATATTTTAGCACTCAAGGATTTGGCGCTTGATAAAAAAGTGGAGTTGCTTCGAGAAACACTTATTGAATATATTAATGAAGATTTAGATTTATCCTTTTATTTTGCGGATACTATGTATAAACTTAAATATTACAATCTTGCTGTTGAACACTACAAAAGATATTTATGTTTATTGGAAGTGTATCAAAGAGGAGAGAATAGAAAAATTGATTTGTCGGATTCAATTCAAACAAGCCATCTAAAAGAGCTTGTCTATTTTTCGTTAGCTGAGCTTTATTACGAGATGGGTGAGTATAAGGTTGCTTGTAATTATTATCACTTTATCTCAGAAGAACAATTTTGTGAAAATATGATTATACATTATTTAGAAAGCTTAATTTGCACAGGTGATCAAGAGGCATTCGATGAGATGATTTATCATCTGAAATTGTTAAATAATAGAGGTTTTAGCACAGCGGCTATAACTGCTGTTGAAGAAATAATTTCTGAAATGAAGCTAGCAGATCTAAATGAATGGACAAGCAGATTGAAAGTTTTAAGCACTTCATATGAAATATTGTTCCTATGTCGAAAAGCAACAGCTATGCAGCAGAGTATCGATGATGTGGAAATGCTTAACTATTTCAAGCAATTCTATTTAGACTCAGAAGTTTACTATGCGGATTTCTTGTACTTTGCAAGGCTTTCAAGGGAAAGTGTTCTTGAGGTACTTTCAGATTACAGTAATCAGAAAATTTATAAGTTGCTGAAATATTTGAATAAAAAATATGATGATTTTAAAATATCTGCAGTCGAGATGATAGAAGCTAGCGGGAGTTTTCGAACTCTAAGGGTTAAAAATTGTCTTGAAATTGTTTTAATAACAGAAGCAGATCTAGAAGAAGAATTTAAGGTGGCTATAGGACTAGATCTTATTATCAATAAAATAAAGTGGTTGTATGATACTTATAAAATAGAAGTAATTGAAACGACATTAGAATATTTAGAAAAAAAAGATCGCATATATGCAGACCTTAATTTAATTTATTTAAATCGATTAAATTTTTCTGATTTTAAAGAAAAATACGAAAAATCTTTGGATCCTGTTGAATGTTATCTATTTAGAATTTCAGAAGAACATTGGACTGAGTTATTGCAAATGATAGAGTTGATTCGAAGTTCCATCGATGAGAATCAATTAACTGCAATAGATCCTAATCATGAATTCGCAGCGCTAAAAGAAATGATGAAAATTGAAATAGAACAATTAAAGAGAGCTGAAGCTTATGGTGCTTGCATGAGCGTTATAGAGGCGTACTTGAAAATTATGCCATTAGACTTGGAGATATTTGCTTTAAAATCAGACATTGTGGTTAAGAAAGTTCAATATGATGACAAAAATTAAGCAGTCAAATTTATGAAATTAGCGATTAATTGCTATTGGAGGCTGATATGGTCAATAAAAATGACATATTGAAAAAACAGATTCTTGATAATATATCGTGGCTTATCGATGCGAATAAATTAGAGGAAGCCATAAATTTAATAGAAGGTTACATGATTATTGATTCTCAAAATATTGAGATTTATTCAATGTATGCGATTGCATTAATTTTACAAAAAGAGTTTGAAACTTCTAAAAAAATAATTTTGAGCGGACTTCAGATTGATCCGGAAAATATTGATTTGCTATATAATTTGGCATATATTTATGAGTTGAAAGATGATTTAAAAAGTGCTACTCGTTATTATGCACAAGTTTATTGTTTAAGTAAAGACGAATTATTAAAACAACAAATAATAAATAAATTCGAAGTGGATCGATTAAAATTCGATATTGATTCAGCAGTTAGTATAGAGAATTTTTTAATGAGAAATAGCATGAAAAAGTGTTTAATACTTTGTCATTTTTTCTCTGTGTATACCAAACATTTCATTGAAAAACTTAGGGGTAGTGAGAATATTCAATTTGACATACTGACTACAGATGAACGTTATGAATTTGATATGGAAGAGGATGCAATTAAAACTGTTTATATTTATAAAACAATCGAAGAATTACAAACAAAAATGAATTTTATTGGATCTTATGATATAATTCACATTCATTTTTTGTCGCCATTTTATGGAATTGTTTCCAAACAAATCAGACAAAAAGCTAATAAAGTCATAGTTTCTATATGGGGAAGTGATTATTATAGAACATCAGAACAGGATAAAGTCGAACAGCTGAGTATATTAGAAATTGCTGACAATATTAACTTTGGAAATGAAGATACTTTTTTAGATTTCGATAATTGCTATAATAAAAAGTTTAATAAGAAACTTTCAATTTGTAGATTTGGATTGATTCAACTCGAAGTGATTAAAAGTCTAGAAGGAAAAAATAAGATAGAGTTGAAACGAGAAATGTCATGTAGTCCAGATGATATAATTATTACCTGTGGAACGAATGCCTCTCTTGCTCAAAATCATCTTGCAATGATTGAATCTATTCTATCAATAAGAACAAAGTTGCCTGCAAATTTACTTTTTATATTTCCTATGACTTATGGAGATGCAAATTTAATTTTGCAGATTAAAGATAAGCTAATGCATTCGGGATTAAGGTACAAAATTTATGAAGAATTTTTAAGTGAGCAAGAAAATGCTAAATTGAGATTGATTTCAGATGTTTTGATACAGGCTCAAACAACAGATCAGCTAAGTGGTTCAATGCAGGAATATTTATTTGCAGGCAATATAATAATCACAGGTGCATGGCTACCGTATAAAATATTTACAGATAATGGTGTTTGCTTTTTGAAAGTAGATACACTTGAAGCAATTGGCGAGAAATTACAGTTTGCAATTGAAAATATGAATGCGCTAAAAACGAACTGTATAGACAATAAAAAGTTAATTTGGAATATGACTTCTTGGGAAAATGCAATTTGTAATTGGATAAATGTTTATTATGACTAAGGAGGTTTAATGTGAATTTAATAGGCAAAAAAATTGTGGTTACTGGCGCAGATGGCTTTATTGGTAGTCATTTGACTGAAAAATTAGTTGAAATGGGAGCTGACGTAACTGCTTTAGTTCAATATAACTCCTTTAATAATTGGGGGTGGATTGACTCTTTTGACAAAAGAATCAGAGACAATATTAATATAATTGCTGGAGATGTCAGAGAATATGATTGTGTGAAAAGACTGATTAAAGGGAATCAAGTGGTATTTCACCTTGCGGCTTTAATTGCAATACCATACTCATACAATTCTCCCATGGCATACATTAGAACCAATGTAGAAGGGACTACTAATGTGCTTGAAGCTTGTAGAGAGTACAGTGTTGATAAAATGATACACACATCAACTTCTGAAACGTATGGGACAGCTCAATACATTCCGATTGATGAAAATCATCCATTGCAAGGTCAGTCACCTTATTCTGCATCTAAAATTGGTGCAGATAAAATTGCAGAGAGTTATTATAGAAGTTTTGATCTGCCAGTCGCTACCTTAAGACCCTTCAATACATATGGGCCACGACAATCGGCAAGAGCAATTATCCCTACGGTTATTACTCAAATACTAGCAAATAAAAAAGAAATCAGCCTTGGAAGTTTAACGCCAACAAGAGATTTTAATTTTGTTTTAGATACAGTTGAAGCTTTTATAAAAGTTGCTGAAAGTGACTTAACTATTGGTGAAGTTTTAAATGTAGGGTCCAATTCCGAAATCAGCATTGGCGATTTGGTTAGAAAGATTTCCATACTAATGAATAAAAATATTGTTATTAAAAGCGATGACGAACGATTACGACCTGAAAAAAGTGAAGTTAATCGCCTTTTTGCACAAAACAGTAAAATTATTAAATTAACAGATTGGAATCCAAAATATTCACTAGATGATGGATTAGTGGAGACGATTGATTGGATTAAAAACAATTTGAATCATTTCAAAACTGATATATATAATATATAGGAGGTGCTGTTGTGAGAGCAATAATTATGGCTGGTGGAAAAGGTGAAAGACTTAAGCCTTATACTACTATAATTCCTAAGCCTTTAATGCCAATTGGAGACGTTGCAATTTTGGAAGTAGTTATTTTACAATTAAAGAAAGCGGGATTTAAAAGAATAACAATCACGGTTGGATATTTAGGCAATCTTATAGAAGCGTATGTTGGAGATGGATCAAGATTTGGAATACCGGTAGATTTTATTTATGAAGAAAAACCATTAAGTACCATTGGACCTCTAGCATTTATTGAAGATTTAAATGATACTTTTTTGGTGATGAACGGTGATATACTTTCAAATATAGATTATAATGAGTTAATTAATTTTCATCAAACAAAAAAATCAAAAGCGACAATTGCTACCTATAAAAGAACCAGTAAAATAGATTTTGGTGTACTTCAATTTAACAATGATAGGAAAATAGATAGATTTATTGAAAAACCTGAATATCATTTTGAGGTCAGCATGGGAATCTATATTTTTGAACCTGAAATATTAGAGTATATCCCGATAGGTGAGAGTTATGGATTAGATTCTCTTGTCATTGACATGATAAAAAATGATGATCAGGTATTTAGCTTTGATTTCGATGGATATTGGTTAGATATCGGAAGGCCTGATGATTATGAAATTGCTATTGAAAAATTTAGAGCAGATAGTGGTGATTTTTTGTAAAAAATTATTAATGAGGTGTGGAAATGAAACAAGTTCTACTAACGGGTTCTAATGGGTTTATCGGAAGAAAACTTAAAGAAAAGCTTATTGAAATGAACTACCAGGTTATAGAAATCAATTCTGAAAATGGTGGTGTTACAAATTTAAAAGTTTTAGAAGGTATAAATTATGACAATATAGTGCATGTCTTTCATTTAGCTGCAAAGACGTTTGTTCCTGAAAGTTGGATTAATCCAGAAGAGTATTATAAAATCAACACAATGGGAACCTTAAATATTTTAGGTGTTTGTAGAAAAAATAAAATAAAATTAACATTTATAAGTTCATATATTTATGGCGAACCTGAAGTGCTACCAATTTCAGAAATGCATACTTTGAATCCTAGTTCACCGTATGCGCACTCCAAATATCTCGCAGAAGAATGTTGTGAGTTTTATGCAAAACAATTTGATACAGATATAGTTGTTATTCGACCTTTTAATATTTATGGAATTGGTCAAAGTGAACACTTTTTGATTCCTCATATAATAAATCAAGCTATTAATGAAAAAGAGATACGCGTAAAAGATTTAACACCTCGTAGGGATTATATTTATTTAGAGGATCTTATTGAAGTATTGATATTAACTTTAAACATTAAAAAAGGATATTCTGTTTTTAATGTTGGGAGTGGTTGTTCATACTGTGTTAAGGAAATCATAGATATTGTGCAGAAGGTTTTAAATACTAATAAGGTAGTGTTAAGTGATGACATTATAAGGACAAATGAGATATCCGATGTAGTTGCTGATATAACAAGAGTGAAGGAGTCATTTGATTGGCATCCGAAGTACTCTTTTGTTGAAGGTATACAAGCAATCTTGGATGGGTTAAAATAGAAACTTAGTTATTTATTATAGATGTTAAAAATAAAAAAAGAGTCCCAATAAGGTCTAAATTAATTCGCAAATTGAGGATGGGTAATGATGGAACAATCAAATTTGCAACGGAAGAATAGTGTAAAGGAAAATATACAAAATTTGATTAATAGCAATGAATTAGATTCTGCTCTTTTAGTAATTAATAAATTTTTGGAAGTGGTTAGTGACGATGCGGATATGGTTACGCTAAAAGGTGTTGTTTCACTTATGAGGGGTGACTTTGAAGAAGCCTTATCTTATTTTTTGGAATCAAGAAAAATTGAACCAAATAATATTGATAACCTATATAATTTGGCATATGTTTTTAAACAAATGGATCAATATGAAGGCGCATATCAGTGTTATCAAATTATACTAAATGAGACACAAGATTTATCTTTAAAACAGGAAGTGGTTGCGTTAATTGAAGAATTAAATAGAACTCCAATTATAGAAATGAAAAAAAATGAAGACCAATCATTAGTAAGCGTATGTATACCAGTATATAATGGTGAAAATTATATAAAGTACACGATTGATTCAGTAATAAATCAAAGTTATAAAAATTTAGAAATTATAATCTGCGACAATTCATCAACAGATCAAACTATCCAAATAGTGAATTCTTATAATGATAAAAGAATTAAATTATATATTAATGAAACGAATAAAGGGTACACCTATAATTTAAATAAGTGTATTGAATTATCAAAGGGTGAATACCTCAAATTTATTTTTGCAGATGATTTATTGCATGAAAATTGTATTGAAGAAATGGTAAAAGTAATGAATAATAATATTGATGTTAATTTGTGTGCTGTTAATTTTGTACATATTAATAACGAAAATATAGTACTAAGTGAACCTATAATAAATATGACATCAAAAAAATATGAGAGCAATCAAATGTTTAAAGAATTGATTGTTATTGGTAATGTAATTGGCTGCCCCTCAGGTGTTATGATTAGAATGGAAACGGTAAGACTGATAGGGTCGTTTTCGACTAATATGGAATATATGGAAGATTATGAATTCTGGATTAGAATATGCAAACAAGGAAATTATTATTTTATTAACGAAGTGTATATGTATTATAGAATTGGGGATCATTCCGGCACAAATCAAAAAATATCAACTATTATTAGAGTTAGAGATTTTTATAATATCCTAGAATGGTATTTAGATAATGAAATTTTTACTCAAAATGAAATTGAAATAGCATATGTTAATGCGAATAATAGGAGTTATTACAGTTTGGAAATGAATGATAATAAAAGTGAAAAAATAGAAATTATAGAATATATATTGAATAACAGCAAATTCATCCCACTTGATGAAAAAAATCAACTTGTGAAATTTAAAGATAGCCTTTGCGAAGATTGCATAAGCGATTAACTATTGATTTCTATTAACTAGTTTAACCTGATAAATGCATTTTTATATAATGCAAAAAGGATATTTGCTAAAGCGCAGTGCGGTCAAAAAGTCCGAAAGTCTGCAAAAAACGAAAGAAATGAAACGAAAAATTCTTAGAATCAATAAACTTGTACGTCGCAGAATCAATGAAACCATTGTTGAAGTAAGAAGTATTACAGGCGTAATGACTGATATGGCAAGTGAAACTGTTTATCAAGCAAATTTAATGATTAAGTAACTAATTACCCGTGTTTCCATATATTCAAACTTTCGAAATAAAGACATCAAATGTATTTAGAACTAATTAAACGGTCTAACCGAGCGCAATTCCAACCGGTTATCATTATTTCGCTGTTCTCTTCAAGTTGTATTTTCACCAGCGATTTTCAGAATATAAGATGCCATCAAAAGTCGAAAAGGATACGAAGAATACATTCGACAAAATGAATTTTTACAGAGTTAGAAATCATAAAAGGCACATTTTTTAAGTGAAATAGCAATGATTTTGATGTTTTATTGATACTATTTATCTATAATTAGAGCTCTAATTGTTCATTTAATCCTATGTTACGTCTTTAAGGAAGAGAAAGGACTGATTAACAAGTATGAAAGTAGTAATTCTAGCAGGTGGTTATGGAACGAGAATCAGTGAAGAATCACATTTAAAACCAAAACCGATGATTGAGATTGGGGATATGCCAATACTTTGGCATATTATGAAGTCGTATTCTTATTATGGGTACAATGAATTTGTTATTTGCTGTGGATATAAAGGCTATGCTATAAAAGAATATTTTGCAGATTATTATTTGCATCGATCAGATATCACTTTTGATTTTGCAGACCATAATAATTTAGAGGTACATTCAAATGTAGCGGAGCCTTGGAAAGTTACATTGGTGGACACGGGGCTTAATACGATGACTGGTGGACGTGTAAAAAAAATTCAAAAGTATATAGGCAATGAACCATTCATGCTTACATATGGAGATGGTGTTTGTGATGTGAATATTAATGAACTTGAAGCCTATCATAAAAAATCCGGTAAGATTGCAACGATTACAGCAATTCAACCAGGTGGTCGATTTGGTGTTTTGGATATTGAGGGTGATGGACAAATTTCTCAATTTAAAGAAAAAAACAAAGAAGACGGCGGTTGGATTAATGGTGGATTTATGGTTCTTGGACCAGAAATTTTTGACCTAATTGACTCTGAGCAAACTGTTTTAGAGAAATTTCCACTCGAAGAGTTAGCTAGAAAAAATGAGCTAAATGCGTATAAACATCATGGGTTTTGGCAGTGCATGGATACTTTGAGAGATAAAATGTTATTGGATGAATTAATTGAAACGAAGCGTGCTCCTTGGAAGGTGTGGGAATAATGAATCTTGAATTTTATTGTGGTAAAAAAGTATTTATTACTGGTCACACTGGGTTTAAAGGCACTTGGCTTTCAAAAATATTGATTAATGCAGGTGCTGAAGTGACGGGTTATTCACTTACACCTAACACAAAACCTAGTATTTTTGAATTGCTGAACATTGAAAATCAAATGAATTCAATTATCGGAGATGTTAGAGATTTGGCAAAATTGAAACAGGAAATGTTTTCTGCGAATCCAGAAATAGTATTTCACTTAGCGGCTCAACCTCTTGTTAGAGAGTCTTATGGTAACCCGGTATATACGTATGAAACGAATGTAATGGGTACCGTTAATGTACTTGAAGCAATAAGAGATTGTTCTACTATTAAGTCTTTTGTAAATATTACAACGGATAAAGTTTATGAAAACAAGGAATGGCATTGGGGTTATCGTGAAAATGAAAATTTATTTGGATTAGACCCATATTCAAATTCAAAATCTTGTTCTGAACTTGTTACATATAGCTATAAAAATTCGTTCTTTAATAATGTTGAATCACCCGCAATATCAACGGCTAGATCTGGAAATGTTATTGGTGGTGGAGATTATTCTAAAGATAGGATAATCCCTGACTGTATAAAGGCTGCAAGTGAAGGCGAAGCGATCATTGTAAGAAACCCCTTCTCTACTAGACCCTACCAACATGTCTTAGATTGTTTATCCGGCTATCTGTTGTTAGCACAAAAGCAATTTGAAGATAGAGCACAATTTGAAGGGGCTTATAATTTTGGCCCTGATGATCATGATTGCATTACAACGGGTAAACTTGTTAATTTGTTTTGTAAGATGTGGGGCAATGAGCAAAAGTGGATAGATAAATGGGATAATGGGCCTCATGAAGCTAATTTTTTGAAATTGGATTGTTCGAAATCAAAAACTATTTTGACTTGGAAACCAACTTGGAGTTTAGAAATTGCAGTAGAAAAGACGGTTGAGTGGTCAAAGGTAGCCTTAAATGATCAATCAAAATTAAATGAATGTACTGATCAACAGATTGATGATTTTTATAATAGGAAGTTATAGTGAAATGGATATAATGATGCTTAAATTAACAAGAAAAAGAGATTAGATTTTTAATGGTTGGAATACTGAATACTGTATTTTGGTATGGCATATCCGTTTCCGTGAAGCTATTGCCGTTTTATTCATCAATTATTCTTAATAAATACCCCTCAAAAGTACTTTTTTGAATGAAAAGAGTCAAACGCAACTGATTTTAGATGAACTTCATCAGGGTTACTTTATCTTGTGTAAGTTGATCAAACGACTTCCCTTTTGGAAGAAGATAGCCGATGTATTCATGATTCTTTTCAATGTGCGGTTTTTGATAAGATGCAATTGTTTCACAGTAAAAAATTGTCCGTGCATTACCATAAGCATCGTTTTCAATGCTTTCAGGCGCCTGGAATTCTGCGCCATATGTTGTATTTAGAGAGCTTAGAACAGCAATCTGAGTGCATGCATCTAAAAGAATGGCTATCATTAAAGAACAGTTACGAAAGAACAATAATAGCAGTACTTTTCCACCTTTTCTTTCGAGGACAGTATCCATTTCAACGACTGGTGTTGCTGGGTTAGATTCTAAATAGGCATTAAAATCTTCATAGGTACGACAAAAACTCACAAGAAGCACTGGAAAGGTGTTTCTGAATACATTCCTTGCGCTTGCTACAGCTGACTTTCATGTTGTCTTTTGTGTAGACTTACAATTCTATTTCTTTTGATTTCTTTAGAGATAGTTGTCGCATCTTTGCATAAACGCTCAGCAATTAATTGAAATATGCAATTCCTATTTAAGCTATCTTCTGTAAAGTTTCAATATTCAGTCGAAAGATGTTTACCTTTTTCATTCTAAGGAAAGAAAAATCTATTCTTGAAATGATTAAATTTATAGCTGTGTATTTTATATCATATTTAATAAATTTGACAATTGTATTGTACTTTTCGCGTTATCATAATATAGACAAATATATCATCGGATTAGCCAGTATTTTTGTCAGCACAATTGTGAGTTATGTCGGTCATAACAAATTTAGCTTCAAAAGTTAGAGGAGAAAATCCATGAGAAAAGTTAAGGTTGGGATAATTGGGACGGGCAATATTGGAACGGATCTTCTGATTAAAATTCAACGATCAGAAGTTTTAGAGTGCAGTATTTTTGCAGGACGAAATTTAGATTCTTTAGGTATGCAAATGGCTATGGATCTTGGTGTGAAAGTTTCGGCAGATTCTATCAAAGCGATTGAAGACGACCCTTCTTGCTGTGATATTGTGTTTGATGCGACTTCGGCAAAAGTACACTTATACAATGCGCCAATTTTAAAAAAACTTAACAAATTTGTTATAGACCTTACTCCATCTCAAATTGGGAAAATGTGCATTCCGGTACTTAACTTAGACGAGTGCTTAGATAGCAATAATGTAAATTTAATAACATGCGGCGGACAAGCAACTATTCCTATAGCTCATGTTATTTCATCGGTACACCCAGAAACGGATTATATTGAAATTGTAGCTAGTATTTCATCAAAATCGGCTGGACCAGGAACTCGAAACAACATAGATGAATTTACACAGACAACAAGAGAAGCTTTATCTAATTTTACGGGTGTTGAAAATACAAAAGCAATAATTGTCATGAATCCTGCAGAGCCACCAGTAATTATGAGAAATACCATATATGCAAAAATTGATAAACCGGACATCGCTCTTTTGCATAAAAAAATTCATGAGATGGCAACTAGAATTCAAGAATATGTGCCTGGATATAAGGTGATCCTTGGTCCAATTTTTGAAGATGGAAGAGTAACCACAACGATTGAAGTTTTGGGATTAGGCGACTATCTCCCGGAGTATTCAGGAAATTTGGACATTATTACTTGTGCAGCAATTAAAATTGCTGAAGAGTATGCTATAAAAAGATTACTTGTAGATAAGGAGGCTTCGCAATGAGTGAACTTGTTTTTTTTGATTCTACGTTAAGAGATGGATCGCATGCAATAAAACATCAGTTAACAAGAGAAAATATTCAAGATTATTGTAGAGCTATGGATGGTGCAAAAATGCACACCATTCTTGTTGGACATGGAAATGGACTTGGTGCATCATCCATGCAAGTTGGATTATCATTATTGGATGATCAGAAAATGCTTCAGATTGCTCGAGATAATCTGAGTGATACGAAATTAGGAGCTTTTTTAATTCCTGGGTTTGGAACGATAAAAGATAATATAATGCCTGCGATTGAAATTGGCGTTGATCTATTTTGTGTTGCAGCTCATTGTACAGAGGCAGATGTAACCAGACAACATATTGAGTATGTGAGAAGAAAAGGCAAAGACGCTTATGGTATTTTGATGATGTATCATATGGCAACAACAGAAAAATTAATTGAAGAAGCTTTAAAAATGCAAGAATATGGTGCTCAAGGTATTATTGTCATGGATTCTGCGGGGGCGTCTACACCAGATATGGTTCAGAATACGATTAGTGCTCTCGTTTCAGAACTTGACATAAATGTAGGATTTCATTCACATAACAATCTAGGATTAGGTGTTGCTAATGCCTACACGGCAATAAAAGCAGGTGCGACGATCATTGATGGAACGATTCGTGGATTTGGTGCTGGAGCGGGTAACTGCCAGTTAGAAGCTTTGGAAGCTCTTCTTAAAAAAGTTGGCATTAAGACGAATCATGATTTTTATAAAATGTTAGATGCGAGTGAGAATGTCGTTGCGCATATTGGTAATAGATCACAAGGAATTGATTCTATAAATATTGTGAGTGGTCTAGCGGGTGTATTCTCTGCTTTTGCGACGCAAGTTAATAAAGCAGCAGAAGCATTTCATGTGGATTCGCGAGATATATTTATGGAATTAGGAAAGAGAAAAGTTGTTGGTGGTCAGGAAGATGCTATCATAGATGTTGCCATGAATTTGGCACAACAACAGAAGCGTGATGAGACAAGTTATCTGATGGAATCCTTATTATAGAAAATTTTGAAAGGAGAATAATCGTATGATTGTATCAGATTATATTTTTAAATTCTTAAAAGAAAAAGGTGTTGATACTGCATTTATGGTTTCGGGTGGGCAAGCGATGTATTTGAATGATGCTTTGGCACGTTGTCCTGAAATCAAAACAATATGTACGCATCATGAACAAACTTGTGGAATGTCAGCGGATGCTTACTCAAGGATTACAGGCAAACTGGGCTTGGCGGTAGTAACGGCGGGACCAGGTAGTATTAATGTTGTTAATGGATTAGTTGGAGGTTGGACTGATTCTGCGCCTATGATGGTGATTTCGGGACAATCAGCGTTATCATGTGTTCAATATCAAGAGCAAAGTGGTATACGTCAATATGGAGTTCAAGGGATTTTTATTAAACCGTTTGTTGAAAAAGCAACAAAATATTTTGTAACGGTTGATGATCCGAGTAAAATACAATTTTATATGGAAAAAGCATATTACATGGCTACAACCGGAAGACCGGGACCTGTTTGGATAGATGTGCCGTTAGATATACAAAGAATGGTTGTTCCAGAAAAACTATTATATGGATTTGTGCCTGAATATCAAAATGACACTAGGCAAGGAACCCAATCTATTATTGAATCGGTTTGGTCTATGATTAAACAATCAGTTAGGCCGATTATAATTGCGGGTCAAGGTATTCGACTGTCGGATAGCCAAAACGAGTTAAGGGAATTGATTGAAAAATTTAGAATTCCTGTAATCACAACACGTCTGGGTATTGATATTATTGAGTCTGAGCATGAGTTGTATGTTGGAAGACCAGGAAATTATGGTGAAAGATCAGCAAACTTAGCTATTCAAAATTCAGATTTAATCATTGCAATTGGAAGTCGCTTATCGACATCTTCTGTCGGTCACGATGCTAAACAATTTGGTAGAAATGCTAAAATAATAGTTGTGGATATTGACTTGAAAGAATTGGAAAAACCTGGAATTGTTATTGATTTAAAAATTAATGATGATGCAAAACGATTTATTATTAATTTATCTAAAGTTGCAAATGAAAATGAATGGAAAGGTAGCGAGGACTGGATTAATACTTGTATAAATTGGAAAAGCAGATATCCAGTAGTTTTAGAAGAATATAAAAATGAAACGCCTGTAAATTCATATTATTTTACTGAAAAATTATGCGAGAAAACTGATAATGAACATATTGTTTTAGTGGATACCGGCTCTTGTTTTCATGTAGCGTGCCAAGCGTGGAAAATCAAAAAAGGACAACGTTTCTTGACCACCGGTGGATTATCTTCAATGGGATATTGGGTTGCTGGTATTGGTGCATGTGCAGCTAATGAATATAAAAAGACGATTGTCATCACTGGCGATGGCAGTTTACAGATGAATATACAAGAATTTGCAACAATAAAACATAATAATTTACCAATTAAAGTATTTATTTTTAACAATAATGGATATTTGCTGATTAGACAGACTCAACATAATTATATGGAAGATCGATTCTTTGGAGAAGGACCAGAATCTGGCGTTTGGTGCCCTGATTCATTAGAAATTGCGAAGGCTTATGGAATAAAAGGCGTGAGAATTAATAGTGTTGATGAAATAGATCAAAAAATTGATGAAGTACTTAACTATGATGGGCCTGTTATTTGTGATGTAATGACTCCTGAGTGGCAGCTAATTATACCACGAATTTCGTCAGATAAATTGGCTGATGGTACACTGGTACCTAGAAAATATGAAGATATGTTCCCGTACCTTTCTCGTGAAGAGTTTTATGAAACCATGGTTGTAAAACCAGAGGAATAAATTTTAAAAAGGTGATTTTTTTGAAAAAAATAGTGTTAACAGGTGCTACAAGTATGTTAGGAGTTGCATTAATCAATGAATGTATAAAAAAAAATATAGAGGTTATCGCATTTGTAAGACCTAATTCAAAAAAAAAAATACGATTACCAAATTCACCATTAATTCATATCATATATTCAGAATTGAATGATCTTGAAAATTTAAAATTTGAAAATTGTGATTGTGATGTTTTCTATCATTTTGGATGGACTGGAACTGATAAACAAAAACGAAATGATGTTGAAGAACAAATGCGAAATATTAAATATACACTCGATGCAGTTCGTTTAGCTAAACGGATGGGGTGTCACACTTTTGTTGGAGCCGGTTCACAAGCAGAATATGGGAGAGTAATGGGTGCAATTTCACCTAATACACCAACTAATCCAGAAATTTCATACGGAATTGCTAAATACGCTGCAGGAAAATTAAGTTCTAATTTATGTAATGAGTTGGGAATAAAACATATATGGACAAGAATATTCAGTGTCTATGGACCGCATGATAATGATGAAACAATGATAATGTACTGTATTAATCAACTACTTAGCGCGAAAAAACCGTATTTAACAAAATGCGAGCAAATTTGGGATTTCTTATATTGCGATGATGCTGCAAGGGCATTCTATTTTATTGGAGAAAAAGGGCAGGATCAATCCTTGTATTGTATTGGTAGTGGCAAATCAAGACCTCTAAAAGAATTCATAGAAATTATTAGAGAGTCTATTGATGAGACTTTACCGATTGGATTAGGTGAGCTACCTTATTCACTCAATCAAGTGATGAACTTAAGCCCAGATATAACAAATCTTACAGAGGATACAGGATTTTATCCAATGATTGATTTTGAAGAAGGCATAAGAAAAACAATTTCGTGGTATAAAGAAGGGGAATTGAAATGAAGAAGATTTTAGTGTAAGAAATTTTGGGCATATACGTTCACCCTATTATGGCGTTATTAATTCCATCGGTGATTCTACGATAACAATGGCTTGTGATTTTCAAGATCCGCCTGAGAAAATTGTTGAATTGGTACAAAAATGGGATCACGGATTTAAGATTGTTATTACAAAGAAGATTGATTATTTTACTGGATTTGGATTGTATGATGCTGAATTTATTTAAGTTTTAAAGGGTTTAAATGAACCATATCCATATTTAAGAGGGATAATAGCTGAATTAGGCTATAGCCGTGCTGATATTGAGTTTATTCAACCAAAGAGATAAGCCAGGAAAACGAAAAATAATTTTTATACGATTTTTGATATAGTTCCACTAATTATTAGCATGTTTTTCTTTGGAGCAGTTCAGCTGTTTTTTATAGGCATAATGGGAGAGTATATTCTTAATATTAATATACGTATTACCAATAGACCTCTAGTAATTGAAGAAAAAAATTAATATGAACTAAGTTTGATTGTATAAGGAGAGAATTTTGGCTAATAATAATTTAAGACAAGAGATACTAGAAAAAGTTAAAGATTTTTACTATGCAGAACATGCAGAAAAGGAAGTAGCTTTTGTTCCTGGAACGACGGTGATTCCTTTTGCGAGAAAAGTGTACGATGAAAATGAAATTGTAAATTTAGTGGATGCGTCTTTAGATTTTTGGTTAACGGCTGGAAGATATGCTGAAGACTTTGAAACTGAATTTGCTGAGTTTATGGATAGAGATTATTGTTTGCTAGTTAACTCAGGTTCTTCGGCTAATTTAATTGCATTAACGGCACTAACATCGCCTAAACTTGGTGAGAGAAGATTAAGAGAAGGCGATGAAGTAATCACGGTAGCAGCGGGATTCCCAACTACTGTAACGCCCATTATTCAAAATAGATTGATTCCTGTATTTGTAGACGTGACACTTCCAACGTATAATATTGATGTCACAAAGCTTGAAGCGGCGTTGACTGAAAAAACGAAGGCTGTCATGATTGCTCATACGCTTGGAAATCCATTTGACTTGTCAGCGGTCTCTGCTTTCTGTAAGAAGCACAATTTATTTTTAGTGGAAGATTGTTGTGATGCGATTGGATCGACTTACAATGGTCAAATGGTGGGCACATTTGGTGACTTTGCAACAGTGAGCTATTACCCTGCACATCATATGACAATGGGTGAAGGTGGCGCCGTACTTACAAGTGACCCTCTTCTTGCTAAAATAGCAACATCGTTTAGAGATTGGGGTAGAGATTGTTACTGTGGTCCTGGATCGGATAACACATGTGGCAAGCGATTCAAAACGCAATTTGGAACTTTGCCTTATGGCTATGATCATAAATACGTGTATACGCACTTAGGTTACAACTTAAAGGTAACAGATATGCAGGCGGCTGTCGGTGTTGCTCAAATGAAAAAGTTGGCTGGTTTTGTTGAAAAAAGAAGAGAAAATTTCTTGAAAACAAAAGAAAAGTTGGTTAAATTTGAAGAACATCTTATTTTACCAGTGGCGACTGAAAATGCTAATCCTTCATGGTTTGGTTTGCCGCTTTCAGTAAAGGCAGATGCGAAATTCACTAAAAATGACATTGTTCTTTTCTTAGAAAAAAACAAGATTATGACAAGACAGTTGTTTGCGGGGAATATGACAAGACAACCAGCCTTTGAAGAAGTTACTTATAGAATTGTCGGAGAACTTGAAAATACAGACTTTATAATGAATAACACGTTCTTTATTGGTGTCTACCCTGGCATTACGGACGAGAAAATTGATTATATCGTATCGGTATTTGAAGCGTTCTTTAATAGTGTAGAATAATGCAAACGATTGTTAAGGCTCGTATAGATGAGATTCAATTAAGCCACATGGAGGTGTCTTCAATGCAATCAATTCCGGTAATTAACTTATCCTGTGAGAACTCAATTAAGCCCATAGAATTTGAAAATGCGTTTAAATCCGTTCTAAGTGGCGCAAATTATATTTTGGGACCAGAAGTGAAGCGCTTTGAAAGTTCAATGCAAAATTTTTTAGGTGTCAAGTACGCTATTGGTGTTGCAAATGGAACGGATGCGCTTGTTCTTGCGTTAGATGCATTAGGCATAGGAGTAGGCGATGAAGTGATTACGACCCCATTTACTTTCTTTGCATCGGCTGAAACAATTTGCAGAGTAGGCGCAACACCAGTTTTTGTAGATGTCATTGAGGGTACATATAATATGGATCCTCAGTTAATTGAAAAAAGCATAACGGCGAACACAAAAGCCATTATGGTCGTGCATATATTTGGCAATCCTATCGATTTTGAACCAATCCTTGAAATTGCAAAGAAGCACAATCTATTTATTGTAGAGGATGCTTGCCAAGCGATTGGCGCCTCGTATAAGGATCAGATGATAGGCTCTATAGGCGATATTTCATGTTTTTCTTTCTTTCCTACTAAAAACCTAGGCGGATTCGGGGATGGTGGACTGATTACGACCAATTCCGATTCTTATGCAGAAAAACTTAGAATGTTGAGATTCCACGGACAAAAAGTAAAATATCAAAATGAAATGCTTGGTTATAACTCGCGCTTAGATGAAGTTCAAGCAGCGATCCTTAACGTTAAATTTCCTTATTTAGAGACTTGGAATAATAGACGACGAACACTTGCTATGAATTATAATGAAGCGTTTAAGGACATTGTTCAAATTTCTATCCCGAAAGAGACCGAAAATGGGAAATCAGTTTTCCATCTTTATTCACTCATGGTTGATGATCGTGAAGGTCTTTCAAAGTATTTATCTGAATTAGGCATTGGAACGGGTGTCTATTATGCCATTCCACTCCATTTGCAAAATGCGCTAAGTTACCTAGGATATGAGAACGGAACATTTCCTGTTTGCGAGCGATTGTGTACGCGTGCGCTTGCGCTTCCCCTGTTTCCAGAGTTGACGGATAAGGATCAATTGATTGTTATCAACGAAGTAAAAGCGTATTATAAAAATAAATAGGAGGTATAAGCCATGTATCAGCAACTACTACAAAAAATAGAAAATAAGACGGCTATCATCGGCGTTGTAGGTCTTGGTTACGTGGGCCTCCCACTTGCGGTAGAAAAAGCATTAGCCGGTTATAAGGTCATTGGTTTTGATATTCAAGAAAGTCGTTGTGATTTAGTCAATCAAGGCGTTAATTATATTGGAGATGTTGTGGATGAAGAGCTCAGTCAAATTGTATTAGATGGCAAACTTTCTGCAACAACTGACTATTCTCTAATTGCGCTTGTAGACGCAGTCATGATTTGTGTGCCTACGCCGCTAGATGTACATCGTCAGCCGGACATAACTTATGTGGAGTCATCTTCAAGAAACATTGCAAAATTTATGAAAGAAAATACATTGGTGGTGCTAGAAAGCACAACATATCCGGGGACTACGCGTGAGGTTTTGGTGCCAATTTTCGAGTCTTGCGGTTATGAGTTAGGTGAAACATTCTTCCTTGCCTTTTCTCCTGAACGGGTTGATCCTGGCAACAAGTTCTATAAAACCAAAAATACGCCCAAAGTGGTTGGTGGCATGACGGATCGGTGCGGGCTTTTGGCAGCCACTCTTTACAGACACGTGCTTCAAGGAGAAATTCATCAGGTGAGTTCACCAGAAATTGCAGAGATGGAAAAAATACTCGAAAATACTTACAGAAATGTAAATATAGCGTTAGTGAATGAAATGGCCATTCTTTGCGAGAAAATGAACATTGATATATGGGAAGTCATTGATGCAGCCAAGACGAAGCCTTATGGTTTTCAAGCGTTTTATCCAGGACCTGGACTTGGGGGACACTGTATTCCCATCGATCCTTTTTATTTGACGTGGAAAGCGAAAGAATTTGATTTTCACGCAAAGGTTATTGAGTCGGCAGCACAGGTCAATGAATTTATGCCTGAATACACCACCACAAGAATGATGAGACTACTTAATAAAGAAAAAAAAGCCATGAACGGCGCCAATATTTTGATGATTGGTGTGGCATATAAACAAGATATTGATGATTTAAGGGAATCGCCTGCTTTAAAAGTGATAGAAGTGCTTAAAAGCGAAGGCGCCAATATTACGTATCATGATCGCTACATACCTGAATTTTCTCATAAAAATGAATCTTATCAGTCGATAGAATTAACGGAAACTTTACTTGAAACGGCAGACTTGGTTGTGATTACTTCAAGACACACGTATTTAGACTACCAATGGATTGTAGATCACGCGAATCTTTTATTTGATACTAAAAATGGCACTGAATTTGTAAAAAATAATAGACATAAGATTAACCGTCTTTAAGACTGGTTGATCAAATTTTGAGCGACTGCAAGTAGGGTAGGGGGACAGTTATGGAAACGACTAAAATAAAGGTAGCGCTTATTGGTTGCGGTCGAATTGCCTATAAGCATATTGAATCATTAGCAACGCTTTTTAAACAATACGAATTGGTTGCGGTATGCGATGTGGTCGAGGAACGCGCGAAGGAAAAAGCTCAGACGTATGAAAAAAGAACATTAAACCTCGTTGAGAATACGTTAAAAGTACCTCTGATCTATACAGATTATCAAAAGTTACTAAATGAAATAGATTTTGATTTGGGTATTGTTGCAACGGAAAGTGGCAATCATTATCTCCATGTCATGGACTTGCTAAATGAAAAAAAACATGTCCTAGTGGAAAAACCAATTGCATTGTCAACTCAGCATGCTAGCGAGATGATTGAATTGGCAAAAGAAAATGGCTTATTGTTAGGCGTTTGTCATCAAAATCGATTTAACCCGCCTGTTCAAGCACTGAGAAATGCGGTTAAAGAGAACCGTTTTGGAAAAATGATAAATGGCACGGCAAGAATTCTTTGGTCTAGAGATCAATCTTATTATGAGCAGGCACCGTGGCGAGGTACCGCGTTAATGGATGGCGGCACATTAATGAATCAATGCATTCATAACATTGATTTATTGCTTTGGATGATGAACAGCCCTGTTAAAACGGTATATGCTCAGACCGGAACGTTCCTGCGAGATATTGAAATGGAAGATTTCGGAGCGATTGTCATTCGGTTTGAAAGCGGCGCCATTGGCATTGTAGAAGGCAGTGCTTGCGTATATCCTAAAAACCTTGAAGAGACGTTAAGTATGTTTGGAGAAACGGGGACGGTTGTCATTGGCGGTCTTGCAGTGAACGAAATACAGACATGGAAATTTGAAGAGACTATTCAGGCGGATCAACAGGCCCTCAAGAAGACTGAAGCCATAGACAACGTTTATGGCAATGGACATTTGAGTCTTTATGAAAATGTTTATAATGCTATTTTAGGCAGTGAAAAACTCTTGATTGATGGAGCGGAAGGTGCTAAAGCGATGAAGGTTATTTTAGCGGCGTATCAATCTCAAGTTGAAGGGCGTGCGGTTAATTTCGAAACACTTGATTATTCTACTTTAGAAGCTTTAAGGGGGCGTTTGAATGAATAGCATTCACGGAAGTGTTGTTCTGCCTGAAAGTGTTTCATTAGGCGCGTTTATTGTGATTTGTGAAGGTGTGAAAATAGGCAGTGATTGCGTGATTGGCAATCATGTTGTGATTCACGAAGGTAGCGTCATTGGTAATCAGGTGAGAATTGATGATCATGCGGTTATTGGAAAACAGCCTATGAAAGCACTGACATCCGCAACAAGCAGTACCCAGAAGCAAGTGCCTTGTCATATTGGAGATGGGTGTATTCTTGGAACGCATACGATTATCTACGCAAATTGCACGATTGGCAACAATTGTCTTGTTGCAGATTATGCGTCTATTCGTGAAAATGTGACGGTTGGCGAAAAAAATATCATCGGCAGAAATGCAACCATTGAAAATTGGTGTACGATTGGAAATGCGTGCAAGATAGAAACGAACGCTTACATAACAGCTTATTCAACGTTGGAAGATTATATTTTTGTGGCTCCTGGCGTGGTGACTTCAAATGACAACTACGTGGGACGAGACCCTGATCGGTTTAATCACTTTAAGGGCGTTACTTTAAAAAAAGGCGCTCGACTAGGGGCACAAGTCACTGTACTGCCTGGAAAAATAATTGGAGAAGAGACTTTTGTTGCTGCTGGTAGTTTGGTTACAAAAGATTTAGAACCTAGAACGGTCTATATGGGCAGTCCTGCAAAAATGATTAAAGAGGTTGATTTAAAACAACGACTATAAAAAATAATCAATACAACGGAGGAACGACAAGATGACTTCTGACCAACAATTTGTTCTTATGCCAAGCTATATCCAGAAATTTAAATGTATTGGCTCTGTTTGTGAGGATACGTGCTGTAGCGGATGGCGTGTAGAAATTGATAAAGATACGTTTTATAAATACAAAACTTCTAAAGCCGTAACCTTAAAACCATTATTCAATCGGTATGTTAAGCGAAATAAAAATTCTAAAAATAATACGGATTATGGAAAAATAATTATGGGTGAGCACCGAAGATGCCCTTTTCTTGATAAGGAGTCTCTTTGTAGCATTCAGAAAAATTTTGGTGAAGATTATTTATCAAACACCTGTTGGTCGTATCCAAAAATTCACAATAGTATAGATGATCAAATTGAAAGAATTGGTGTAATGTCTTGTCCAGAAATTGTAAGAAAAGCTTTGTTTAATCCAGAAGGAATAATATTTGAAAAACTAGAAATAAGTATATGTACAAAGGATGCATTTGTAGGTAGGCATAAATTTCTAGGAGAATCTTTCGTTGAGAAACCTGAAAAATATTTTTGGGAAATTCGAATAATGAGTTTATCAATTTTGCAAAATCGAAAATACCCATTTGATCAAAGAATGGTATTGTTAGGAATGTTCTTTCAAAATCTAATGGATGCAATTGAGCGTAATGAAGTCAGTGATATTCCGGCGATGATTGATACTTTTGATGACATGCTTAACAGTAAGGTATTTGATTATGATTTAAAGGCTATCAAGTTCGATCCAGAAACACAGATTAATGTCATTAGAATTTTAATGAAAATAAAAAAAGATAGCGGTGTTATAGGGGAAAGATATACGAAGTGTTTTAATGAAACAGTTGAAGGTTTAGGATTTGAGCAAAAAGAGATTGCAACCGAAGCATTAGATTATTCAATGTTTAAAAATTTCCTTTTGGAAAAAGAATATCTATTTGAAAATTACGTAGTAAGTGAATTTTTTAGAGATATGATGCCTTTTGGTGGATACAAAACAATCTGGGAGAGTTATATTTTTTTATGTACCATGTTTAGCATGGTGAAAATACACTTACTCGGGGTGAGTTTGAATAGAGGTAAAATTGATGATGAGATGGTGGTAGAAGTAGTCCAATCTCTTTCTAAGGAGATAATGCACAATCCTTTTTTATTTCAATCTTTTATTGATGTGATTAAAGAGAGTGGGTTTAGCACTTTAGAATATATGGCATTGTTTACTAGATTTCCCGATAAATAACTTGAAAAAAATAGTATAGACTATTCTATTTAGATTAATTAGTTCGTCTCATTATGCCGATAATATGCTAGAAGCTAAAATTGAGAAGGAGTGGATAAGTATGAAGATCGGAAGCATAGTTAACAATCCTCAAGCAATTCAATCCGTGCAACAAAATGAACAAGTTGTTCTAAAACAAAGTGTTGAGAGCAAAATTATAAACGAACCGAAAATTTCAAATGCAATTTCTCATGAATTAAAGAGTCCGAAGCATGGTTCTATTGAAGATACGATTTCTAGAAACGATGATGAAGATGTTCTCGAACAATCCGTCAAACAAGCAAATCAATCCCTTAAAGCATTTGATCGTAGAATTGATAGAGCTGTTCACGAAGGAACAAAAGCGGTTATTTATACCATTACAGATACAAAGTCTGGTCAAGTCATTGCAGAATTTCCTTCGAAGAAAATACAAGATATGGTTGCAAAAATGTGGGAGCTTGCGGGTATGTTTGTGGATGATAAAGTATAAAAATTGAGTTTTAATATCAATAATAAATCTTGCCGTATTTAGGAGGTGCTATTATGGCTGTAAATCGTTTAACTGGATTTTCTGGATTTGATGTAGAAGGAACTGTTAAGAAATTAATGGACGCGGAGAAAATGAAATTAACACGTCAACAACAAAGTAAGCAATATAAAGTTTGGGAACAAGAAGCCTATCGAAGTGTGATAGACCGTTTTAATAGTTTTAAAAGCGAATACTTTGATACACTTAAATCGGACAAAAACTTCAAGTCAGCATCATCATTCGCAAAATTCACGTCGTCGACGTTGGTTAATGGTGTAGCCAATACTGATGTGACAGTAAGTGCTAGCGCAAGTATTCAAAATTTTAATCAAACAATAGAGTATGTGTCAGAATTAGCAACAAAAGATACCTATAATAGTCAAACTTTAGATTTTACTGCAATTCAATCCGGCACCTTAGACTTTGGCGCATCAAAACCAGCAACATTCAAGGCAACAATGTCCATTGGTTCTACAACGAAATCAATTGAATTAGACATGTCTACAATCACTAATAAAGATGAATTTGGTTTGGCTTTTAAAAATCAAGTAAGTGCTCAATTTGGTGCGAACGTTGCGAGTGGAATAGATTATTCAGGAACCGGTATTAAAATTAAATCTCCTGGAAATACAGTGACTCTTTTAGAACAAACGGGATTTGAAACTTCTTTGCCTTGGATGGGGGTAGCTTCTGGCACATCTACAGCTGGTTACGCAAGCAAAGCAATAAGTGATAGCAGCTTGTTAGGGATTAATACATCAGATTTGTCAACGATGACGATTAACGGAAAATCGTTAACAGATATGGGGGTTCTGCAAACAGACACCATTGCAAGTATGACTAAAAAAATTAATGACAGTGGCATTGGTGTTCAAATTTCATATGACACTTTAAAAGATAAATTTTCATTAGTTTCAAGCAAAGAAGGTAGTTCAAATAGTATGGCACTTAGTGCAAGCTTTATTAGCAAGATGAAAGTTGATGTGGCTTCGCGTGTAGAGGCTAAAAATGCAGTGTTGTCCCTTAATGGAGTTGAAATTATAAAAGACTCCAATTCTTTTGTTGTTGATGGGTTGCAAGTAACGTTAAATGCAAAACATTTAGCGGGTGCAGGTACAATTAATATTGGCTTAAAAACAGACACAACTAAAATCGTTGATCAAATTAAAGGATTTATTGATGTGTACAATGGTTTAATTAAGTCCATTGGCGATGAACTTGTACAAAAAAATTACAGAGATTTTAAACCCTTGACTGATGATCAAAAGAAAGATATGTCTGAAGCAGACATTACTAAGTGGGAAGCAAAATCAAAAAGTGGTGTTTTAAAGGGCAAATATGAAATCAATGCAATTTTGGACAACATGCGTTTAGCACTTTCGGAAAAAGTTGAAGGTGTTGGACTCAGTTTATCTGATATAGGCATAGACACGACTTCTAACTATCAGGATAGAGGCAAGTTGGTTATAAAGGATGAGTTGAAATTAAAAACTGCCATTGAGAGCAAATACTCAGATGTGGTTAAATTATTTTCTTCTGATTCGGATAAGCTGTATTTAGATAGTGCAAATAAAGCGGAGAGATACAGTGAGAGTGGTCTTGCAAATCGATTGTATGATATTATGCAAGATGCTACTAGAACGACACCGGATAATAATGGGAATAGAGGAACGCTAGTAACAAGTGCAGGGGTTATAAATACCACTTCTTCAACTCAAAATATCCTGTCAAAACAAATTGCAGAATACGATGCGCGTATTACTAGATTAAATGAATATCTTGTTGAAAAAGAAAACAGTTATTATGCTATTTTTGCAAAAGTTGAAAGTGCTTTATCAAAAATGAATGCACAATCCAGTATGTTTAGTGCGCAGTAGAAGGTGATTAACTCGTGAAGTTCAATAAAGATGATTTTATAGAATTAATGGAAAATATTATAGCTATTTCTGATATTATGTATCAATCGATTAAAGTGGATGCCTTTGAAGTATTTGAATCCACTTTAGATGAAAGAATGTCTTATTTAGAACAATATCAATTTTCATATAATGAATTTGATCATACTTTAAGGACTGAAATTGATCAATTTTTAATAAAAATGAATGAGTATGAGGTTCTAATTAGAAATGAATTAGAGCGATATGATCAAAAAATGCATAGTGAGTTTGTTGAAAATAGAAAGCAATTGACCCAGTTGCTTGAGGGACAGAAGAAGACACAACAATATACTGGCAGTTATGATCGTAATATTAATGGATCAATATTTGATCGCAAGAAATAGCAGTGGAGGATTCCTGTATGTCAATTATGAACCCATACAATTATAAGAAGCCAATTGGAACACAACCAATACATGGTCTTAAGAATGACGTTACAGATCAAAGTAATGGCAGCTCACAAAAAATAAAAACAGATTCGTATATGGAGCAAAAAATTATGAATGCAAGACCGGAAGAATTGACTTTAATGTTATTTGATGGCGTGGTAAAATTCATCAAACAAACTCAAATTTTTAATGAGCAAAAAACATACGACAAATCAAATAACGCAAACTTAAGAGCGCAAGCCATCATCCAAGAGCTTCGTTCAACACTTAATATGGAAATTGAAATTAGTAGAAATTTAGAGAGTTTATATATTTACATGATGGAGCAGCTTGTGGATGCCAATATTACCAAAAGCAATGAAACGTTGCAAGAAGTATTAGAACTTGCTACGGATCTGCGTGATACTTGGAAAGAGGCTATGGGCTTATAACAAAATATATGATGCAGAATATAGGTTGAATCAAATAATCAACTTATAGAGGCGGTGGAAGCTCATGGATGGCAATCAACTGTTGATTGAACTTGTAAAAATTACAGATATGAAAATTGACTTAATGGAATACGTGATTGAGAAGCTTGTTGAAAAGCCTAAGAGTCTCCAACTTGATTTTGTGAAAACATCTAGCGTGTTTGATAAGATTGATTGGCTCAATATGGAGTTTTTATCACATTATCAAAGATTCTTGAAACTTGAAGGCATAAAAGAAATGAGTCAAATAAGAATAGAGCTTTATGAGTCGTTAAACGATTTAAAGTGCTTAGTCGGTTATGCATTTGAGCTTGAAACGTCTCTTGAAGATATTTTAAGTAAGTTATGATGAATAGAATATGAAAATTATATGAACAGATTCTATCAACTTTCTTTTACAGACATTTGTCTTGTTGAAGGAAGTTGATTTTTCTTTAATAAAATATAAGTAAAATTAAGACAAAATATATATGGCTATTTATAGGGTTAGAGGTGTTTTGTTTTTCTAAAGGAGAAACTGAATGGAGTTTACTTACAGTGCATACACTAATATGATTAAGGAATTGAAACGAAATAATTATCAATTTTGTAATTACCACAATGAAAGTGGTGTTGAAAAATCAGTTATTTTGAGACATGACATTGATTTTAGCTTAGATAAAGCGCTAGAAATTGCAAAATTAGAAAATAAATTACAAGTTAAATCAACATTTTTTATATCCATTTCAACAAATTTTTACAATGTATTCTCGAAATTGTCATATGAAATTATTAGTCAAATTATAGAATTAGGTCATGATATAGGTCTTCATTTTGATGAATCTAGATATGAGATAAATACAACTTATGAGTTAGAGCTATTTATTGAAAGCGAGTGTAAGATCTTAAAGAGTGCAATTAGAAATAGTGTTAACTCCGTGTCTATGCATAGACCGTCAAGATGGATATTAGATAGTAAAATAGAATTTCAAAATTGTGTTAATAGTTATTCTAATAAATATTTTTCTGAATATAAATATGTTTCTGATTCAAGAATGAATTGGCGAGAAGATGTACTTGATATTATAAAAAATAATAATTACAATAAAATTCACATATTAACGCATCCGTTTTGGTATAGCGAAGGTATTGAAGATATGAATTATAAGATAATGAATTTTCTGAATACCAACACTGAAAAAATTTCAACACAAATTAGAGAAAATATTACAAATTTTATATTTTAAGGATGTGCTCATTTATGGTAATTTTATCAAGCGTAATTGCCCATTTAGAAAATCATAATATTCGATTTAAATACAAAGGAGATCTTAATTTATCTATAGATAAATTTTCGACTTTAGAAAATTATAAAAATAGCAGCGTTATATGGATATCAGATATTAAAAAAATTGATTTAGATTTGTTGGTCAAAACCAATGACTTATTGATAGTAACCGTGCCTGAATATGAATTTGAATTATCAAAAATATTTGAAAATGTTATGTATGGAGACAATTCAAAAGAAATATTTTTCACAATACTTGCCGACTTTATCTACACGTCTCCAGAAATAACGGGTCAAAAAACTAATTCAATAATAAAAGCAAAAAACATTGGAAAAAATGTTATTATAGGTTTCAATTGTTATATTGGTAATGAAGTTGAAATTGGCGACGATGTGATTATTAAAAATAATGTCTCAATAGAATCGAAAGTAAAAATAGGAGACAGAACTATTATTCATTCTGGCGTAGTACTTGGAACCGACGGGTATGGATTTTTTCAAAATTCGGATGGGCAAAATATTCGTGTGCCACACTTTGGTGGCATCATAATCGGTAGTGATGTTGAAATTGGTGCCAATACGTGTATTGATCGAGGAACGCTAGAAGATACGAGGATAGGCAACAACGTTAAAATAGATAATTTGTGCCATATAGCGCACAATGTTATGATTGAAGAAAATGTTTGCGTAATTGCACTGTCTATGATAGCAGGTAGTGTAATTCTTAAGAAAAATGCGTATATTGCACCTTCGTCGTCAATTCGAAATCAAGTAACCATTGGTGAAAATAGTGTAGTTGGTTTAGGTGCAGTTGTTGTGAAGGATGTAGAAAAAAATGTAGTAGTGGCTGGTGTTCCGGCAAAGATAATCAGAGTAAGAAATGATGCTTTAGTTTAAAAAGTATGTAACATATTTTAACAGCTACAATATTATACAAAGGCAGTCATTACAGACCTGTTAGAAGAACAACTTAAGCTTATTGAATTATTGCTTGGTACGCACTACTGGCAATAAAATAAAAATACTTTCAATTTTCCTGTTTAAGCCCCATCCAACGAGGGTAAAAGTGAAACAACTTCATAAAAGTAAGGGGGATCCAATTCAGAACAGACACAAAAATTTTAGCCCTATACTTAATCACCGAGAGGAGTTGTATTTATGAACATTACTTTAACTGGAAGAAACATTGAAATCACTGAGGCACTTAAAAACAACGTAGAAGAAAAATTATCAAAATACGAAAAGTACTTTAAAAGCGATATTGAAGTACAAGCGACAATGGGTGTTCAGAAAACAAGACAGATTTTTGAATTGACAATTCCGCTCAAGGACGACGTGGTCATTAGAGTTGAAGAATCATCAGAAGATATGTACACTTCAATTGATCTTGCTGTTGACAAATTGGCAAGACAAATTCAAAAGCATAAAACCAAGCTTGAAAAAAGATACAGAGGTCATGACACCATCAGATTCGATCAAATTCCGTTAAGAGCAAATCCACAAGAAGTAGAACAAGAGCATATTGTTGTGAAAGCTAAGAAATTCCCAATCAAACCAATGGATTCAGAAGAAGCAATTTTGCAAATGGAGATGTTGGGGCATAATTTCTTTGTATTTAAGAATAGCGAAAGCGATGAAGTAAATGTTGTTTACCAAAGAAAAGATGGAAAATATGGATTGATTGAACCTGTTGAGTAGTAAATAATTAAATTTTATCAAAAAAATCTTATTTAGACATGCCAATTGGCCCCCTATAACCTAGGGGGCTTATTATTATTGTGTGTCATCTATTTATTTCCCTATGAATATACAGTATAATTACTATTGAATAACCTGATTATTAATTTAAGACAGATTCGCCTGTCGTTAGCCTTGCTAAAGATGGGTTTTGGGAATAAAGGAGTTTATATGAGCAAAAAAACTAAACTCATTTTATGCTTGAGTTTACATATTCTCATTGGATTATTGGTCTATGGCATGAGCTTTTTGGGTTTGGTCTTTGCTTATGAAAAAAGTGGCTGGATTATGGTGGCTGTCGTCCTTGGATTGCTTATTATGGCACGATATGCTTATAAATTGTATATAGACATGAAGCAGCAGTATTTTGACACCATAAAGACTTTATCAAATGCGCTAGATGCAAAAGATAATTATACCAATGGGCACTCAATGAGAGTTGCAGACATCTCTGAGGCGATTGCAAGGCAAATGGGACTGCGCAATTGTCAAATTGAAATGATTAAAACAGCGGCAACGCTTCATGATATTGGAAAGATAGGCATCTCAGATGCTATTATCAATAAACCTGGGAACTTAGAAATGAATGAAATTTATGAAATAAGAAGGCACCCTGAAATAGGTGAACAAATATTAAAAGATGTAAAAGCGCTTAGAAAAATCGCCAAAATTGTTAAGCACCACCATGAAAGATATGATGGCAATGGTTATCCAGACAGCCTGAGCGCAGATGAAATTCCTTTGGAATCTGCCATTATTTCAGTGGCGGATGCTTATGATGCAATGACTTCTAATCGCATATACCGCGTTGCGATGTCCGAAATGAAGGCCGTCGAAATGATTCGAGAAGAACGCGGACTTCAGTTTCATCCAGAGGTTGTAGACGCTTTCATGCAATGTTCTAAGGAATTGATCATAGAAAGTTTCGAAATTAACGAAGAAGTATCCTAACAATGTGAATTGTGCTGAGAATCACTAAAATGGGTTTAAATCATCGCAACTAGTAGAACATGCAGTTGTGAAGGAGGTTGCATATTATGGTGTTAGAAGCTATTGTCATCGGATTGATCGTAGGTTTTTTTAGAAATGGTCGATGGTATAATTTAATGGAAATTGAATTTAAGGGTTGGTATCTAATTTTTATTGGCGCAGCACTTCAGATTATTCCAATTGCTGCGACAAAACTTACAGAGCGCTACAGTCTGTTACAATGGACGCCTTTTGTTGGTATGTGTTTCATTCTCTTTGCGGTGTTGATGAATTGGAAACTTAAAGGATTCAGGCTCATTGCTTTTGGTGCACTTTTGAATTTATTGGTGATGTTCATTTATAGTGGCAAAATGCCGATGAGCCTTAATATGGCGAATTTTGCAGGACTCAGTTCTTTTGCTGAATCTGTTAAAGCGGGAACCGTTATCAATTTGGTTTCGTTGGAGGATGCAGGCTCATTTCTAAAATATTTAGGGAAGGTTATTCCGATACCAAAGCCTTATCCTCTTGCAAAAGTCATCAGTGTTGGAGACTTGCTAATTTCGCTTGGAGTTGGTTATTTTATCCAAGGCGAGATGGTTTACTACCACTTTAAATCACGAAGCAAAATGCTCAAATTTTCAAACAAATCAAGGTTTTAGCAAGCAAGCCGAGGTCACTCGGCTATTTTTGTTCACAGGATATTCACAAAAGATTCATAGGAAAGTTTTGTACTTGTCATGTAAAAGAAATATAAACCGAGAGGGTATATGTTATAATTAAATCAGGCAGTTTTAATTAAGAGAGGATGAAATCAATGGCTATATTGGATATATTTTCAAAAGGACTTAGTGATCGAGAGATAAAAAAGTTCTTTAAAGAAGTGGCAAAAATTGAGGCATTTGAACCTAGAATGCAGCAGCTATCAGACAAAGAACTCGGTCAAAAAACGATAGAATTTAAAGAGCGTTTTTCAGCGGGTGAAACTTTGGATGATTTATTAATTGAGGCATTTGCGGTAGTTCGCGAAGCTTCGGTTCGTTCTTTGGGCATGAGACCGTTCCCAGTACAATTACTTGGTGGCATGGTGCTTCACGAAGGACGAATTGCAGAAATGAAAACAGGGGAAGGTAAAACGCTTGTAGCGACACTTCCAGCCTACCTCAACGCATTAAGCGGAAAAGGCGTTCACATTGTAACGGTAAATGATTACCTTGCTAAACATCAAATGGAATGGATGGGGAAATTGTATAACTTCCTTGGTCTTTCTGTAGGATGCATACTCCACTACATGTCGCCGGAACAACGCCGACAGGCTTATAATTGTGACATCACATATGGTACAAACAATGAGTTCGGTTTTGATTATCTTCGTGACAATATGGTGGTTCTTAGAGAACATATGGTTCAAAAAGAACTTAACTATGCCATTGTCGATGAGGTTGACTCCATTTTAATCGATGAAGCCAGAACCCCTTTGATCATTTCTGGCGAAGGCGATAAATCTACTGACCTTTACCGTGTGGCAGACATATTTGCTCAGGGTCTTAAAAGTGAAGTCGATTTTGTTGTCGATGAAAAGCAAAAATCAGTTGTCCTTACGGATGAAAATGGTGTTGCAAAAGCCGAGAAATTCTTTACCATCGAAAACCTTTCAGATCCTGAAAATATGGAAATTTCACATCATGTTAACCAAGCTTTAAAAGCGCATTACATGATGAAAGCCGACGTAGATTACGTTGTAAAAGAAGGCGAAGTATTGATTGTTGACGAGCATACTGGTCGTTTGATGCAGGGACGTCGCTATTCTAATGGACTCCATCAAGCCATCGAAGCCAAAGAAGGCCTCGAGGTAAGAAAAGAATCTCAAACCTTAGCAACCATTACGCTTCAAAACTACTTCCGTATGTTCAACAAGCTTTCCGGCATGACGGGTACTGCAAAAACGGAAGAAGACGAGCTTAGACACATTTATAATCTCGATGTAGTGAGCATTCCGACCAATAAGCCTGTTCGAAGAACAGATTTTCCAGATTTGATTTATCGTTCAAGAGAAGGTAAATTTAAAGCGGCTATTGCAGACATCGTGGAAAGACATGCCAATGGACAACCGGTTCTTGTCGGAACTATTTCCATTGAAACGTCTGAATATTTGAGTGAACTTTTAAGAAAAAAAGGCATTAAACATGAAGTCCTCAATGCAAAGCAACATGAACGTGAGGCTGAAATCGTTGCACAAGCAGGTCGTAAAGACTCTGTAACGATTGCAACCAACATGGCGGGTCGTGGTACCGATATTTTGCTCGGTGGTAACCCTGAGTTCATGTCAAAAAATGAAATGCTAAAATTGGGTCATAGCGAACATATCATCAACCTCGTTCTGAGCCCACTCTTTATAGATGATGCAGAAGTCATAGCGGCGAAAGCTGAATATGAAGCAATCTATTCAAAATTTAAACAAATTACTGATGAAGACGGAGAAGCGGTTAGAGCTGCTGGCGGTCTTCATATCATCGGCACAGAGCGTCATGAATCAAGACGTATAGACAATCAACTTCGTGGTCGTGCGGGTCGTCAAGGTGACCTCGGTTCTTCTAGGTTCTATCTTTCATTTGAAGATGAGCTTATGCGACTCTTCGTAAGTGACAAAATCAAAGACATGGTTGATAAGTTGGGAATGGACGATGATACGCCGCTTGAAGCAAAAATTCTCAGCAAATCGATTGAGAATGCTCAGAAGAAAGTGGAAGGTCGTAACTTTGGCATTCGTAAACACGTCCTTCAATATGATGACGTTATGAACAGACAAAGAGGCATCGTCTACGGAGAACGTAAGAAAGTACTTCTTGGTGAAGACCTTAAAGAACATATGGATGGCATGATTGAAGGCATTATCGACTCTAATGTTAACCTCTATACCGCCAATTCAGATTATCCAGAGGATTGGGATCTTAAGGATATGGAAGAACATTTCCATCAGTTATTCCTTGAAAGAGGTCAATTGGCTGAAATCGTGAAAGGTGTTGAGCGTAGAGAAGACTTCTCTGAAAAGCTCAAATCTGTTGCACGTGAACAATATCAACTCAAAGAAGATGAATTTACACCTGAAAATATGAGAGATCTTGAGCGTTTCATATTACTCAGAGTGGTCGATCAAAAATGGATGGATCATATTGATGACATGGAACAACTCAAGCAAGGTATTAACCTTAGAGCTTACGGCAATGAAGACCCTGTAAGAGCATATCAAAAAGAGGGCTTCAATATGTTCGATGAAATGATCTACAATATTCAGGAAGATTCGCTTAAATTTATCTACCATGCAGGCGTCACGATTGACACGACGAGAACCCAAGTGGCAGTCATTACTGGCGAATCAGGTGGCGGTGAATTTTCAGAAGTGAAATTGACAGATACAGATGCTAAAACAGGCAGAAATGATCCGTGCCCATGTGGCAGCGGCAAAAAATATAAGAAATGTTGTGGCGTTAACGCTTAGGACATTGCGTAGCAATGACTAGGTCGTTGCAAAGCAACAAAGGCGTTGTTGTGACAACGACTAAGATTTAATCACTAAAAAATAAGTAAGTTGAGATTTCATCTCAACTTACTTATTTGACTTTATTAAGAAATGGGGTGAGTTTTGTGTTATCCATTGAGCAAGCATTAAGAGACCTTAAGGAATTAGGAACGAAACTCAAAGAGTTGGGTGGTTCACTTTGACATCGATCAAATGCGATTGGTGTATAGAGAGTTAGAAGAAAAAACACTTCAAAATGATTTCTGGAACGACGCCGATACGGCGCAGCAAATCCTCAAAAAGGCCAAGGGTCTAAAAGACAAACTTGAACTTTATGAAGGCATGTATACTCAGATGGAAGAGCTGGAACTGTTTTCTCATATGGTACTTGAAGAAGGCGAAGAAAGTTTGGAAAAAGACATTTTGGAGGGTATTAAAGCACTTGAAATGTCGATTGACCAATTGACGCTAGAGACATTGCTTTCAGGCGAATATGATAAAAACAATGCTATTTTATCTGTGCATGCGGGTTCTGGCGGTTTAGACGCTCAGGACTGGGCAGAAATGATTTTTAGAATGTACCATAGATGGGCTGAAGGAAAAGGGTATAAAGTACGCATACTCGATATGATCAGAGACACTGCCGCAGGCGTTAAAAGTGTTTCGCTGCTCATTGAAGGTGAAAATGCATATGGTTTTTTAAAGAGTGAAAAAGGGGTACATCGCTTGGTGCGCATTTCGCCTTTTGACTCTTCTGGGAAGCGTCACACGTCGTTTGCGTCTGTGGACGTCATGCCGGAGATGGACGATTCAGTTTCGGTTGAGATTGACACTAAAGACCTGCGTGTTGATACCTTTAGAGCGTCAGGAGCAGGTGGACAGCACATCAATATGACAGACAGTGCGGTTCGAATCACGCACCTTCCAACAGGTATTGTGGTTGGGTGTCAAAACGAACGCTCTCAGCATTCCAATAAAGCGACCGCTATGAAAGTATTAACCGGAAAATTGATAGAACTCAAAGAAAGAGAACATAAAGAAAAGATTGAAGATTTGGCGGGTGATTATTCTCAGATCGCTTGGGGCAGTCAGATTCGCTCTTATGTCTTCAATCCGTACAATTTGGTTAAAGACCACCGAACAGGCGCTGAAATGGGCAATGTTCACGCTGTTATGGATGGCGAGTTGGATTTGTTTATCAATGCATGGCTTAAAAATCAAAAAGAGGTGTGATTATGAATTCACGTCGATATGCGCTTTTAGGTTCGCCGGTATCCGGTTCTAAATCTCCGCTGATTCACCATACAAGTTTTGTGTTTAACGAAATCAATGCCACATACGAAGCCTTTGAGGTTTTGCCCGAGCAACTGGGTGAAGCCTTAAAGGCTTTTATTTTAGAGGGATACAGCGGCTTTAACATCACCATACCCCATAAAGAAACTGTTCTTGCCTTTGTGGACGTGTTAGACCCGCTTGCCGAGAAAATGGGCGCAGTGAACACCCTAGTCGTCAGAGACGGCAAAATTAAAGGCTACAATACCGACGGACTCGCGCTGGTGGAGTCCTTAGCCCATCATGGATTAGAACTTCAAGGACTTCGGGTGCTTGTATTAGGGGCAGGCGGTGCAGCTAAAGGCATCTGTCATGCTCTGGCGATGGCAGGCGTTCAGCGTTTGGATATTCACAACCGAACTTTAGAAACGGCTCAGGCGCTAGTTTTGACGCTTGTAGATCAGTATGAGGTGGATAGTAAAGTTTTTGACTTGACAGAATTTGATTTGGCAAAAGCGCATAAATTGAATCCGTATGACCTTGTCATCAATACCACCAGTGTCGGCATGAGCCCAAATACAGAAACGCTTCCAATCGAACCCGAACTGTTTTCGAAAGAAACTGTTTTCTGCGATATTGTCTACAAACCGCATGAAACTCTATTTTTAAGACGTGCCAGAGCGATGGGTGCAAAATGTATTTATGGGATTGAAATGCTGATCTTTCAAGCGCTGCTGAGCGAACAGCTATGGGAAGATTGCCAAATTGATTTAGAACAGACAAAGCATGAGTTGTTTGAAACAGAAGGGTTGTTTAAGTAATGTAAAATTTCAAAAAGAATTTAAAGGTGGGTAGCACTCAAAAAATTCTGTATAATGGAAGTGAGTAAAGAAGGAGTGAGGCCGAATGATTCAACAATTAGCAAAAGAGCTTGGCTTAAAAATTGCCCAAGTAGAGCAGATATTAAAATTAATCGATGAAGGCAATACCATCCCCTTCATCGCCAGATATCGTAAAGAAGTGACTGGTGGTGCTTCCGATGAAATTTTGAGAGATTTTGACGAGCGTCTTAAGTATTTGAGAAGTTTGCAAGATCGCAAAATTGAAGTGTTAAGAATGATTGACGAGCAAGGAAAATTGACGGACGAACTGCGCTTAGAGATTGAAGCTGCAACAGTGCTTCAACGACTGGAAGACCTTTATAGACCTTACAAGCAAAAGAAACGCACGCGCGCGACCATCGCCAAAGAAAAAGGCCTTGAGCCGCTTGCGTTGTTGATTCTTGGAACAGATGACAAGACTTCAAAAGCCATTGACCTTGCGGCGGATTTTGTAAGCATTCCAGCTGAAGGCGAAGCGCAAGAAGACACTTTGGTGCCAACACCAGAAGCGGCGCTTGAAGGCGCGAACGACATTCTTGCGGAAATGATTTCGGACGATGCGAGCTATCGAACGTTTATTAGAGAATTTTATATCAAAAATGGCAAAATGGTGACTAAAGCCACCAAAGCGGCGGAGCAATCGGCTTATGAAATGTATTATGATTATTCGGAGCCAGTGAGCAAAATGCCGCCTCACAGAATTTTAGCCATGAACCGAGGCGAAAAAGAAGAGTTTTTGAAGGTTCAAATTGACGTGGGCAGTGACACGGTTCAAAATTGGCTGGTTGGAAAAGTGTGTCCTAAATCAAACCCGTCATTTGACGAACGTTTGACCATCGCGGCAGAAGATGCGCTTAAGCGATTGATTTTGCCATCGATTGAACGAGAAGTGCGAAATTATTTGACTGAAAAAGCAGAGATTGAGGCGATTAACGTCTTCGGAAAAAATACGAAGCCGCTGCTCATGCAAGCCCCTGTCATGAACATGAAAGTACTTGCTATTGACCCTGGCTATAGAACGGGCTGTAAAATTGCCGTTTTAGACGAAACAGGCAAAATGCTTGATTATAAAACCATCTATCCGACGGAGCCTAGAAATGATGTGGAAGGGTCTCAAAAGACCATGAAACAGCTGATTGAACGCTTCGATGTAGACATTATTTCTATCGGAAATGGCACAGGTTCAAGAGAAACGGAAAAAGTGGTTGCCGACCTTCTCAAAACCCTTGAAAAGACTGTTTACTACACCATTGTCAGTGAAGCAGGCGCATCGGTTTACAGCGCTTCAAAATTGGCGACGGATGAATATCCAGATTTGGATGTTTCCATCAGAGGGGCAATCTCCATCGGGAGAAGACTTCAAGATCCGCTTGCGGAGTTGGTTAAAATTGACCCGAAAAGCATTGGGGTAGGTCAATATCAGCACGATCTAAATCAAAAACACTTAGACGAAACCCTTAAAAATGTGGTAGAAGATTGTGTAAACAGCGTAGGGGTTGACCTGAATATGGCCACCCCATCTCTTCTTAAATATGTGTCAGGCATCAATGAGACCATTGCGAAAAATATTGTGGCCTATCGAGACGAAAATGGTCGATTTGCTAGCAGAAAAGAGCTTAAAAAAGTGAAGCGATTGGGAGACAAGGCTTATGAGCAGTGCGCAGGTTTCTTAAGAATTAGAGAAGGCAAGGAACCACTCGACAATACAGCGGTTCACCCTGAATCTTATGAACTGGCGACTCGCGTTATGACCATGCTCGGTTACAGCCCTAAGGACCTTAAAAAAGGCAGTCTTACAGATATTGAAGACAGATTGTTTGAACATACAGGAGAGACTGCACTCAAAACTGCAACTGCGAAAATGGCAGAACAATTAGACGTAGGGGTTTTGACACTTACGGACATTATCGTGGAACTTAAAAAGCCGGGAAGAGACCCAAGAGAAGACATGCCGAAGCCGCTTTTCAGATCTGATGTGCTTTCGTTTGATGACCTTCTTGATGGGATGGAACTGACGGGCACGGTAAGAAACGTGGTCGACTTTGGCGCATTTGTAGACATTGGCGTCAAGACGGATGGTCTTGTTCATGTGTCGCAGATTGCTGACAAATTTGTAAAAAATCCGATGGAAATTGTGTCGGTTGGCGATGTGGTACAGGTGAGAATTATGAGTGTGGACAAAGAGCGCAAGAAAATCTCGCTTTCTATGAAAGGGCTAAAACAAGCTTAAGGGTATCGGTTAAATGAATGGTTCAACGGATATAACATCATTTTAGAAAAAGTGAGGGACTTTTATGCTCGGAGAGTATATTTATTACAATGCCAATGAAGTCAAACCGTTATCGTTTAAGCACCCGCGAGAAATCGTCAAAATTCCTAAAGGGGTGCACTGGATACACGTTCCTATCGGAAAAAGTGGGATAACCTCGGATAATGCGAAAGACATACAACAGGCTTTTAATATTGACCGACTGACATGGGAAGATATCGTTAAGGGGGACCATTTGCCTAAAGTTGAGGTGGATGGCGAGCGCATTTTTATGGTCATGCAGGTGCTTAGGTTTGATGAACCTTCACAGCAAATTATCAAGAATCAAGTTTCCATATTGATTCAAAATGATTGGGTGCTGACATTTTTGCATGGCGAAACCCCTGTTTTTGAAGTCGTACTAGAAAAGTTAAAAATTAATCGAAATTCGATGAGAGAGCGGGGTCCGGATTATCTGCTCTATAGTTTGATGGGAACCATCATGAATTTGCATTTTCAAATTTTTGAGAGAGTAGAAGACAAGATGGATCGTATTGAGTCATTGGTAATGCGTCAATCTAAGGGTAATTATATTCATGATTTGTATAAAATTCGAAAAGAAATTATGAAAATCAAATCGGCAATATCGCCCATGAAAGACATGATACGAACACTCCTATATGAAACTACCTTTATCCAAGCGGATGATCGGGCGGTCTTTAAAGATTTAAACGACCGTCTCCTGGAAATCAATGAATCGCTTTCGTACTATAGGGAATTGGTGAATGCGTTATATGACATGGACCTTTCAAATGCGAGCAATCGCATGAATCAGATTATGACCACTTTGACGGTCTATTCGGCTATTTTTATTCCTTTAACATTTTTGGCAGGGGTTTATGGCATGAACTTTAAGTACATGCCAGAGATGGGTTGGGTGGGCAGCTATCCAATCTTTATATTGGCCTGCCTGGTGATTACTGGCAGCATGCTCGGTTATTTTAAACGTAAAAAATGGTTGTAAATGATACCGTTAGAAGATGGAAGCGTCCTATCAAAATATCGTAGATTTAATAAGAGTGAACTGAGTCATAAGATGGAGGACAATGTGTTTTTAGCGCCCAAACTTATAAGAATTAGTGATGTAATGTCAAAAAACTATATGACCATTAGAGAACATGAGTCAATAGAACGTGCACTTCATGAAATGCTGGCAGCTCATTTAGATGATATTTATATTGTCAACGAACTTGGGAAATTAATTGGAATTTTTACGCTTTCTGATGTATCAATGCTTATATCCCAAAAATCCAGTTTTGAGCGACTGCTTTCTGATCATATGCACTCTGTTATTGTCATTATTTCAGGCAGAGATACTTTAGAATCTGCTAGAGATCTGATGATGCTTCGTGAAATCGGTCGTTTGCCTGTTGTTGTGGATGAGGTTATGATTGGCGTTGTGCGTACAAAGGAGATTAGAGATAACTTTTATATGAAAATGGAAGAGGTCGGTCGCCAGTTGAACCACATTATCAATAACATTCACGAAGCTGTATGTGTTGTGGATGTTGAAGGGAATGTGGCGGTTTGGAATGATAACGCTGAAAAGCTTTATGGCGTTGGCGCTGCAGAAATTATGGGGAAATCTTTAGCCGATTATTTTCCGAATGCATTGCTGTTAAAAGTATTAAAAGAAAAAGAACGGATTGAAAATATTTATCATTCACCAAGGGCGCGCTCCAATATTGCCATAAGTGCTCAGCCAATCTATATTGACGGATTGTTTGTGGGCGCAGTTTCTACTGATAGAGACATTACAGAAGTAGAAACCCTTTCAGTTGCTCTAGCGGATGCGACACAGAAAGTTATTTTTCTTGAAGAAGAAATGAAACGGATTGCAAATGACGGTTTTGGAGAAATTATTGGGAAGTGTCCTGAACTTCAAAAAAACATTAGCACGGCTCGTCAAGTGGCACCAACGGGCATTAGTGTTCTAATCAACGGAGAAAGCGGTACGGGCAAAGAAGTTTTTGCAAGATCCATTCACATACAAAGCAGGCGCAAAGGTCTTTTTGTGCCAGTAAACTGTTCGGCAATTCCTGGTGAACTATTTGAAAGTGAATTCTTTGGCTATGAAGCTGGTGCTTTCACCGGTGCTAATAGAAAAGGAAAAACGGGAATATTTGAACTTGCCGATCGTGGAACGGTATTTTTAGATGAGATAGCGGACTTGCCAATGTCGATGCAAGCCAAACTTCTGAGAGTGCTTCAAGAAAGTGAAATCAGGCGTGTGGGTGGTGAGACAATCAAAAAAGTAGATGTTCGCGTTATTTCTGCAACAAATAAAAATCTAAAAAAGATGGTTGAGAGTGGAGAATTTAGAGAAGATTTGTATTTTAGACTAAATGTCATTGAAATTGCATTGCCACCTTTGAGGGCAAGAGGCACCGATATTGACCTGTTCATTAATAAGTTTTTGACGGAAGTTTCAGCATCCTCAGGCAAGAAGACACCAATGATGCAGGTTCAGGCGCTCAATGTTTTAAGGAAATATCATTGGAAAGGTAATGTACGAGAATTGAGAAATACAATTGAACAATTGGTAGTCTTGTGTATGGACGGCATCATTCGCGAAGAACTGCTGCCGCAGTATATACGAGAATCTGTTTCTCAAGTGGAACAATCGACAAAGGTAGAGACTCTTGATTTGAATGTGGTGGTAGAGCAAATTGAAAGAAATACAATAAGCAAAGCTTTAGAAATTTCGAAGGGTAATAAGGCTGCGACGGCAAAGCTTCTCAATGTTAAGAGAACAACTTTGTATTACAAGCTTGCGCAATACGGTTTAGGTAAAAATGAGTAGTGTCGAAAAATAGACACTATGTCTAAAAATGGACACTGTGTCTATTTTTATTGATTTATTGTGTATAAGTCTTGTTTTTCAATGGAAGTAGGGCATGTATAAGTCATTTGGAAATTTAAAAAATAAAGTTTGTGTCTAAAAATCGACACTTTCTGTAGTGAGATGCTTCAAAAACAATCAATTTTAATAATTGTATAATGGTGTTATAAAAAACAATTGAACTTTTTAGAAGGAATAAAGCATTCAAAACAGCTATTTGTAAAAACAAACTACAAATAAAACCTATAGAAATTTAAAATACTTTAAGAGTTGGCATGGTATTTGCTTATATAAAGAGTGAGAACCGAAAATGGGAGGTGTCATATGAGTTTTATGATAACTATTCCGTTAAAACAGCATGTCGGCGGGCCTTGCAAACCGATCGTTGAGATTGGACAACTAGTTAAAAAGGGAGAGCTAATCGCTTTACCAGAAGGACTTGGTGCCAATATTCATAGTTCAGTTTATGGCGTTGTCACAGAGATTGAAAACGGAAATGTCGTAATCGAAGCGGACGATGATCAACCTGATGCATTTCTTCCTATAAAAGAAACGCAAACACACCTTGAAGCAGTCAAGGAAGCGGGTATTGTAGGCGCTGGTGGAGCAGGATTCCCTGCGTATGTTAAGTTCAACATTGACTTAAAAGGCGGGTACCTATTAACAAATGCGGCTGAATGTGAGCCGGTGTTAGAACATAATACAATGTTCATGGAAGAACATCCAGATGTTCTAATCCGAGGTATGCACTATGTTATGAAGATGATTAATGCGTCTAAGGGCTACATTGCAATTAAGCCAAAGCATAAACAGACAATGATCATTCTAGGCAAGTACCTTAAACAAAATAACATCACTGATATTGAAATTAAGTTTTTAACAGACATGTATCCTGCGGGAGATGAAAGAGTTATTGTCAGAGAACTTTTGGGTGTGGAATTACAACCAGGACAATTGCCTTTAGAAGCCAACGCGGTGGTATCCAATGTGGAAACTTTGAAAAATGTCACCTATGCCATTGAAGACCGCAAACCTGTAATCACAAAAGACATTACAGTGGGTGGTCAATTAGTAGATGCGCATGAAGGTCATGTGTTCTTTGATGTGCCAATTGGTATGCCAATTAAACATTATATTGATGCGTGTGGTGGATATGAAGTTTGCCATGGTGAACTTGTCATGGGTGGACCGTTTACAGGAATTAGCACAACAGAAATGAGTCCGGTTACTAAAACAACTGGCGGCGTATTGGTTTCAATGCCATTCATTCAAGATACAAGAAAAGCGGGTATTATTGCTTGCGAGTGCGGTGCTCAAGAAGGCAGATTAAGAGAAATTGCTGCTGGCATGGGTGCGACAGTTGTTGCAGAAGAAAAATGCAAAAGAATGATTGAAGTTGGTGGTCGTTTTAGATGTGATCTTCCCGGTATTTGTCCTGGACAAGCTGAGAAGGTACTCAGTCTTAGAAAACAAGGAGCCGAGATTATTATCACGGGAACTTGCGAGGATTGAACTAATACTGTCATGAGTGTAGCGCCTAGGTTAGGTCTACCGGTGTACCACAGTACGGATCATCTTCTTAGAGCAGCAGGTCACAGATTATACCGAGCAAAAAAGTAATCTACTTTTAAAATGAGTATCATCGAATTTAGCATTTGTCCGACTAAGTCGGGTAATATATGCAACATCATACTAAAATATTATTTATAGGAGGCGATTTTAGATGTCTATTAATCATGAAACAGCGAAAGAACATGCAAAAGACCCTGCTGTGTCATGCTGTAGATTTGAAGCTGGCACAGTTATAGGCCCTTCAAACCTCGAAGATCCGGCGATTTTCTCGGATCTTACAGATTCAGGTTTACTTACTATTCCTGCAAACTGTCTGACCATTGATCAAGTATTGGGTGCAACTTTAACAAAAACGGTGGATGCGTTAACGCCATTCACAGCAGACGTGCTTGATAAGGTTGTTTCTACAGAAGCAACTCCAGCACCTACAGCGACAGCAACTGCAACACCAGTAGTAGCGGCTGCAGCAATCACACCAATGGTGTCGGTAGCTAACAATGGCGGCGTGCTTCGCATTCACATTGGCGAAGGAAAAGATATCAATCTTGAAATTCCAATGGGCATGGGTATGGGTATGGCTGCACCAGAAGCGGCAGTGACAGCTCCAGTAGCTGAAGCGGTTGTTTCAAATGTAACAGCAGCGCCACAAGAAGAGAAAGTGATTCGTGAACTTGTAAAAAAACATTACCAAATCGATAAAGTTGAACTTGGACCTGAGACTAAAATCGTTGGCAGAACGCTTTTCATTAGAGAAAGCGTATGTCAAGATGCAGTTTCTTGTGATCATCTTGTTGTGAGCATCAAATTCGACATCATCACACCAGATGATTACGGTAAGTACTCTGAAACATTCATGGACGTTCAACCGATTGCTGTTAAAGAAGAAGGCGAACTTGGTCATGGTATTACAAGAGTTATTGATGGCGTAATCATGGTTGTAACAGGTACAGATGAAGGCGGCGTTCAGATTGGTGAATTCGGTTCTTCAGAAGGTATCATCGAAAGAAATGTTATGTGGGGTCGTCCTGGTGCTCCTGATAGAGGCGAAATCTTTATTAAGACTGAAGTCGTTATCAAAGAGCATACAAATATGGAGAGACCAGGTCCTCTTGCTGCTCATAAAGCATCTGACTTTATTACGCACGAAATCAGAGAAGCTCTCAAGCAATTTGAAGGCGAAGCTGATTCTGTGGAAGTTTTCTCACAAAAACGTAGACCAGGCAAGAAAAAACTCGTTATCGTTAAAGAAATCATGGGCCAAGGCGCAATGCACGATAATCTTATTCTTCCAATTGAGCCAGTTGGCGTTCTCGGCGGCAAGCCAAACGTTGACCTTGGTAACGTACCAGTAATGCTTGCACCAACAGAAGTTCTTGATGGTGGTATCCATGCACTTACTTGTATCGGACCAGCTTCGAAGGAAACTTCTAGACACTATTGGAGAGAACCGCTTGTTATGGAAGCAATGAACGATGAAGATTTCGATCTTTGTGGCGTAATATTTGTTGGTTCACCACAAGTCAATTCTGAAAAATTCTATGTATCACGTCGTTTAGGCATGATGGTTGAAGCTTTAGATGTTGACGGTGTAATCATCACAACTGAAGGCTTCGGAAACAACCATATCGACTTTGCTAGCCACCACGAGCAAGTAGGTATGAGAGGCATTCCGGTAGTAGGTATGACATTCTCAGCGAACCAAGGTGCACTTGTTGTTGGTAACAAGTACATGGTAAGCATGGTTGACCTTAACAAATCTAAGATGGGTATCGAAAATGAAATCCTTTCTAACAATACACTTTGCAAAGAAGATGCATTAAGAGCGCTTACAATGTTAAAAGCTCGCATCGGCGGCGAAGAAATCAAGAAAGCTGAAAAGAAGTGGAATGTAAACGTAAAGCAAAACAACATTGAAGTCATTGAAAAAGAAATTAACCTCAAAGTTGAACAATTGCCAAACGAACAGTCTCTTGAAAAATCAGAAAAACGTCTTAGAATTTACGAAATTGAAGAAAACTAAAACTTAGTATGTTGATCTAGAATCATTCAACAGGAAAAGGAGCTTAAAAATGGAACAACTTCAATATGGCGATAAGCTGATACTCATGGAAGGTGTCATCGTGGAAATGAATGATGGCTCTGTAGCGATTGATTTAAAAGGCAGACTTGGGTATCTTAAAGTACCGATGAGGATGCTTATTTCAAACTATGAACTCAAATTAGGTCAAGAAGTTGGCTTCATGATGAGCTACCCAGAAGTGTTAAATGATGGAGATAACGAACACTATATCAGTAATCTTCAAAAATTACAGAAAGAGGGGAGATAGAAAATGAGTTATAAGCCAGTAAAAGGTTTGCAATCAGAAATTTTTGTACCTGTAACTCCGCCTCCAGTTTGGGCGCCGGTTACTAAAGAATTAAAAGATATGACAATTGCCCTTGCAACAGCAGCGGGTGTTCACTTAAAAACTGATCCAAGATTTAATTTCGCTGGAGACTTCTCATTCAGAGTTATTCCTAACAATATACCATCAAGCGAACTTATGGTTTCACATGGTGGTTACGATAATGGCGATGTTAATAAAGACATCAACTGCATGTTCCCAATCGATAGATTGAACGAACTTGCTGCAGCAGGTTTCATCAAAGCAGCAGCACCTGAACACTTCGGTTTCATGGGCGGCGGCGGAGATCAAGCCAAATTTATCAATGAAACTGGTCCAGAAATTGCTAGAAGACTCAAGGCAGAAAATGTCGACGCAGTTCTTCTAACAGCTGGCTGAGGCACTTGTCACCGTACAGCTGTACTTGTACAGCGTGCGATTGAGGAATCGGGTATTCCTACAATAATCATTGCGGCACTTCCTCCAGTAGTAGCACAATCAGGAACTCCTAGAGCAGTAGCTCCCCTTGTACCAATGGGCGCAAATGCAGGTGCTCCAAATGATATCGTGATGCAAACAGCAATTACTAGAGAGGCGCTTGAGTATTTAATCAAGATTCAGAGTTCTGGTAAAATCATTCCACTTCCATACGAATACAACGCAAAAATATAAGACATAACCTCATGGCGGGGGGGGAACCCCCTCGCTTGTTTTAAGTGGAGGAGGTCACGTATGGAAAAAGAAATTATTTTAAGAAGATTGGTTATTCGCTCATTTCACGTCAATCAAATTGAGGTGGCTGAGAAAATGACCCTTATAAATAATAAGCTAAAGTTGAGTTTGGCATCCATCGAGGGCATTGTTTCACAGACAAATCTTGTTGAGAAAATGTCGGTGTCAATTATTAAACCTAGTGATCATAATTGTGAAATCAATACAATTATGGATATTATACCGATATCGACAAAAGTCTTAGGTGGCTTAGGCGAAGGTATAACCCATACAATGACTGGTGTATATGTACTTTTGACAGGTGCGGATGAAGATGGCAAACAAATGTCTGAATTCGGGTCATCCGAAGGTAATCTAAGTGAAAAATTATTCTTGAATCGTGCTGGAACGCCAAGTGCGAGTGACTTGATTATACATATCGATGTTACTTTGACGGGTGGACAAATTTATGATCGCAATTTACCGCTTGCCGCATTTAAAGCATCTGATGCTTACATTCAAGAAATCAGAAACGTATTGAAATCAAAAGAATCAGCGGAAGCAACAGAAAAGCATGAATTTTTCGACAAGCAGAAACCGAATCGAAAGAAAGTCGTTATTGTTAAGCAAATTGCTGGACAAGGCGCCATGTATGATAATCAATTGTTTTCCGATGAACCAAGCGGGTTAAAAGGCGGAAAGTCAATTATAGACATGGGAAATGTACCAATCATACTCTCAGCAAACGAGTATCGAGATGGTGCACTCCGATCAATGACCTAAGCTTAGTCTGTTATAAAGGACGGTGATATAATGGGGATTGGGCCATCTACCAAAGAAACCAGCCTTCATCACTTTAGAGACCCATTGCTAGACCTTGTATCCTCTGATGATGATATTGATTTACTTGGCATCATTGTTGTGGGGACACCACAAGACAATAAAGAAAAATATTTTGTCGGACAAAGAACTGCGGCTTGGGTTGAAGCAATGCGAGCAGATGGCGTTATTCTATCTGTGGACGGATGGGGAAACTCCCATGTTGATTTTGCTAATACGATCGAAGAAATAGGAAAAAGAAACATTCCTATAGTAGGGATGAGCTTTGTAGGTACACAAGGAAAATTTGTTGTTACCAATCCTTACATGGATACCATTGTTGACTTCAATAAATCTGAAGCTGGAATTGAAACTCAGGTGGTTGGTGAAAATACAGTGACAAAGCTTGATGCTAGAAAAGCCTTGGCTTTTTTAAAATTAAAGATGCAAAAGAAAGCAAAAATAGATGAATTTTAATGAAATTAATAGAATAATTCTTTTATGACCTTTATATTTTAATTAGAAACGTATATAATTAAGGAGGTAATTGGATGAAAGTGATAAGAAGCATTCACGCAGTAGATTCTCACACAATGGGAGAACCTACAAGAATTATTATCGGTGGCATTCCCAAGATCCCTGGCGCAACAATGGCTGAAAAGAAAACATATCTTGAAGAAAATCTTGATCATCTTCGAACTGCAACGATGTTGGAACCACGTGGACATAATGACATGTTTGGTTCAATCATCACAGCGCCAGCAAATGAGGAAGCAGATTTTGGCATCATTTTCATGGATGGTGGCGGCTATTTGAATATGTGTGGTCATGGTTCAATTGGTGCTGTAACAGTCGCAATTGAAACAGGTATGGTTGAAGCGGTTGAGCCAGTAACAACTGTTTTGATGGATACACCAGCAGGTTTGGTTAAGGCAACAGCTCAAGTGATAAGTGGAAAAGTGAAAGAAGTATCAATCGTTAACGTGCCATCTTTCCTTTACAAAAGAGATGTAACGGTTGAAGTGCCAGAGCTTGGTGAAATTAAATTTGACATTGCATTTGGTGGTAGCTTCTTCGCAATTATCAGTGCAAAGCAACTTGGTCTTAAGGTCGAGCCTAGCAACACAAATAAACTTACAGAATTAGCGCTCAAAATTAGAGATATTATCAATGAGAGTGTAGAAATTCAACATCCAACGCTTAGTCACATCAAAACAGTTGATCTGGTAGAAATCTATGACGATGCCACTCATCCAGATGCACACTACAAAAACGTTGTTATCTTTGGACAAGGACAAGTTGACCGTTCGCCATGTGGTACAGGAACTTGTGCAAAACTCGCAACATTGTTTGCAAAAGAAGAATTAAAGGAAAGTGAAACATTTATTTACGAAAGTATTTTGGGTACGCTTTTCAAAGGTAGAATTGTTGGAAAGTCTACTGTCGGAGAATTTGACGCAATTATTCCTGAAGTTACAGGGGCAGCGTTCATTACCGGCTTCAATCACTTTGTAATTGATCCTGAAGATCCAGTTAAATACGGGTTCTTACTTAAGTAGACTGGTGTCTTTACAAAAGGAATGCTTCCAAAACAAAATTTTGGAATGTTTTTTTAAAACACGTTGTTAAGAGAATAACAAACAAAAATGCAAACATGGGGGATATTTATGTCATTAATTACGATTGTTCTAAGTGTACTTGGCGCATTAACTGCATGGTCTACATTTGTCTTTGGAAGAGATGCTAGCGCTAAAAAAGCAGATTGGGAGACAGATACAAATTTCGTAACATCAGGTCTTATTGGTTTTGCTACTAATTTCTTCGATACACTCGGTATCGGTTCTTTCGCACCAACAACTGCACTTTTTAAAGCATTCAAACAAGTTCATGACCGTATTATTCCTGGCACGCTCAACGTGTCTATGACTATTCCGGTAGTTGTGGAAGCTTTTATCTTTATGACAGTTATTGAAGTTGAACCAATCACATTGGTTGCTATGTTAGCTTCTGCTACAGCAGGCGCATGGGTTGGCGCAGGCATCATTGCTAAATTCTCAGAAAAGAAAATTCAATTAACAATGGGTATTGCACTTCTTGTAACTGCATTCTTAATGTTCTCAAGCAAAATGGGCTGGATGCCTGGTGGTGGCGAAGCAATCGGCCTTACTGGTATGAAATTGGGAATTGGTATCGTTGGTAACTTTATACTTGGCGCACTTATGACAGCTGGTATTGGTCTTTACGCACCATGTATGGCACTTGTATACTTCCTTGGCTTATCGCCACAAGTAGCATTCCCAATCATGATGGGTTCATGTGCATTCTTAATGCCAGTAGCATCTGTCAAATTTGTTAAAGAACAGGCATATAATATGAAAGCTTCAGTTGCAATCGCAATCTGTGGTACGGTTGGCGTATTCATTGCAGCGTATATCGTTAAATCATTACCGCTTGATATTCTCAGATGGTTAGTAATTGGCGTTATTCTTTACACATCTGTAACAATGCTTATTTCTTACCTTAAAAACACTGATAAATAGTTTTATTTTAAAAAAATAAAAAACGCTTTCTATTTCAATTTGAAATAGAAAGCGTTTTTGTGTTTTCTAAAACATTTTTTTAAAATGTTAAACTCAGTCTCTTAATATTACGAAAACTTCAATTATTCGACTGATAATACAGCAAGAATTTTCTGTGATTTGTGCTATACTTTATAAAGAATTATGGGATAAAAACTGTATAGCGTTTTGTTGCAAGTTTAGGGGGATATAGTGTGGAGTATTTAATTTTCTTACTTATTATGGTGGCAAAAATTGTTGAAGTTTCTATGGCAACCGTTCGTACAGTTTTGATTACAAAAGGTGAGCGGACCATTGCATCTGCGATTGGTTTTTTTGAAGTCATGTTATGGATTTATATTGCCAGTGCCGTGTTGGGTAAAATTTCTGAAAACCCTATGAAAGCGATTTTCTATGCACTTGGTTTTGCAATTGGTAATTATGTTGGATGCGTGATTGAAGAAAAATTGGCAATCGGTCTTACAGAGGTTCAAATTATAGTCAGTGAAGAAACTGGAGTGGCGTTAATAGAGTATATCAGAGAATGTGGTTTTGCTGTAACCGTTGTAAGAGGTGAAGGTAGAACGCAGGTCAGATCAATTCTGTATATTTTTACTCCCCGTAAGAGGGTCAATGAGTTGGTCGAAGTGGTTAAGAGAAAGGATCATGATTGCGTAATTGCAGTTTCTGATACTAAGCATGTTCACGGTGGGTTTGGTATAATGAAGTAGATATGAATTTACTCCAAAATGGCTCGGTTATTTTAAATGCAAAAAATGGTTGTATAGGGGACGTCCTAATACGGTTAAAATACTAAAGCATAGTATAATCGAAACGACGATAGAGCCTTCTGCACCAAACGCCCCGCCCGTGAGAAGGTCAGATCCAACTGCATGGCCAGGTTCAAGAAGTGATCCGCCAATGATGGGATTGCCACTGACAGAAATGCCAAAAATATTGCCTTGTGCCCAGTTCCAAGAACAGTGAAAACCGCAAACCGCCCAGAGATTTTCTGTTTTTAGCGTATAGAAAATGGCGAAGAGGCCATATAGAGTCAGGTTCCCTACTGACAATGCGGTAAGACCATTGTTGGCAATGTGAAGAAGACTGAAAATTGTAGATGAAAGGATGATTCCCGTCAGGACGTGTTTTCTTGATGTGACTTGAAAAAGCCAGCCGCGTGTTAGAATTTCTTCTGAGGCGCTTTGCACCATCCATCCTGGAAGGATAATCAGTATGCTCGTCCAGACGAATAGATTATTTCCGTTAAAGGCAATGGTTTCGATCGTATAGACATTGAAAAGAAGTGCGATAATAAAATAGAGCGTCATGAGGCCAAGGCCCAGTCCAAACCCCTTAAGATAGGTGCGAAGTTGCCACTTGTTTGGGAAACCAAGACTGGAAATTGGCCTTTTTTCTATTCGGTTTACCCATAAAGCAACGATAACGGCTATTGATAAGAACGGAAAAATGAGTTCTGTGGTGGTAAATTTAAGCGTGATGAGCATTGGGTGGCGCCAATTGTCTGAGAACGTATTAAAAATATCTGTGAAAGGCCATGCAAGGATTTCGCTGACAACGAGCATGAGTAGGAACAGCAATAAAGCGATGGCTGGGTGGGGTCTGAAACGTGAAGTTAAAGCGTCGGTGACGTGTGGGTTGTTTTTGTACATGCAAGTCTCCTAATGTATGAGAGTGGATTTATAGAGTAAGTTTACAGGTTTAACGGTAGTAATTCAAGATGAAGCACTAGAATTACTACCAAATAAATCTATTGATATACGCTTTACTAGAGCATAAAAAAGGAATGTAGCACGCCATAAAATGAGTAGACTACATTCCTTTATATTTTTCATCAATAATCATTTTGCAAATTTCACTACTAGATAGACCGTGGAAGTTGAAATCAGTCCAAAAGAGAGAACTCTAAATGTTATCTTTCTTAACACCATTTAATATCAGAAATATCATTTCACAGAGACGTTTGAGGATTACAATAACTAAAATTGGATGGACGTAGTAAATGAAGTTGGTAGATAATTTAAATAATAATGTTTCCAATGTTGTTGATGAAAGCGACACACTCATGGGAATAGAGTGCTGTGTTAGAAAAAGAATGAGAGTTGTCCAAAACAATGTTGATGTAAGGACAGTTGGGTTTATATTTCCAAATTTAATATATGTCATCTTAATTTAAGCTCGAAAGTGAAATGTTTAAAACATAAGATTTTGCTCGAGTAGTAACATAAACATTGCCACCGACTGACCCATACACACCAATGATATCATTGATTCCTACTGAAAAACCAGCTGAAACTGATGCCATAAATGTAAAATTTGCAGTTTTGCTAACTCATATGATATATTTTTCTGTGTGGCAAGAGCCTGTACATATTGGTATTCAGAACTTCTCTCAATTCCTTTTGTTAGAGTTACGGTTGAAGTTTGAGTTACTGAATTTTGATCCTTTTGAAATATCTGCGTATCCGCAGTAGTAAGCTTACAAAAATTATCATAAAATAAAATTAATGAATAAAATGCTGAATTAATTCGGCATTAACCAAATATTAAAACACCAAACCTTAAAAGATAATATTTAATTCACCTACTCACAAAAAGATTGATTTGTACGTCAAAAAAATTTAAACTGAAGAAGAAAGAATATTTCGTTAACCGATATAATTTATAAACCCATATAACCTAACGCTACCCACAGGAGGAAATTCAATGATTTTACTCAAAAATGGCTTGGTTTATACCATGAGAACAGACAAACCAGAGATAATGGATGTTTTGCTTGAGGGCAAATTGATTAAGAAAATCGGCAAGAATATAAAAGCGCCAAAAAGCGCTAACGTTATTGATTGTACAGACCAATTGGTTATGCCTGGTTTCGTAGATGCACATTGCCACTTGGGCTTATGGGAAGACAGCCTTGGTTTTGAAGGCGATGACGGCAACGAAATGACAGATCCTATTACCCCGCACCTTCGCGGAATCGATGCAATGAACCCAATGGACGTGACCTTCAAAGAGGCGCGTGAAGGTGGTGTGACAACCGCTGTTGCTGGCCCGGGAAGTGCTAATATTATTGGCGGACAATTTGCCGCAATAAAAACATATGGAGACCGAATTGACGACATGATCATTAAAGCGCCGCTTGCAATGAAATGTGCATTTGGCGAGAATCCAAAGCGTGTTTATTCAGGTGCTAAAAAAGCGCCAAACACAAGACTTGCCATTGTAGGCGAGTTTAGAAAGACGCTCTTTGCAACGAAAGAATATTTGGCTAAAAAAGAAGCGGCGGGAGACGACCTCAGCAAAATGCCTGCCTATGACATGAAATTGGAAGCCATGATTCCAGTCATCAAAAAAGAAATTCACTTAAAAGCGCATGCCCATAGAGCAGACGATATTTTCAGTGCCATTCGCATTGCCAAAGAATTTGACTTATTGTTGAGTCTTGAGCACTGCACAGAAGGGCATTTGATAGCGGAGCACCTTGCAAAAGAAGGCTACCCTGCCATTGTAGGCCCAACTTTTGGACACCGATCTAAAGTAGAACTTAAAAACAAATCATTTGACACGCCTGCCATTTTACACAAAGCAGGGGTTAAAATTGCCATAATGACAGACTCTCCTGTGATTCCGCTTCAGCACTTGCCAATGTGTGCGGCACTTGCGGCAAAAGCTGGCCTTGACGAAATGGAAGCATTAAGAGCCATCAGCATCAACGCCGCTGAAATTACAGGGATTGCCGATCGTGTTGGGAGCCTTGAAGTGGGCAAAGATGCAGACGTTGTTGTTTGGAGCAAACATCCGTTTGAGCTCCAAGCAGATGTGCTAATGACCATCATCAACGGTGAAGTGGTATACGAAACGATAAAATAAGGTTGCGACTACAGAAAAATAGTTTTCTAAAATGCTAAAACCTCAAAAATCTCAAAATTAACCAATGCGGTTGGATTTGAGATTTTTTCAATTATTGTGTATAATTAAAAGGTTAATGAGGTGATTATATGGAAATAATAATAAAATCAGAAAAACAAATGGAGCGCTTTGGACTTGCGCTTGGACATTTATTAGAAATAGGCGACATCGTCGGACTTACAGGCGATTTGGGTGCTGGTAAAACGACCCTTACTAAAGCCATTGCAAGAGGTATGGGGATTAATGAACATATCACGAGCCCAACGTTTACGATCGTCAATGAGTATGAAGGTCGTTTGCCGCTGTATCATTTTGACGTCTACAGGCTCAATGACGAAGAGGAACTGCATGAAATTGGCTATGAGGAATATTTCTTTAGCAAGGCCGCCTGTGTGGTCGAATGGGCGAATTTAATCCCGAACTTGATGCCAGAGGAAACGCTTTGGCTTGACTTAAGACTTGGCACTGAAGACCCTGAAGAGAGATGCATTCATTTAAAGTTTGAAAATCATTGGAAAATGCGTGTCGAAAATATGTTAAAGGAGTTGGCTCTATGAAAATACTGGCATTTGAAACCACCTCGCACGTGGCTTCGGTAGCGGTTTTATCCGACGAAATGCTGCTCGGAGAATTTACCATTAACCATCCCAAAACCCATTCTCAAAAGCTTATGCCGATGCTCATCATGCTCCTAGAGTCACTTGAGCTAAATGTCAAAGATTTTGATTATTTTGCAGTCAGTTCAGGCCCAGGATCGTTTACAGGCGTTAGAATTGGCGTGTCAACGGTAAAAGCACTGGCACAGCCGCACAACATTCCCGTGATTCCAGTCTCGTCACTAGAAGCGATGGGACAGCCTTTCATCGGATTTGAAGGCTTGATTTGCCCCATTATGGACGCTAGAAAAAATGAAGTCTATACAGCGCTCTACCGATGGCAGGACGGTGTTCTCGTGATGGTGGAACCTGACCAAGCAATTGCGCCAGACCTTTGGCTAGAGCAACTTGCAAAGCTACCAGAAAATATTTTGCTTGTCGGTGATGCGCTGCCTAAATATGCGCAAAACTATCAAGACGTATTGGGCGATCGTCTGATCGTTGCCCCAGAGGCTTTTAACCGCCAAAGAGCGAGCTCAGTCGCACAATCGGCGCTCTCAAAGACGCATTTGGCAGTCTCTTACAATGTGGTACCAACCGAGTATCTTAGAAAATCAGAAGCGGAGACGACCTATGACGCAAAACATGGTAAATAATCAATCAAAAGCTTCTAAAAAAGGAAGTAAAGCCGTTCCAATCGATGAAGACGCTCTTCATCTGATTGCAATGGGACCTGAGCACCTTGACCGCATTACGGAAATGGAAAAATATTGTTTTAAAGATGCTTGGAGCCGACATTCCTTTGAAGAGGAGCTGTCGAATAAATTGGCATTTTATCATTTGTTTACAGATGGGAATACGATCATCGGCTATTGTGGTATTTGGATGGTTGTCGATGAAGGGCATATTACCAATATCGGCATTGACCCCGCCTATCAAGGTCATAGCTACGGTGAAAAAATGATGCGACTTGTGATGGATTGGGCAAAAAAACGAGAAATTTGTCGGTTAACCCTCGAAGTTAGGGTATCTAATGAAATAGCAATTTATTTGTATGAAAAACTTGGATTTACATCGGCAGGCATTAGGCCAGAATATTATGAAGACACCGGGGAAGATGCTTGCATTATGTGGATTGAACTCTAATTTAAGAGTGAGGTGAACGATGTGAAAAAGCAGAAAGTAATCGTGATTGCGCTTGTTGGCGTCATCGTTTTTGGATCAACTATTTATGGTGTTATTCAGTCTCAAAACCTTAAAGGCAATCAAGCACCCAAAAATGTCAGCGTTGGATTGGTTAAGAGAATGTCTTTGGAAGCGACTATTTTTACGACGGGTCGTATAGTAGCAGCGGATGAGCGCAGTGTTTATTCACAGGCTCAAACAGGAAAAGTGGAACAAATTTTTGTAAAAGAAGGGCAGTCGGTTAAAAAGGACTTTATTTTGGCGAGTCTGAGCACAACAGACTTAGATGATCAAATCAAGAATGCACGCATTCAATTGTCCATTGCCAAGGAAACTTTATCCCAGATTAAATCGGGCGGCAAAGTCAATTTTGACTTGGCGCTTAAAACGGCTCAAAAATCAGTAGCGGATGCAAACAAGACCCTGTCCGATAAAATTGCCCTCTATAACGGTGGTGCGATTAGTCTGGCAGAAAAAGAAATGGCACTGACGACTCTAGAGCGGGCGCAAATTGAACTTGAATCAAGCAAAAGAAATTATGACAATTACGGTAAGGAATCTCAAATAAAAATACAGACGCTTAGCATTCAAGTAGCCCAAAATACCTTGAATCAACTCATCAAAAATCGTGATAAACTTCAGATCAAAGCACCGATAGATGGCGTCGTCTATAAAATGAACGTTAAAGTGGGCGATCAAATTAGTATGACATTACCAATGTTTAATCTCTCGACAACTAGCAAATTGTTGGTAGAATCGAGCATCAGCGAGTTTGATATCGATCAAATCAGTTTAGGACAAGAAGCCATCATAAAAGGCGATGGCTTTGAAGACATTTATAAAGGCAAAATCAGCTATATTTCGTCAGTTGCAGAAAGTGTCATCACGGGTCAATCTGCAGAAACCGTGGTTAAGATTAAAGTCGCCATTGAGGCCGAGCAAACCAAGTTCAAGCCTAATTTTTCTGCAAATTTGGAAATTAGAACTGCGGCCGTAGAAAATGCCCTTACCATTCCGTATGAGGCTATTTACACCACAAAAGAAGGTCTGAAGAATGTCTTTGTAGTGGTTGACAATAAATTGCTCGAAAAAACTATCAAAACGGGCGTTGAAGGCGATTTGGTCATAGAAGCGCTTGGAGAGGGACTTAAGGAAGGCGATCAAGTGTTACTCAATCCTACGGAAGACAATAAAGACGGTGACGGCGTCAAAATTGTAAAAGGTGCAGGTGATCAAAAATGATTTACATTAATGACTTGTGGAAAGTATATGACACTGGCAGCATTCAGGTGACGGCGCTTAAAAACATCACATTAACGGTAGAGCAGGGGGACTTTATAGCGATTGTAGGTGCTTCGGGTTCTGGGAAATCCACACTCATGAATATTATCGGGTGCTTGGATAAACCAACGAAGGGTAGCTACATCTTGGACGATGTGGCTACTAGCGGGATGAACGATGATCAATTGGCGTTTGTGCGCAATAAAAAAATTGGTTTTGTATTTCAATCGTTTAATTTGCTCCCTCGTTTTAATGCCCTTCACAATGTTGAACTTCCAATGATTTATGGTAGAAAAGTGTATGCGGATCGTCATAAAAATGCGGAGAACGCACTGATTCGAGTGGGACTTGGTGACCGTATGACCCATAAACCCAACGAACTTTCGGGCGGACAAAAACAAAGGGTGGCAATTGCCAGAGCACTTGTGAACAGTCCAGCCATTCTGCTTGCAGATGAACCGACGGGGAACCTTGATACGGCTTCCACTCACGAAATTATGAACATCTTTAAAGAGCTCAACAACGAAGGCGTGACGATTGTAATTGTCACCCACGAGCATGATATTGCAGAAGAAACCAAGCGCATTGTAACTTTTAGAGATGGCGAGATCATAGATGATCAAAGGTATAAAGCGATAGAGGCGCTCAATGAGGTGAGGTTATGAATCTCCTAGAGAGTATTCGAATAGCCATTGGTGCCATTTGGGTGAATAAAATGAGGTCACTTTTAACCATGCTTGGCATTATTATTGGTATTTCTTCTGTTATTACGGTTGTGGCGCTTGGCAATGGCAGTGAGGCTTTAATTGGACAAGAGTTTGCAAATTTTGGCGTGAATAGAATATACATTACCACCAATTTTAGAGAAGAGGTTAGCAGTCAAGATCAGATGACCCATCAAGATTTGAGTGCGATTGAAAGGGCTTTTGCCGATCAAATCAAGGCAGTCTCTGTTTCTGTTTCGGGCAGCGGAAAAGTGACGGTAAAGAAGAATAAAGAAAAAGTCATGGTCGTTCTCAATGGTGTTGACGATGATTACAATCAAATAGAAACGATAGAGCTGGTGCACGGTAGATTTTTAGCAGCTTCTGATATCAAGTCTAAGCGAGCCGTTTGCGTCATCGATGAGGCGTTTGCAAGAGATATTTTTGGTAGAGGGGACGCGGTTGGCGAAAAACTGTTAGTCGAAACCAAATCCAATTATAATTTGGTGATAATTGGTGTGTATAAAGCGCCAAAATCATCGTTTAGCAATATTCCCGGGCTCACTGTTCCTAAAATGCTTCATGTACCATATTCGCTTATTGAAAAAACCAATGGCAGCGGCAATCATGTGGAAGGGATTGAAATCAACCTTGAACCTGAACAAGATGCCAATAAAATTATTGAAGACATTGTCAGTCTGCTAGAATATCGCCATAATAATGTGGGTGATAAAAAATACAGAGGCTTTAGCGCAGAAAAACAATTGGAGTCCATCAACAATGTAATGGGTGTTCTGACGGCGGTTATTGGTGCCATAGCGGCTATTTCTTTGGTGGTTGGCGGCATTGGCGTCATGAATATTATGCTCGTGTCTGTGACTGAGAGAACGCGGGAAATTGGCATTCGTAAAGCGTTAGGCGCAAGGCGCAAAGATATACTGGTTCAATTTTTGGTAGAAGCGGTTATTGTCTCTTTTACAGGCGGTGTGATTGGAACAATTTTGGGCATTATTTTTGCAACCATTATTGCCAAACTTATTAAAATTCCTGTATCGGTGGATTTGGCAACCATTTTAATGGCGTGGCTGTTCTCGGCGGGGGTAGGCGTTTTCTTTGGCAGCTATCCAGCCAATCGTGCAGCTAAACTCGACCCTATTGAAGCATTACGGTATGAATAATTTTGATAAATGTTCAATTTGAATCAACTATTAAGCATTTCTTAACCGAATAAAAATAGTTTTTTAAGAAATTGCTAATAGACTGACAATGATAGGCATGTTAAAAAATTGTCTAAATACCAAATAGGGGGCAACTAAAATGGAAACGAGAGATTATGCAGTAGATCCAAACAACAAGCCAAAACCGCAAAACCAATTTCAAAGAGCAATGAACATCATCGTGTCACCAATGAGCGTTATAGAGGACATCAAATTAAAGCCCAACTTTTTATTACCTTTGGGATTGATTGTTTTAGTGGGCATTATTTCTACCTTGTTAACAAAAGATCTTGCAGCGCAGTTGGTTGACATCACTTATGCCAATGCCAAAATGACACCAGATCAAATTGCGGCGACTAAAGAAGCGACTAGCGGACTTATGAGTGCGATGATGTACATTGGGATTATATTGATGCCGCTGATTCCGCTTATAAAAGGTTGTGTTTCTCACTTGCTGTCAATTCTCTTCGGTGGTGAAGGTACTTTTGCAGAGACTGTGTCATTGATGGTCAACGCTTATTTGATTCAAATGTTAGGAACGGTAATTGCCCTTCCTATTATGCTGATTACAAATAATGGCGCTTTCGGGTTTTCGCCTGCGCTATTATTGCCAATCGCTAAGTTTGGCACACCAATCTATTCAACACTTGCCGCACTTAATTTGTTTGCAATCTGGTACTTAGTCGTTTCGATTATGGGCGTCAAAAAAATACACAACGTAGCAACCTGGAAAGCGGCATTGATAGTCCTTTTGCCATTTGTTTTAATGACGGGCTTTACTTGGATTGGAGTACTCATGGGCGCGCCTTCAGGATTGTAATTGGAGTAAGTTGAATCTTTAATTCAACTTACCATTGGTAATTGAAAAAGGAGTCAAAATGAAAGATTTAATCACATTAGCAATAGAAAGCAGTTGTGATGAGACCTCCGTAGCCATTGTTAAAAATGGACGGGAGGTCTTATCTAACGTTATTTACTCACAAATAGAAATACACGAAAAATTTGGCGGTGTTGTCCCAGAGATTGCCTCTAGAAATCATGTGGACAAAATCAGTGGCATTATTGATGAAGCTTTAAAACAATCACAAGTTGATTTTGATGGCATCGATTTCATCAGTACCACTTATGGGCCTGGTCTTGTGGGCGCTTTGTTAGTCGGCATGTCTACTGCAAAAGCGCTTGCGTATTCGCTAGACATTCCACTTGTGCCAGTGAATCATATTGAAGGACATATTTTTGCAAACTTTATTGAATATCCAGAATTAGAACCACCACTGCTGTGTTTAGTGGTCTCTGGCGGACATACTCACCTTGTTCACGTAAAGGACTATCAAACCTTTGAAGTCCTTGGAAGAACAAGGGACGATGCGGCAGGAGAAGCCTATGACAAGGTTGCTAGAACGCTCGGGCTAGGTTATCCCGGAGGTCCGTTAATCGATAAATTGGCAAAGCTTGGCGATCCTAAAAAAATTCCATTTCCGAGAAGTTATCTGGAAAAAGACAGCTTAGATTTTAGTTTTAGCGGTATCAAATCAGCTGTTTTAAATTACATTAATGGTTGTCGAATGAAACAAATTGAAATTGTCGTAGAAGATGTGGCAGCGAGTTTTCAAGAAGCGGTTGTGGATGTACTTGTGGATAAGATGGCAATGGCCATTGATGTTACCGGCGCAAAACAAATTGCCTTGGCGGGTGGCGTGGCAGCCAACAGTCATCTTAGAACTAAAATGATGGAAATGGCTCAAAAGAAAAATGTTTCTTTCCATAATCCGTCGTTGGTGCTATGTACTGACAATGCGGCTATGATAGGCTGTGTAGGGTATTACAACTATAAAGCGGGCATTTTGGCGGATCAGTATTTAAACGCCGTGCCGAACTTGAAAATTGGACAAGGCTATTCGTCACATCGATAAAAAACGTGACACAGATTGATAAAGTCAAACAATGAGACACAATTGCAAGATATTCATTGGTGTGAATAAAGGCTATATTCAGACAAATCCACAAAAACTGTGGAGAAACCTGTGGATATTGTGGAAAACTTCTTGAGAAGTGATAGCGCAAGACTTTCGCATGTGCATAACTTTGGGGATAAAACTTATAATTTGTTAATAAGTTTTTAGTTCTAAATAATGGATGATTAAAATAATGAATTTATTGCAATAAAAAAGCATCTTGCCCCGAGTGGCATGAAAAAAGCATCCTGCCCCATATGGCATGAAAAAAGCATCCTGCCCCGTATGGCATGAAAAAAGCATCCTGCCCCAATGGCAAGATGCTTTTTCATGCTTGTATGTTTGTCATTTGAAAATGCGGGGTTGCAATAAATGCATACCCCGTTACTACATTATTTAAGGACGTCTAGGACGCCTAAACTAATCCTACTTTACTTTTTCGAGATAGTTAACAATTTGTGCAACCGTTTGAAGTTTTTCTGCAACGTCATCTGGAATTTCTACGTCAAATTCATCTTCAATCGTCATGATGATTTCAACCGCATCCAATGAATCTGCTTCTAAATCTTCATGCATATTTGTAGAAAGGGTGATTAAATTAGGATTTGTAATCCCGAGTTGTTCTTCAATTATTTTCTTGATGGTTTCAAACATTTGTATGCCTCCTCCTATTACAACTGCGTATTTTACTTAAATTACATTATTATTATAACGGTTAGAATGAGTTTGTCTATCTTTTTTTACGAATTCTCTAAAAGTAGGCTCCACTCATCGTAACAATCTTCCAAAGTGCGTTTTAGGTGCGTTAATTGTTCGTTGAGTTCTTTCATCAATTTTGAATCACTGTAGACGGCTTCTTCGCACATCATGGTCTCAATGTCTACTATTTCTAGTTCTAAGCTCTCAATGAGTTTCTCGTGATTGTTAAGACCCTGTTTCTTCTGACGCTCAGACTGTAATTTTTCTTTTTCTTTTTTGCGATCGTCTTTGAGTTGTGTCTTCGTTTTTGAGGGTTCTTCTAGAGCGTCTTCTTCAAGAAGTGCGTTAAAGGCAATTTTTTCTCTATAATAGTCATAATTGCCAAGGTATTCTGTAGCGCCCTCTGGTGAAAGATCAAATATTTTGGTGCAGATTTTGTTTAAGAAATATCGGTCATGGGAAATGGTAATAATAGTGCCATCGTAGGAGGTCAAAGCATCTTCTAAGGCCTCTTTTGAATCGATGTCAAGATGGTTGGTGGGCTCATCGAGGAGCAATAAGTTGGCTTCAGACATCATCAGTTTTAAGAGAGACATACGCCCTTTTTCGCCACCGCTGAGCTGATGGATTTTTTTAAACACATCATCTCCATGGAAAAGAAAGCCGCCAAGTAAACCACGAATTTCAGTGACATTTAATTGCGGATCTTCATCAGAAATTTCTTCTATCAATCCATTGGCTTGAGTCAGGTTAGATTGCTCCTGGTCATACATGCCGATTTCAACTTGATGACCAAGACGAACGCTGCCCGCTTGATAAGGTTCAGTGCCCATTAGCATTTTAAACAGAGTGGTCTTTCCAATACCATTAGGACCAATTAAGCCGATTCGGTCGCCACGATAAACGCTCATGCAGAGTTGACTGAATAAATGTTTTTCACCAAATGATTTGGATAAATCTTCTGCAAAAAGAACATCTTCACCACTTTTAACACGCGTACTAAGTTTGATTTTGGCGCGTTTGGTATATTGGACGGGTTTGTCGACCACTTCCATTTTATCAAGCTTTTTTTCTCTTGATTTTGCACGTTTGGTAAGCTTTTCAGTACCATGTCCTTTAAATCTACGAATGATTTCTTCTTGTTTGTCTATTTCTTTTTGTTGTTGCGTATAGGTTTGCAATGCAGTTTCAAAGATAATTTCTTTTTGACGCCCATAATCGCTGTAATTACCAACATAGATAGAAAGCTGCTTGTTTTCTACTTCAAAAATTTTGGTCACAATTTGATCTAAGAAGTAACGGTCATGCGAAATAATAATTAAAGTCCCTTCATAAGACTTCAAAAAACCTTCTAGCCAAGCGCAGGCAGCAATGTCCAAATGGTTGGTAGGCTCATCTAGCAACAAAATTTCTGGATGCTTAAGCAGTAGTCGACCAATACCAATACGAGATTTTTGACCACCTGAAAGCCCTATTATAGGACGTTCAAATTCGAGTTCAGAAAAACCAAGACCTTTTAAAACACCCCGAACTTCGCTTCTAAAGCTGTAACCATTTTGACGCGAAAAAGTCTCTAGCAGATGGGAGTATTGATCTAACAAATTTTTAGGGGGTTCAAAACCCTGTTTGCCATAATCGGCAATTTGATGTTCAAGATCTCTAAGCTGTTGCTCCATGTCGAGCAATGGTCTAAAAATTTCTAGGCAATAATCATACAAAGTGACATCTTCAGAAGTGACTGGAATCTGCTCCAAATAGCCGATTTCAGAACCTTTTGCCATGAAAATAGTGCCTTGGTCAGCAGTGTATTCGCCCTTAATAATTTTAAAAAGGGTCGTTTTGCCTGCACCATTTCTTCCGATGAGACCAATTTTATCTCCTTGTGAGACTGTAAAAGTTATATTTTCTAAAATGCTAGTAACGCCAAATGACTTACTAACTTGATTCACAGATAAGGCAATCACAAACTTCTCTCCATTCAAACATTATTCCCAAAAAGTGGCCCATATAGGCTCTAAAGTGCTTTTATAATCATATCATAAAAATATTGTGAACGCACCAACGCAAACATGGTTAAAGGGTTAACGATTAGGGTATCAAAATAATGTGATAAATTTGACAATGTAAAACAGCAAATGATATAATCACAACAGGTATACGTGTCTCAAATAGATAATTCAAGTACTTTATTAAACATAATTGAGGTGAGAAAATGGCAAACGCAAAAATTTCTATGGCAGTGATTCGCCGTCTTCCAAAATATCATAGATATTTAAGGGAGTTAATGGACCGTGACATTAAAAGAATTTCTTCGAAAGAATTGAGTGATATCATTGGGTTTACTGCTTCTCAGATTCGCCAAGACCTCAATAATTTTGGTGGTTTCGGTCAGCAAGGATTCGGGTATGTGGTAGAAGACTTATACAATGAAATTGGAAAAATATTAGGGTTAACGAAAGATTATAATACCGTTATAGTGGGTGCTGGTAACTTAGGACAAGCATTAGCCAAGTATTCTAGCTTTGGAAAATTTGGATTTAATTTGGTCGGTATCTTTGATGCCAATCCCAAAGTAGTTGGTTTGAGAATAAACGACGTGGAAGTTATGGATATTGATTGCCTCCAAGAGTTCTCTAAGACACAGCCGATAGATATTGGGTACATTTGTACCAGCAGAGCAGGCGCTCAAGAAGTTGCAGACGCGCTTGTGAACAGTGGTGTAAAAGCCATTTGGAATTTTGCGCCTGTTGATCTTAAAGTAGAAGATGATGTTGTTGTCGAGAATGTCCATCTCATTGATAATCTTTTGACTCTTACCTATTTTCTAAAAGGTGAAGAGTAAGTTACTCAGTAAAATTAAGTGATATAGCGTTTATGCAAGACATAATGAAAGACCTCTTTTTAAGGTCTTTTTTGTGGTTTTAAGCGTATAATGGGTAAATAGGCAATAGCTATAAAAATCGGACGAAAACTGTGATCAACACCAATAGACAGCTTTTAAGTTGGGGTGAACTGTATGAAGCAAATCTTATTGTTTGACAGAGCAATGCTTATTCGAATGAGAATCAAAGAAACGCTTGCCACTAGTAACATTAAAATTCATGAAGTGGAATCTGAATATGAAATTTTTAATGCCATTCAAAAGTTTAAAAATGGCTTAGATTTATTAATTATGGACGTGGCAATAGATTCTTCAGACGGGTTTGAATTGATTCGAAAAATAAAGGAAGTTCAGCACGATTTACCCATCGTTATATTAACTTCGTCAAATAAAAGAACAGATTTTATAAAAGGCGTTCAAGCCGGGGCTTCAGACTATATTTTAAAACCGTTTGAAGACGATGTTTTCAAAGCGAGAATTTTTGCTGTCATGGAGCATGTTTCAAAAAGTAATATTGATGAATTCAGACGCCCGCAAATCGATTTAGGCTTACCGCAAACAACGACTCCAAAACCAAGTTTAAAGCATGAGAATATCAATATAGGTCCAGGCGTAGATTTCAAGCCAGAGAAAAGTGGCGAAACTTTTGGAGAACTATTAAAAGCAGAAAAATATAAAGCTAAAAAAGGCAATTATCCGCTGTCGATATTTGCCCTTACTTTTGAAAATCAAGGTAGTAAAGAAGTGGTACTCTTAGAAAAGCATTTTGAAGACATTCGTGCACATCTATGGGAATCTGACGAAGTGGTTCATTTTGGGCCTCATTCCTTTTATGGTGTTTTGCCATTTTGCCATCAAGAGGGCTTTGAACGGTTTAAAGAAAAAATGGAAATATTTTTGAGTGAAGAAGCACAAGAAAAAGCTTTTTATCAGCAATATCAGTGGCATGTGGTAGGCTTAACCATCACTAATCAGGAATTTGAAGATTTGGGAGTTGGGCAAATTATGGAGCTGCTTAAAATTGAGATTGCGACCAGTTTGAAGCATTTGCATTAGTTACTTTTTTAACAGGACAAAAAACGTCCCTTATATTGTATAATAGATAATGGTAGATAAAAATATGGTGGGGTAAACTATATTCTTTGGAGGTAAATCAATATGAGGGAAGTTGTTATTGCAAGTGCGGTTAGAACGCCAATTGGTTCTTTTGGGGGAACTTTAAAAGATGTAACACCAATGGCATTAGGCGCTATTGTCATTAAAGAGGCACTTGAACGTGCAAAGATTTCACCAGATCAAGTAGATGAAGTCATCTTTGGTTGTGTACTTCAATCAGGATACGGACAGGGTGTTGCTAGACAAGCAGCTATGCAGGCGGGACTTCCAAATTCAATTCCAGCCTCTACAATCAACATGATTTGCGGATCTGGACTTAAAACCGTTTCAATGGCAGCACTGTCAATTATGGCAGGACAAAATGAGATTGTGATTGCAGGTGGAACTGAGAACATGAGCATGGCACCTTATCTGATTAAAAATGGCAGATGGGGACAACGCATGGGAAATGGCGAACTATATGACACGATGGTAAATGATGGACTCTGGTGTGCTTTTAATGATTATCACATGGGTATTACTGCTGAAAACGTTGCAGAGCAGTGGTCAATTACTAGAGATGCGCAAGATCAATTCGCAGTAGCGAGCCAACTTAAAGCGGCAGCGGCGCGAGCAGACGGAAAATTCCAAGAAGAAATTGTAGCGGTTCCTATTCCGCAAAGAAAAGGTGAGCCGATTCTATTTGATCAAGATGAATATATAAAGGCAGATGCAAGTTTAGAAAGTGTTTCTAAGCTCAGACCTGCTTTTAAGAAAGATGGCACTGTTACAGCAGCAAATGCTTCAGGCATAAACGATGGCGCTGCTGCACTTGTTATTATGAGCAGAGAAAAAGCCGACGAACTTGGGATTATTCCATTAGCCATTATTGCTGGCTTCGGTTCTGCTGGGGTAGACCCATCTATCATGGGTGTTGGTCCAATTCCTGCTACAAAAAAAGCGCTTAAAAATGCGAACATGACAGTTGCTGATTTAGAGGTTGTTGAGGCAAATGAAGCCTTTGCATCTCAAGCATTAGCAGTTGTAGGCGAGTTAGGCATCAATCCTGAAATTGTTAACGTAAATGGTGGTGCGATTGCACTTGGCCATCCAGTAGGCGCAAGTGGTGCGAGAATACTTGTCAGCTTACTTCATGAAATGAAGCGAAGAGATGCTAAAGCTGGACTTGCGACATTATGTATTGGCGGCGGCATGGGTGAGGCTTTGGTAGTGAAAAGACCATAAGGCAATAGTTTTGTGAGGGTAAGACATGAATTATCATCAATCCATTATGAAAATGATTGAGATCTTGATCAAGAAGTTCATTGAACAGGATCAGTCAGGCATTAAAATTTCTGAAAAATTACAGCCATTTTCCTTCTCCGAATTGATGATATTGGTTGAACTTAGCAGAACAGAGTGCATGACCACGCAAGAACTGTTAAAAAGTTTGCAGGTCGATCGTGGGATTATGAGCACTTTAATCAATCGGCTGATGGCTCAAAAGTTGCTTGAGAAGTCACGAGGTGGAAAAGACAAACGAAAGAGCTATGTGATGCTTACTGAGCTAGGTCGGCAATATTTTGACCAAGTGAATGTCAGCGAGAATGAAGCATTTCAATTTGTGATGAATGATTTGTCTATCAATGAGCAGCAGGCAATTTTAAAATTTTTAAGTCGGATCAATCAATTAACGGTAGGTAAATATGAAGACTTTGAAATAAATATTTGAACATAAAAAAGACAGGCAAATTGCCTGTCTTTTGTGTTTGTGGTGTAAAATTACTCAGGTTGAGGAGCGTCTACTGGACAAACATTAGCGCAAGCGCCGCAGTCGATACAAGAGTTAGCTTCGATTACGTAGATGCTATCACCAGCAGTGATGCAAGTTACTGGACACTCAGGCTCACAAGCGCCACAAGAGATGCAAGATTCTTTAATTACGTATGCCATAATAAAATTCCTCCTAAATAGTTATTTTAGTTGTTGTGGTTAACCCACTATGCCGATTATACCCAAAGAGTTAAAGGTCTACAATCAAAGTTGTGAAAAAAAACGCAAAAGCTATTTAATTGTAATGATAATCATTATATGCAGTTGGTGAGTGTTTGATTTGATTCACTAAAAAAAAATAACAAATAGAAATTATTTTTTAACTTGATTGAGGACTTTAATGTGATAGTATCAAGATGAAAAGTGAACAAGTTAGCGTGTACATTGTTTTAATAATTAATTATGCAAGTTTTTTGTCATTTTCGAAAAAAAAAGAAGCAGAATACGATGTTTATTAAATCAAATTAATTGGATTTTTTGATATAATAAAACTATAATAGAAGTGAGGTTCAATCTTCATGAAAATTGTTGCACTAGTTGGTGGAAGCGGTACCGGAAAAAGTCATAAAGCTATGAATTTAGCATTTTCAAAGGGTATCAAATACATTATTGACGACGGCCTTTTAATTAATGAATCAAAACGGATTGCAGGAATGTCTGCAAAACGCGAAAAAACAAGGATGGCGGCAGTTAGAAGAGCCATTTTTCAATTTGAAGATCATCGCATCGAAGTTAAAGAAGCAATAAATCGCATTCAACCAGAGCATCTATTGGTGATTGGCACCTCAGACAAGATGGTTCAAAATATCGTTTCCAATTTAGAGATTGGTGAGATTGATGAGTACGTCTATATAGAAGACATTGCATCGAAAGTAGAAATTGAGTTGGCAAAAGAGACGCGTTTGAAGCATGGAAAGCACGTGATTCCGTTACCGACGCTTGAAGTTAAGCGAGATTTTAGCGGTTATTTTTTAGATTCGGTCAAAACCATCATACGTAGACGTGAGTACCCAAACGAAATTGGAGAAAAAACCATTGTCAGACCGACTTTTAGCTATCTAGGCAAATTTACAATTGCCAACAAAGTTATTTTGCAGATTATCCAACATACGTGCCATTTGAATGAGCGAGTTGGTGAAGTTTACCGTGTAAGATTGCATAAACATGAGGAACAAATTAATGTTGAAATTGATTTGTCTTTAGTTCTTGAGGGTTCATTAATAAAAACAAGTGAATCGGTTCAGATTCAAGTAAAAGAAGCACTTGAAAATATGACCAGATTTAATGTCATTTCTGTAAACATATTCGTTAAAAATTTAAGTTTTCTTAACGGAATAGATGGTTTACTATCAAAATAATATGTGTTACAATAATTTTGGAATTTAATAATGTTTTAACAATGGTGTAAAATATTATTTAAATGGTTATTTATATTTTAGTATAAATATAAATAAATTATATTTTAAGAGGAGATGTTTAGATGTCTAACGTAAAAGCTTATATCGAATCAGTTTACGAAAACGTCCAAAAGAGAAACTCAAATGAGCCTGAATTCCTTCAAACAGTTGAAGAAGTATTTGGTTCACTCGCTCCAGTACTTGAAATGCATCCTGAATGGATCGAAGCTAATATCCTTGAGAGACTTGCTGAGCCTGAAAGACAAATCACTTTCAGAGTTCCTTGGGTTGACGATGCTGGAAAACTCAATGTAAACAGAGGTTTCAGAGTTCAATTCAACGGCGCTATCGGACCTTACAAAGGCGGCCTCAGATTCCACAAATCAGTATATATCGGTATCATTAAATTCCTCGGCTTCGAGCAAATCTTTAAAAACTCTTTAACTGGCCTTCCAATCGGTGGCGGTAAAGGTGGTTCTGATTTCGATCCTAACGGTAAATCAGATGCTGAAGTAATGAGATTCTGCCAAAGCTTCATGACTGAACTTTACAGACACATTGGTCCAGACGTTGACGTTCCTGCTGGCGACATCGGTGTTGGCGGTAGAGAAATCGGATACATGTACGGTCAATATAGAAGAATCAGAGGCGCTTTCGAGAATGGCGTTCTTACAGGCAAAGGCTTAGCTTACGGTGGTTCTTTAGTTAGACCTGAAGCGACTGGTTTTGGCGTAACTTACTTCACAAGAGAAATGCTTGCTTCTAAAGGCACTTCATTTGCTGGTAAAACTGTAGCGCTTTCAGGTTTCGGTAACGTAACTTGGGGTACTGCAACAAAAGTAACTGAGCTTGGCGGAAAAGTTATTACACTTTCTGGTCCTGACGGTTATATCTTAGACGAAGCTGGCGTTTCTGGCGAAAAAATCGATTTCCTTCTTGAGCTTAGAGCTTCAGGTAACGACAAAATCGAAGATTACGCTAAGAAATACAACGTACCTTTCTTCGCTGGCCAAAAGCCTTGGGGCGTTAAAGCTGACATCGTAATTCCTTGTGCTACTCAAAACGAAATCAGAATCGACGATGCTAAATTAATCGTTGCTAATGGTACTAAATTTGTTACTGAAGCAGCTAACATGCCTTGTACGAACGAGTCTATCGACTTCTTCCACGCTAATGGCGTACTTGTTGGACCTGCTAAAGCTGCAAATGCTGGTGGTGTTGCTACATCTGCAATCGAAATGTCACAAAACAGCATGAGATTATCTTGGACTGCTGAAGAAGTTGACGCTAAACTCGATGCAATCATGACTAACATCCACAAAAACGCTAAAGAAGCTGCTGAAACTTACGGATTCGGTACTGACCTTGTTAAAGGTGCTAACATCGCTGGTTTCGTTAAAGTTGCTGAAGCTATGCACGCTCAAGGTAACTACTAGTATTTGGTTTGAAAGCAATTTCAAATTAATCGCTAAATAAACAAGTTGAATTTATTCAACTTAAATAGAAGGGCTCAACTGTGATGGTTGAGTCCTTTTTGTATCTCTCCATTGAAATCCGCTTCAAAATTAGGTAGAATGAACCTATAACTCAATAAAGCGATTGGTGCTCGAGAAATCGGGAGAATAGGGAATGGCGTTGTGCGCCAGCGGACCCACCACTGTCGGAACAGTCTAATAGCAACAGCCACTGGAAATCGGTTAAGTCATTAACCCTCTGGGAAGGCGCGATTAGAAGGAAAGCGATTTAACTTTCCAAAAAAACTGTCCTAGCCAGGAGACCTGCCAAAAGTGAATGCTATGAATGATGGAAAGATTCATGGTTTGATTGTGACGTTTATGCGAAAGCATAGACCGGTTCATAATGCAAATCGTGGGTCTTTATTTTTTTGCCCGCGACTTTAGCGTATGGACTCAAAATTCAGCGGTAGCCAACAAAAGGGGGATCATTATGAATTTCGAAGCGAAATTAATGGAAGTATTAAAAGGAATGACAACGATTAATAAAGCAGCTAGAGAAGATTCAAGAAACCGAGTGGATCAACTCATCAAGCCAAAAGGTTCCCTAGGGGCGCTTGAAGAAATTGTCGTTCAAATAGCGGGCATTCAGGGGAAGTTATATCCTGAAATTCGTAAGAAGGCTGTCATAGTGATGGCGGGCGACCATGACATTATTGAAGAGGGTGTCGCAACATCGCCTAAAGATATTACTAAAATTCAGGCCATTAACATGACCAAAGGGTTTACTGGCGTCTGTGCGCTTGCTAAACATGCGAAGGCGGACGTGTTCGTGTATGACGTTGCCATTGAAGGCGAAGTGGCGTGTGAGGCGATTAGACACCATAAAGTCAGAAACAGCACGGGCAATTTTTATAAAGGACTGGCGATGAGTAGAGAAGAAGCGGCTGAGTGCATCCTTATCGGAATAGAGGCGGTAAAACAAGCTTCGTTAGAAGGGTATGACCTTCTTGCGGCAGGCGAAATGGGCATCGGAAACACGACGCCATCGTCTGCGATTGTTTCAAGCATTACGGGGTCGCCTAGTCATTTAACGACGGGAATGGGCGCTAATTTGCCACAGGCTCAAGTGATTCACAAAGCAGAAATTATACAGGCAGCTATCGACCGATTAATGCCAGACTCAAACGATAGTTTGGATGTACTCTCAAAGGTTGGCGGTTGTGAGATTGGCGCAATGGCAGGGGTCATGATAGGTGGCGCTATTTACGGCATTCCTGTGGTGATAGACGGTTATATTGCATGGGCGGCGGCGCTTCTTGCAGAAGGATTACTTCCGGGCGCAAAAGCCTACTGGATTGCCTCTCATCAGTCACTTGAAGCGGGCGCTCAAATTGCGGCGGCGCATTTAGGTTTTAAGGCGTATTTGAACCTTGGCATGAGACTTGGCGAGGGCACTGGCGCAGTCATTATGTTCTCTGTGATTGAAGCGGCACTTTCAATGAATACCAATATGATTACGTTTGAAGAAGCGTCGTTCATTGTAGATTAGTTATATGAAGTTGTCTTGGAATTAACTATTTAGGGAAGAGATTTATTAAAAATATACAATTAAAAAGATTGAGAAAATTAGAATGATGTGTTAAACTTAAGCCGTGTTAAACACGATTTTTATAAATGGGCGAGGGTGAACGCATGAAGGATACAGGAATCAAAATTAGTGATATTCTTGAAATGAAACCTTTAAAAAACGGAAAATTATTGGCAGGTGCAGACGGCGTAAGTAAAGTCGTGACCCGGGTTAATATTATGGCGGATCCGGACATTCTCAACTGGGTTGATGAAGGCGAATTTCTTCTCACCACAGGTTATTTCTTTAAAACAACGAAATTAGAAGCACAGCTTAATTTGATCCGTGAATGCAGTGCTAAAAATTTATCGGGTATTGGCATTAAGATTTTTCCTTATTTAGAGTCATTGCCGAATGAACTCATTGAACTTGCAAACCAATGTCAGTTTCCATTAATAGAGCTTGATTATGAGGTGTCTTTTACAGACATTATGATGCCCGTTTTCCAATCTATTTTTGACAAGCAATCCAACGTCATTCGAAAGGTCGAGACCTTGCACAATGACACGATGGATGTGGTTTTAAAGGGTGGTGATATAAGCGACATCTTGAGATCGCTTTCAAAATCAATTGAGAATCCAGTATTTTTAAAGGATTATCACTTTGAAGAAATCAATTCGATTGAATCAGACGATGAAACGATGAAACTCGCCTTGGAAGAACATCTTAGAACAACATTACAGCCCAATAGCCAAAGTACCAGATTCGGAAAAACCATTAATGACAAGGTGGTCATTGAAGGTCGAGAGATGGATCGGATGATGGTGCCTATTTTGGTTAAAAATAATCTGTACGGCCATTTGGTGGCCTATGGCGTCAAGCGAAGCCTCAATAATTACGATGCACTCTATCTTGAAACAACCAGCAGCATTGTGGCTTTAGAATTTCTAAAGCGCATTTCGGTTCAAGAAGTTGAGCATAAATATAAAGCGGAGTTTTTCGAAGATTTGATTTCTTTTGACGAAAAACGAAAGCAAAAAGCGGTGGACAGAGCCAACTACTACCGATTTGACAAAGACGCCTTTTTCAGTATTTTCACCATTCGACTGAGCAAAGTGGACGGCACTACCATCAGCGGTGACGAAGAATACAATCAGGTGCTTGTTAAGGCGATGTATTTGGTGGACACGATCTGCAAGGAAGAAGGCAGAACGTATATCATCGCAAGCAAAGGCAAGAAAATCAATTTGCTCTTTATGTGGAAAAATATTGATGACCACCGAAAATATGCCCAGCGCATGTCGAGCGGCATCAAGGATTCTCTAGATCAAAAAGTGTCTCAATTTAATTACAGAGTGGGCATTGGCCGCGTGTATAAGGGCATTGACCAAGTGTCTAAGTCTTTAAAGGATGCGGAAAAAGCGGTTGAAGCGTCTAAAAATTATGTCAATCAGCAAATCATTGATTTTGATACTTTGGGGATTTATAAAATATTCTGTCAAGACCACTTAAAAGATGAGCTGCGAAGTTTTTACAGCACCACGTTAGAACCGTTGGTTCTTTATGATCGAAAGCGGGATACGGAGCTTGTAAAGTCTTTGATCATTTACTTTGAGACGAACGGCAACTTGAAAAAAATGTCTGAAAAACTCTTCACGCATTACAATACGGTGCTTTACCGCATCAACCGAATTCAAGAAATTACAGGTAAAAATTTAGAAGACGAAGGCGATCGCTATGGTCTTCAAACGGCGATAAAAATTATGAAAATTTTAGATTTATAAGTGAATTATAAAAGTCTTATAAAATTAAATGTAGCATTATAAAAATAGAAAGAGCCTCTACAGGTTTAAACAAATCCTTCAAGTAAGGAATGTTTGAATCGATGTAGGGGCTCTTTTGCGTTAAAAACTAAGTTTCAATCAAAGCAACCGCTCTAATGGGAGAACCTGATCCGTCGCGAATTTTAAGAGGGAGACCAAAATACAGGAAGCGATTGCCTGCGACAGCCCCTAAATTGCAAAGGTTCTCTGTGTTGGTAATGTCATACTGACCACAGATATGATGGCCTGAAAATTCCATGTCATTAGGGTGGTCAATGGCAGGTGCGTCAACGCCAATGTTTACAACGCCCTGATCAGCTAACCATTTGGCTGCGGCTCTGCTGAGGCCTGTATATTCTTTTTGCCAAAGGTCTGTGCCAAAATTCCGGTCATAGTGCCCTGTGTACATTAAGAAAATATCGCCATTTTCAAGCGTCAAATTTGCTTTTTGAAGGGCTTCTTGAAGGTCATGCGGCTCAATGCTTCGGTCGTAGCGGATATGGGTGAGGTCAACACAGACTGCACTTCCCCAGAAGTAAGAAAGATCCATTTTGTCAATGGTAGCGCCGCTAGGTTTGTACTCCCAAACGCCGTCAGAGTGCGTTCCGCCGTGCTCGCTGATGAGCAAATTTCTTGCCGAAAAGCCTAGTGTAGGACTGCCAGTTTGCTTCTGATTGGCTTCGTGGGTCATATTGGTCATGATAAAGGTGGGTTGGTGCATGGGAAACACCGACATGCCTTGAAAAATTTCTTGTGATAGATCAACAAGTTTTAATGCCATTAGGAAACCTCCTTTAAAACCTTAAATTGGCTCATGCAATTGAGTCATTCTATATCTCCTTATATTATATAAAGAAAAAAAGTGGAATGTCACTAAAAAATACACAAATACTTTCGATAATTCAGAATATTTTGTGTGAAAAAATGTTAATAGTTGATAAAGTCAGAGTTAATTTGATTTGATAGGATAAGGTTATGCAGTACTGTAACAAATGTTCGATAACTGAAGACGGTAAAAAATGCGGGTCCGCTCTAAAGTTAAACAGAATTTTCGCAAAAATCGTTAGTGATGTTTAGACAATGGATTAATGGATATCCTTAAAGATAGGTAGTTTCTTTATTTTATTTATACAAAGGTTTGATTTTGTATTGTGTCTTATGTCACTAAAAAAGTAAAATAGAATTAGGTTCAATGATTGTTAGACATTTTATAAATTCTATACAACCTAATTCTTCAAAATGAGGGAGGAAGCTTAATGTCAGCAGATCAAAAGTATGTTCTTGCAGTGCCAAATTTCAGCGATGGTAGAAATAAATCGGCAATTGATGAAATTGTTAATGCCGTAAGAGGCGTGGCATCGGTTAAAATTGTCGCAGTTGAACCAGAATACAATTTCAACAGAACGGTACTCACCTTTATTTGTGAGCCACAACAGGTCAAAGAAGCCATGATGGTTATGGCGAAACACGTTTATGCAAACGTGGACATGGCGGTTCAAAAAGGAGATCATCCGAGAATAGGGGCACTTGATACGGCGCCTGTATTCCCACTTCAAAACGTTACCATTGAAGAAGCGAAAGCATTAGCAGAGGAAATTGGACAAGGGTTGTTTGAAACTTACAAAACGCCAGTTTATTTTTCAGGGCTCAATGCGAGAACTGATTTTAAAAAATCCAATACCAATATTCGCAAAGGACAATATGAAGGTCTTAAAGCCTTACTTGAAGATGAAAATCATCCAGATCGCGACATTAGAAAACCTGATTTGTCTGTAGACGGCAAACTTCATCCGAATATGGGTGGGTGTACGGTCAGCTCTGATTATGAAGGTCTTACTGCTTATAACGTCTTTTTAGAGACAGAAGAGACAACACTTGCGAACGACATAGCAAAAGTTGTTAAAAATGCTGAAACGGGCTGGACTTCAATTAAGGGCATTGGCTTTAAAGATGAAGGTCATATCGGAACAGCGGTTTCGATGAATGTTTTTGATGCGGCAAGTACACCGCTTGCAATGCTTAGAAATTTTGTCTCTGCAGAAGCGGAAAAACGAGGCACAAAAGTCATCGGCACTCAACTTGTAGGGCCAGTAAAACTTCAATATCTCCTTGATTCGGCTAAAACTTATGGCTTTGAATTCAACGGCGACTACGAAGCGCTTATTGCCTGCCTTGCAGAAAATATGGGATTAGAAGGATTCAGTGCCACATCAATCATTGAGTACCACTTGGAAGCATAATTGAGCACTACATAAACATATAACTAACTTAAAAGAGGAAAGACCCGCACATCTTTTATCTAAATTTGGAGGAATAAATCGTGAAAACAGACGTACAGATTGCACAAGAAGCAAAAATGATTCCTATTAAAGAAGTGGCAGCAAAGGTTGGCTTAACTGAAAATGACCTTGAATTATACGGAAATTACAAAGCGAAAATCCATTTGGATGTCCTTGATCGATATGCAGATGCACCAGATGGCAAATTAATTTTGGTAACAGCAATAACGCCAACAGCAGCTGGCGAAGGCAAAACAACGACAAACGTAGGTCTCAGCATGGGTCTTGCTAAAATAGGCAAGAAAGCTTTCACAGCACTCAGAGAACCTTCTTTAGGCCCATGTTTTGGCGTTAAAGGCGGGGCTGCAGGCGGCGGACATGCGCAAGTAGTACCAATGGATGACATCAATCTTCACTTTACTGGCGACATTCATGCGGTAACAACGGCTAACAATTTATTAGCGGCACTTTTAGACAACCACATTCACCAAGGCAATATACTCGATATCGATCCAAAGAGAATTGTTTGGAGAAGAGTGGTTGACATCAACGACAGAGCGCTTAGAAACATCATCGTTGGCATGGGTGCAAAAGGCGATGGCGTTGTAAGACAAGACGGCTTCGACATTGCAGTGGCTTCTGAAATTATGGCTATTTTATGCCTTGCTGTTAATATGATGGATTTAAAAGAAAGACTTTCTAGAATGGTTGTGGCTTATACTTATGCAGGCAAGCAAGTTACTTGTGCTGACTTAGAAGCAACGGGTTCTTTAGCACTTCTTTTGAAAGATGCCATTATGCCTAACATTGTTCAAACCCTTGAAAATACACCGGCATTAATTCACGGTGGCCCATTTGCAAATATTGCACATGGTTGTAACTCAGTAGTTGCAACAAAAATGGCGCTTAAATTAGCGGACTATGTTGTAACAGAAGCTGGTTTTGGTGCAGATCTTGGCGCTGAAAAATTCTTTGACATTAAATGTCGATACGCAAAACTCAACCCTTCAGCGGCAGTTATTGTAGCAACGGTAAGAGCGCTTAAGAACCATGGCGGCGTAAAAAAAGCCTTTTTAAATGAAGAGAACTTAGTGGCGTTAAAAGCTGGCTTTGGCAACTTGGAAAAGCAAATTGAAAACATTCAAAAATTTGGCGTGCCAGTGGTTGTAGCGATTAATGCATTCCCACTAGATACCGCAGCCGAACTTAAGTTTGTTGAAGACAAATGTAATGAACTTGGCGTAGCAGTCGTGCTTTCTGAAGTATGGGCTCACGGCGGAGACGGCGGCGTTGCACTCGCTAAAAAAGTGGTTGAAGTGGCTGAGTCAGGCGTTTCGAATTTCAAACCGCTCTATGAGTTAGAACTTCCTGCTAAAGAAAAAATTGAACTGATTGCTAGAGAAATTTATGGTGCTGACGGCGTTGACTTCATGCCTAAAGCACTCAAAGATATTGCAAAATACGAAGAAGACGGTATTGGTCACTTGCCAATTTGTATGGCGAAGACCCAATATTCCCTATCGGATGACGCAACACTTCTTGGTCGACCAACTGGTTTCAGAATTACAATAAAAGAAGTGAAAGCTTCTGCTGGTGCAGGTTTCTTGGTAGCGATTGCAGGCGACATTATGAGAATGCCTGGACTTCCTAGAGTACCATCAGCGAATCATATTGATATTCTTGAAAACGGAGAAATTATCGGTCTATTCTAGACGTGTATGGGTCAGCTACCGAATATATGAGGAGGAAAAACCATGAAATACGATGTGATTGTTAAAAATGCTAGGATTTCTGTAATGAATGGCAACGATACAATAGTAACCAACATCCTCGTGAAAGATCAAAAGATCGCAGGTTTTTTAGAAGCAATTGACGGTTTAGAAGCGGCTGAAATGATAGATGCAGAAGGTAACTTAGTGTTACCGGGTTGCATCGATTCGCATACCCACTTTATGGATCCGGGCTTTACTCATCGTGAGACTTTCCTAACGGGCACAAGCCAATCGGCAGCGGGTGGGGTAACCACTATTATCGATATGCCTTGCTGTTCTTCACCACGCTCAGTACGTTGCGTTAGCTCGCTTAACGAGAAATTAGCAGCAGTTGGCCCAGAAGCCATTGTTGACTATGCGATGTGGGGCGGCGTTACAGGCGAAGATGTTCGTGACGGAAATCTCCATCATATTCAGGAACAAGCAGACGCAGGCGTAGTAGCGTTTAAAGTGTATATGACACCTTCAGTGCCTACTTACAACCGCGTGACCGACGCAGAAATGCACGTTGTGTTTAGAGAAGTTTCTAAAACAGGCTTACCTGTAGGTGTACATGCTGAGAATTTTGCAATGTGCGACTACTATGTAAAAGATTATCAAAAGCAAGGCAGAATGGATGGTCCTGCGTGGTCAGAAGCGAGACTTGAATTGGCTGAAAAATCGGCTATTCAGTTGGGCATTGCTTTCTCAGAAGAAACGCTTGCACGCTACCATGTGGTTCATATGAGTACTGGCGTTGGCGCAAGACTCATTGGTGAAGGCAAGAGACGTGGTCTCAGCGTGACATCTGAAGTTTGCCCGCATTATTTGGTACTCAATGCACAAGAGGCTATGACCGAGTTTGGCGCATTTGCTAAAATCGCGCCACCGCTTAGAACAAAACAAGATAACATCGAACTTTGGGAAGGTCTTGCAAACGGAAGCGTTGACTTTGTTGCAACTGACCATGCGCCATATAAAATTGAGGCGAACAAAGATGCAGATGCAGAACCTGTAGAAAAAGACGCGCCAGGAATGAACATCTGGACTGCTTTCCCAGGTATTGCGGGTACTGAAACAATGGTTAACATCCTTGTGAGCGAAGGCTACAATAAGGGTCGTCTGAGTCTTGAGAGACTCGTTGAAGTGCTTTCAAAAAATGCAGCGGTGCATTATGGCCTATATCCTAAAAAAGGCGCTATGAACATCGGTTCAGACGCTGACCTTACGATTATCGATCTTAAAAAAGCTTGGACGATTGATAAAGACGCTTCTTTCATGAAAAACAAATACACGCCGCTTCAAGGCTTAAAACTCACAGGAAAAGTTGTGAAGACAATTCTTAGAGGCACAATGGTCTACAAAGAAGAGCCAAGCGAAATTCAAGGCACAATTCTTGTTAAACCAGGCTTCGGCGAATATGTTAAACGACAAAGCATTCAAGAGTTGCCAAGAAAAATGCGTTATGAAAATTACAGAGCAATTGGTGCAGACCAGTTTGATAACGTACACAGACGTAACATCAACAATGTAATTGACTAATTTGTGAACTCAACTATAAAAGGAGCGTATAAAAATGGCTAAGCATGCAATATTAATTATCGATATGCTAAATGATTTTGTTGGTGAAAAAGCACCTCTTAGATGTCCAGGCGGTGACGACATTATTCAACCATTACAAAAAATGATGGCTTGGGTAAGAGAAAGAAACGCTAAAGGGATTGATGATGTTCAAATCATTCATATCCAAGAAGCGCATAGAGTAAATGACGCTGACTTTAGAGTAAGACCAATTCATGCGATCAAAGGCACTTGGGGTTCAGATTTCATTCCAGAACTCTACCCAATTGATGGCGAGTATATTGTTCAAAAGAGAAGACATTCAGGTTTCCAACACACGGATCTTGATCTCTATCTTAAAGAAGAAGGTTTTGACACAGTGGCTGTAACAGGCGTTTGGACAAATGTATGCGTGCGTTCTACAGCTGCAGATGCGCTTGCCAATGCTTATAAAGTGGTTACCATTAGCGACTGCTGTGCTTCTAAAACGGAAGAAATGCACGTTCACGGTTTAGTGGATCTTTCTATTTTCACAAAAGTGATTACTTTGGACGAATACATCTCAGCTTGGGAACAAGGTTTAGACCCTTGGATCGGCGGCGGAGATCAAGAGAATAAAGTTAAATAGAAATCAAATTTGTGCCACAGATGAAAAAAGTAATCCGCTGAAAGCAGTTTTCAGCGGATTGTAATAGGGGTACTCTATGAAAAAAATAGTTGTGGCAATAACAGGAGGCAGTTGCACTTTATATGCAGTTGCCCTTCTTAAAACATTGAAGTGTCTGAATATTGAGACACATGTCATCGTTTCTAAAATAGGTTTTTATAACTTGGCGCACGAATGCGACGTCGATGTAGACGAAATAAAAGCGCTTTCAAGCTATTATTATCAAAATGATGATCTAGCGGCAAGTGTGGCAAGTGGTTCTTTTAAAACAGATGGCATGATTGTCATTCCGTGCTCCATGCATACGCTTGCGGCAATGGCGAGTGGCATGAGTCATAATTTGATTCATCGGGCGGCGGATGTAACGCTCAAAGAAGGCCGCAAATTGGTAATTGTGCCAAGAGAAATGCCTTTTAGTGCCATACACCTAGAAAATATGCTCAAACTTTCAAGAATGGGTGTTGTGGTCATGCCTGCTTCACCAGGGTTTTACCATCAACCTGAAACCATTGAAGATTTGGTGATGATTGTGGTTGCCCGTGTATTAGATCAAGTTGGGATAGACGCCCCGTTGTTTAAACGTTGGGGTTAGGAGGTGCCATTTTGGCAAATCAAATGCTAAGAGCATGTTTAGAGCCATTAGAGAAAAAATACAAAATGCTCACCTGTGACGTTTCGGTGGATGCAAAATATGAATTAGGCGGCATTCTAGAAAAGCTTGGAAACGATCGTCCTGTGCTTTTTAAAAATGTGAAAAATCATAAAATGCCTGTGATCGGCGGGATGTTTGGCAATCGAGAAATGTTTTACGATTTGACCAAAACCAACCGAAAAGAGCGCCTTTATAAATACATGGATGCCATGACAAAACCTATTCCACCGGTGCTCCTTGAAACAGGCCCTGTTATGGAACAAATTCATACAAGAAATATTGACATTGGCAAACTCTTTCCACTCCCTACCTTTCATGAATTGGATGCTTCCAGCTTCATAACAGCGGGAGTATTAGTCGTTAAAGACCCAGAGGATGGCAAGGTATATACATCGATTAGACGATTCCAATACAATGGCGGCAACAACTTGAGCCTTTTGGTCACATCGCCCCTTCTCAGCAAACAGCTTCAAAAGGCCAAACTGCTGAAAAAGGATTTTGAATGTGCGATTGTGCTCGGTTACGACCATTGTTTCTGCCTTGCGTCCCAGCTTTCGACCAGCCTTTACGGCGTCGATAAATACGGCTATGACGGCGCACTCAGAGGTGAACCCTTGGAACTGGTTAAATGCAAGACGGTTGATTTGGAAGTGCCAGCGCATGCTGAAATCATTATTGAAGGAAAAATTCCTTGGAATGAAGAAGCGGTGGAAGGGCCTTTTGGAGAATTGATGGGTTATTACGGTCAAGTGGCAAAGCACCCAGTCATTCGTGTGAGCGCTGTGATGCAACGAAAAGACGCTATTTTCCAAATTTCTGCTCCTTGCAAAGAAGAACATTTGTCGAATGGACTCATTCGCGATATGGAAATTTTTGCGCACGTGGCAAGGTTGGTGGATGTGAAGGATGTCAATGTGACCATTGGCGCAGGCTGTCGTTTCCACGCAGTCATTTCCATTAAAAAGAATGCGCCAGGCGACGGCAAGGCCGCAATTCTCGCAGCCCTTGGCAGCAGTAAGGACATCAAGCACGTCGTGATCGTGGATGAAGACATTGACGTATTTGACGCCAAAGATGTGGAAGGCGCCATTGCTTCTAGAGTTCAAGCGTCAACCGATGTGGTGATTATTCCCGGGGCAAACGGAACAGGACTTGACCCGTCTCACCTCATTGAAATGACCTCTGATAAAGTGGGCATTGATGCGACAAAGCCACTTGGAGAAGCGGGTATCAAATTTGAAAAAGCGATGATTCCCAATTATGACCGTATTGATTTAAAAAAATATTTCCCAAATTTAGAGGTCTGATTTAGTACTTTTATTTAAGGTAAGGATCAGGCAAAGTTCTGGAAAGAGGACTTAAGGAGGGTTGACAGTGAGTAAAGCACTTGGATTTTATGAAGTAAGAAGTATGGTTGCGGCAATAAAAGCAGCGGATTCCATGGTAAAAGCGGCAGACGTCGTCATCAAAGATTTTAACTTTGTTGGCTCAGGGATTATCGCGGTAATCGTCGAAGGCGAAGTGGCTGCGGTGAAAGCGGCTGTTGAAGCGGCAGAAGTTGAAGCGGCAGGTCTCGGTGAAATTGTCGGGATTAACGTGATTCCAAGACCAGCAGATGGCATGGAAATGCTTTTTGAGGATCAGGAGTAGGAGGCTGCAATGGCAAATCAATTAACCAAACAGGTTATGGCAATGATTGTTGCTCGGTGCGAAGGCTATGAACCCATGAAAAGTCAATCTGAAGTCAGTGTGGCAAAACAAGGGTCGGCGGGTGAAAATAACGCGTTAAATCGACGTGAAGAAGCTTTGCTAAGTCAGATCATCCATAGAAATGTTCAAAAAGAAGCACCGCCTAAAACACATTATGAAACACAGCGTGAAGCGGTCAAGAAAAGCGTTCAAAAGCCAGTGCCACTGACAAAGAACGGCGTGGTGAGTTTAGACGCATTGATTCGTGAGATTAAAAAATAAAACCCCAAGCGGGAGGTGACAATATGGCTAAAGGCTATGCCTTAGGAATGATTGAAGCGATTGGAATTACTGCGGCAGCGGCGGCTTTAGATGCAAGTCTAAAAGCAGCGGATGTTAAATGTGTTGGCGTAGAAAAAGTCATTGGCGTGGACAAAATGATCAGTGTAACGATTAATATTGTCGGAGAAGTCGCGGCAGTTCAGGCGGGCGTTGAGTCTGGCGTCGAAGCAGCTCAAAAAGTGGGAAAAGTCGCAGCGCATCATGTGATGGCAAGACCACACGAAGAAATTGAACTGTTGATCAATCAATTTTATAAACACAAATTGTAGGCAACAATGTTGGTGAACCTGTAAACAGAAACCCTTAAATTTAAACCAGTCGTGTCATTAATAGGAGGCAATCATATGAGTCAAGCATTAGGATTAGTTGAAACAAAAGGTTTAGTAGGCGCAATTGAAGCGGCAGATGCAATGGTAAAAGCAGCTAACGTTACCATCGTTGGCTATGAAAAAATTGGTTTTGGTCTTGTAACAGTTATGGTCAGAGGCGATGTTGGCGCGGTTAAAGCGGCGACAGATGCAGGCGCAGAAGCGGCAGCAAGAGTGGGCGAACTTCATTCAGTGCATGTTATCCCAAGACCGCACGCAGAAGTGGAACGCGTTATTTTAGGCAATTTATAAACCATGTCCAATCGAGAACGGATGAAGCAAACGCTTGAGCAAATGGCGTTTCCCGTGTATGAAGGTCGTGAGCGCTTGTCGGGACAGTCGCTTGCGGCTGATCAACAATCACTGGCAGTCGTTTTTTTAGGCAGTGATATTGAATTAGAAGCAGCCTTTAAATTTTTAAAACGATGCAAACTTTCTGGCAAACGGATGACATTTATATTCTCTGAGGCCGCTCAGCATGTCCTCTCGGTGCCACAACTGGTAAAACGGTTGAAGCCTGCAAGGCTGATTACGGATCAGCCATATGCAGAACTTGCATCTTTGGTACAAGGTTTTGGCCAAGTCTATGTGCCAAATCTGACCCAAAATACAGCCGCAAAATTAGCCGTGGGCATTCAAGATGACTTCGTGACCAATCTGCTTTGGAAATGTCTTGCGCTTAACAAACCAGTCTATTCAAATTCAGATAGCGTGGCGCATGGGTGGGTGGAATCGAACCTCAATCCAGCAATGGAAAGAACTATAAATGGGCATTTGGAAACCCTTAAGGCTTACGGCATGAGATTTGAATTGCCTGAATTTGAGGAAATTCTTAAGACAGAGGAACGTGGCGCATCTTCACAGCAAAATAATCTGCCCATTAAGAACGCAGCTCAAATACAGGCTAACAATCAAATGGAGGGCTGTGTGACCTTAACCGATGAACTCGCAAACCGAGTTGTCACAGAACGTCATATTCTAAGCCTTGAAAAGGGCAGCCGTCTAGCACTCAAAAAAGGGGTCAAGATTACGCCTCTGGCTAGAGAAGCCGCAAGAAAACGCAAAATTGAACTACTTCAAATGGAAGGGGGGACTAACCGATGAGAACAGGTATTGTCATTGGCACAGTCGTTGCGACAAGAAAAGAAGAAAGTTTGGTCGGCTGTAAATTGCTCCTGACCCAACCGGTAACCATAGATAAAAAACCTGTAGGCGAACCCATATTAGCTGTGGATACAGTAGGCGCAGGCATTGGCGAGTGGGTTATTTTCGCCACAGGCACCGCTTCAAGAAACGCTGCCAATCGCCCTAAAGCGGCCATCGATGCGGCCATTATCGGCATTATCGATCAAGTGGATGTGGACATGACTATATTTGATGAACGACCACAAGGCGAGGGCATAAAAAAATGATGAATCCAAAATTGATTAAAAGAGCCATTGAAAATAGACAGATGATCGATGTGCTTATGGGCGACCATGTATTCGCAGACGTTGTGCTCACAGGCGGTCAAATTATCAATGTTATTACTCGGGAAATCTATGTAGAAGATTTGGCCATCAAAGGCAAGCGAATACTCGGCGTTTGTGACAGCGACAAGATGATTGGGCCAAATACCCTTGTCATCGATGTAAGCGGCAAGTATTTATCGCCGGGCTTCATCGACTCTCATATGCATTTTGAAAGCTCAATGCTTACCATTACGGAGTTCTCAAGACTTTCTATCCCTTCTGGAACGACGACTTTGGTAGCCGATCCGCATGAAATTGGAAATGCACTAGGGGCTATCGGCATGAAAGCAATGGCGGATGAAGCCAGTCGGGTTCCCAATCACGTCAGATTGGTAGTTCCTGCGCTGACACCAGACTGTCCAATGCTAGAGACGGCAGGGGTAGATATCGATTCGAACGATATGGAAGATTTGCTTAACTATCCAAATATTATTGGGATTGGAGAACTTCAAGGTTTCTCAAATGCGAAGCACGTTTATCACCATACCCCAGAAATCATTACGGACTTGGTGGCTTCAACCACTTATGCAAGAAGTCTTGGAAAAATAGTCGATGGCAATGCGCCTGAGCTCTTTGGAAAAGAATTGGCAGCCCACATCATTGCTACAGGCGGAACGTGTTCATGCCATGAAACGACCACCAAAGCAGAGTGTCTTGAAAAACTCAGACAAGGCGTTTATGTGTTTATGCGTGAGGGTTCAACACAAAAAAATATGGCAGAGTGCGTCAGAGCCATTTTAGAAGAAGGTGTTGACTCAAGAAGAGCGGTACTTGCGACAGATGATATGGTAGCGGAAGACCTTGAAAAATTAGGTCATATGAACGAAATTATTAAAAGAACGATTGCTCAAGGGGTCGATCCGATTGAAGCCATCCAATTCTGTACGATTAATCCGGCCACTTATTTCAAATTTGAAGATAGAGGCGCACTGCTCCCAGGCATGTTCGCAGATATTGCCATTTTGAGCGACCTCGAAAATATGGTGGTCGATGCGGTCTTTATCGGAGGCGAATTGGTTGCAGCGGGTGGACAGTTGATCATAGATTTACCTGTCTACACATATCCAGATAGCGTCAAGAACTCTGTTAAACTAAAACCTGTTAATGCAAAGGATTTGGCCATTACAGCAGAGGGTACTAATGCAACGGTTCGCGTCATCGGACTCATTCCAGATCAAAACTTGTCTGAAGGTTTCGAAATGGAAGTTGCCGTGAAAAATGGCATTGTAGGGGCGGATTTAAAGCAAGACGTTCTCCCAATGCTTTGTCTTGAACGTTATGGACGAAATGGAAATGTCGGAAAAGGTTTTGTAAAAGGTTTTGGTCTAAAATCTGGCGCAATTGCCGAATCCATCGCCCATGATACACATAATATCCTTGTGGTTGGAACCAATTACGAAGATATGGCAAAAGCGGTCAACCATGTGATTCAAATGGGTGGCGGTATTGCACTTGTGGATAAAGGCACAGTGATTAATGACTTGAGATTACCAGTAGGGGGGTTGATTACAGACGAATTAACAGGAAGCCAAGTATCTCAGAAGATTAGAGAATTAGAAGAAGCGGCTAAGTCAAAACTTGGTTGTCAGGTTCATGCACCGTTTATGCACTTATCTTTTTTGGCATTGTCGACGAGTCCTAAGTGGAAACTGACGGATCGTGGCATTGTAGATGTGGAAGCATTTGAAATACTATCAGCTGTGAAATAACGTTCTATTTATTGATACTTTCATTTTGGGGGGCATTATGAAAAAAACAGAACCGATTATTGAAGGAAATTTTGCATACAAGCTGGACCATTTTTTCAAATTAACAGAAAGAGGTACAACGGTAAGAACGGAAATGATAGCAGGCATTACCACGTTTATGACAATGGCGTATATTTTAATTGTCAATCCGCTCATGCTCAAAGATGCCGGAATGGACTTCGGTGGTGTATTTACAGCGACAGCGCTTGCTGCAATTATTGCGACGTTGTTTATGGGATTAGTAGCTAATTTACCAATTGCATTGGCATCCGGAATGGGTCTAAATGCATTCTTCACTTATGCAGTGGTAATTGGCATGAAAATGCCTTGGGAATTTGCTTTAGCGGCTGTATTTGTTGAAGGTCTTATTTTTATGTTGCTGACTTTAGGCAATGTACGGGAGGCCATCGTCAACTGCATACCGTTAAATGTTAAGTATGCTATTTCGGCTGGTATTGGTTTATTCATCGCATTCATCGGTCTGAAAAATGCGATGATCATTGTACCAGATGGCGCTACTTTTGTTAAACTCGCGAGCTTCCATGATCCTAAAACAGCACCGTTTATGATCGTTGCGTTATTGGGCGTTTTGATTTCTGGTGCATTGATGTCTAAAAATGTTAAGGGCTCATTGCTTTGGGGTATCGTTGCAGCAACTGCAATTGGTGTGCCATTGGGTGTTACCAACCTTGCTAACTTCGATGCGAGTCAGTTATTCCATATCCCATCACTCTCTAAAGTCTTTATGAAAATGGATTTCTCTGCGGTTGCAACGCATCCTTTTGAATTCATAATCGTACTCTCAACACTCCTCTTAACCAATCTATTTGATACTGTAGGAACGCTCATTGGCGTTGCCGATAAAGCAAAGATGTTAGACAAAGACGGAAAACTTCCTGGCGTTAACAAAGCTCTTATGGCAGATGCGGTTGGTACAACAGCTGGCGCGATTTTAGGAACTTCTGTTGTTGCGGCTTACGTTGAAAGTGCAGCTGGTGTTGCTGAGGGTGGTCGTACGGGACTTACAGCTGTTATGGTTGCGTTCATGTTCTTCTTAGCTTTATTCTTAGCACCGGTATTCTTGTTAGTTCCAAGTGCTGCGACAGCACCTGCACTCATCGTTGTTGGTTTCTTGATGATGCAATCGGTTACGAAAATTAATCTTGAAGATATTACAGAAGGCCTTCCTGCTTTCTTAACCATCATCATGATGCCGCTCACGTTCTCAATCGCAGAAGGTATCGTATTTGGCGTACTTTCTTACATTGTTATTAAAACATTAACAGGAAGAGGAAAAGAAGTGCCTATAGCAACATGGATCATTGGATTGATGTTTGTGGCCAAATATGTCTTTTTGGCGGCCTAAAATTGTTGAAAAATAAATTTTAGAGTCAGCATCTTCTAAAAAACTTTGCCCCCATCTGTATTTGGGTGGGGGCTTTTTCAAACCTTGCATTATAAAAATATTCATTTGAGTGCATTTATATTCACTTGTGATGCCCTCAAATTAATGTATTTATCATTACAAGTGTATTAAAATACAGAACCATACTAAATCTTAGGGGGCAATTCCTATGGCTGTTGAACAGGTTTTAAAGGTAGAGCTAGTAAGCGAAATTCATGAACATCTTGAAACTTACAAAGGCACGGCGAAAATGATTTGCGGTGGAACCGATCTCTGCGTCAAACTCAGAGAAGGCCATGTGAAAGAGACTGTCTTGATTGACATTAGTGATGTTAAAGCCTTAAAGAGCCTCTCTGAGTTAGAGGATGGGTTTTGGATTGGTGCGTGTTCAAGTTTTTCAGACATTGTGGAAAATCCTGAAGTTCGCCTTAAGTTTCCAGGATTTTGGAAGGCTTGCCAGTCGGTCGGTGCCCCTCAAATTCGAAATAAAGGAACCGTCGGTGGCAATCTTGCCAATGGGTCACCTGCTGCAGATGCCGCACCCCCATTATTAGCGCTTAATGCAAAACTCAAAATATCTTCGAAAGCAAACGTCCGCTGGGTTGAACTTTCAGAGTTTTATTTAGGCAAAGGCAAAACTATTTTAGACGTGAATGAAGTCATTGAAGGCATTTTAATACCCACCACTCAAGGTCCCTATCAGCAAGGCTTCGAGAAGTTGGGTCTGAGAAATGCATTGGCCATTTCACGCCTTAGCGTGAGTGTCTATATGGTATTAGACGAGTTTCAGCTCATCAGAGAAATACGTGTCGCGAGCGGTTCGTTAGGTCTTTCACCCATGCGTGAGCCATTAATTGAAGCCTTTCTGATTGCCAAACCACTTAATGAGCAAACCATAAGCTTAGGCGCAGATGCCTTTAGCAATGTGGTTGCAGACAGATTGTCGGGAAGAAGTACTTGTGCTTTTAAAAAAGAAGCCGTTAAAGGGATTTTCAGAGCAGCCATGCAAGGAGGTTACTATGAAGCTTAATGTAAATGTTAATGGACAACTGGTCGAGCGGGATATTCCTGCGCAGCTTAGATTAATCGATTTTCTTAGAGACGAACTTGGGTTAAAAGGGACCAAAGAAGGTTGCGGCGAAGGAGAATGCGGTGCTTGCACCGTTATCATAGATGGAAAGACAGTCGATTCATGCTTGATGCTGGCGCTTCAATGTGAAGGCAAAAGCATTACCACAATCGAAGGTGTTCGTCGGGCAGATGGCCTACACCCTGTGCAACAAGCGTTCTTAGAAGTAGGGGCAGTCCAGTGCGGTTACTGCATTCCAGGCATGGTACTCTCTGCAAAAGCACTTTTAGACGAAAATAATCACCCGGATGCGGCTCAAATCAAAGAATCTATTTCTGGAAATTTATGCCGATGTACGGGTTACGATAAAATGTTTCAAGCCATTGAAAAGGCAGCAATAGTCATGCAAAAGGAGGCGCAAACTGATAATGAAGGACTTTAAATCAGTGGGAAAGAGCATCAACCGAAAAGATGCTTTGGACAAACTTACTGGCGCTGCGCAGTACCCTCAAGACATGGAAATGCCTGATATGATTTATGGACATACCGTGCGCTCTAAAATTGCCTCAGGAACCTTTGTGATGGACGTGTCTGAAGCAGAAGCCTGCGAGGGTGTTGTGACTATTTTGTCAGCAAAAGATGTGACAGGACATAATCACCACGGTGTTGTGTTTAAAGACCATGACGTCTTTTCAAAAGGACGCATTCATCGAGTGGGAGACCCGATTGCGCTTGTAGTGGCAGAAACAGAGCTGCTCGCAATTGCGGCGGCCTCAAAAATTAAAATTGAGTATACAGAACTTCCTGGCGTTTTTGACCCGGAGGAAGCGATGAAACCCGACGCCCCTTGTGTTCACGAAGGCGTTCCCAATTTAATTTACCACTACAAATGCCGACGAGGAGATGTAGACAAAGCCTTTGAAGAGGCACATGTCATCATCGAAAAAACGTATCATACGCCCTTTGCAGACCATGCGTTTTTACAACTGGAAAGCGGACTTGCATATATGGAAAAAGACGGTCGGGTAATGGTAAAAGCGTCCACGCAGTATCCGCATTTTGACCGATTAGAAGTGGCAGAAGCGATTGGCTGTGATGAAGAAAAAGTCATTATCGATAACCCGGCGGTGGGCGGCTCTTTTGGCGGACGAGAAGATTTAACCCTTCAGGCCCATCTTGCCCTAGCAGCCATCAAAACGGGAAGACCTGTCAAAATAAGTTATACTAGGGAAGAGTCGTTTTATGCCCATTCCAAAAGACATCCTATAAAAATTGAAATAAAAACAGCGGCAGATGCTTCGGGTAAATTGACCGCTTGCAAAGCAACTCTTTATGGTGACTCAGGTGCCTACACCTCATGGGCAATCAATGTTATGAGAAAAGCGGGCGTCCACATTACGGGGCCTTATGAAATTCCAAACGTTCATGTGGACAGTTATGCGGTATATACGAATAATCCGTTTGCAGGTGCGATGCGGGGCTTTGGCGCGACGCAAGTGCCTGTGGCCTACGAACAGCAAATGGACTTAGTGGCTGAAGCGCTTAAGATGAGCCCGTATGAAATAAGAATGAAGAACCTGCTGAGACAGGGTTCAATGACTGCCAATGGACAGGTTTTGATTTCGCCAGTACCGCTTGAAACTTGTTTGAACACCATTTGGGAAGCCATGAGTGAGACGGAGGTGGTAAGCGATGATCAAAAAAGGTAGAGGCATTGGCATCAGCTGGTATGGCACGGGTTATGGCAACGGATTTCCAGACGTGTCAGTGGCGACGGTGGAACTCCTTGAAGACGGAGATGTTTGCCTTAGAGTAGGCGCAAGTGAAGTAGGTCAAGGTGCGAAGACGGTTATGCCTCAGATTTGCGCAGAGGCGCTTCAACTGCATACCGATCACATCCATATGCTCTGCGAAAATACGGACGATTTTAAAGATTCGGGAACGGCGGCGGCGAGCCGTCAAACCTACAATACAGGCAATGCTGTTAAAAAAGCTGCACTCTCATTTAGAGAAGCTTTAATTGAAGAAGCCAGAGTGCTGCTCAAACTCAACTCGACAGTCGGCTTAGAACTGAAAGACCAAATGATTTACCTGCCAATGCTGCCGAGTAAACACGTCAGTTTTAAAACCATCGCTCAATTTTTGATGGAAACCAAACGAACGTTAATGGTGACGGAGTCCTTCACCGCTCAGACAGTTGGCATGGATCCTGAAACGGGCGAAGGGGCGCCGTATTGGCCTTATACCTACAATGCCTATGGGGTTGAAGTGGAAGTAGACACCTTAACCGGTCGGGTTCAAGTCACAAAAGCATGGTGCGCCCAAGATGTTGGAAGAGCCATTAATCCTATTTTGGTTGAAGGACAAATTGACGGCGGCTTTGTGATGGGGCTTGGTTATGCGCTATATGAGGATTTGGGTGTCAAAAATGGCGTCATTCAAAACAACACCTTTTCAAAATACGTTTTGCCAACAGCGATGGATATTCCCACCATTCAAAAATATTTGATTGAAGAGCCTGAAATGACTGCGCCTTATGGGGCGAAAGGCATTGGGGAACCAGTAATGGTGCCCGTTGCGCCTGCTATATTAAATGCCATCGCAGATGCGACTGGCGTTCGAATTTATAGCCTGCCTGCAACGCCAGACGTCGTGCTAAAAGCACTTGTGGAGGCCAATTTATGAAGCCAAAAGAGACTGCTCAAAACTTAAAAAAACGCATAGACGTCGCAGCCGGCAGAGTGCCTGCAGACTTACTCTTAATCAATGGACAAGTCGTGAACGTCTTCACCGAAGAAATATATACCGCTAATATTGCCATTGTAGATGGGGTCATTGCAGCGGTTGGGAGTATGCTTTACGAAGCGGAGAACGTTGTTGATTTAAAAGGCGCCTATGTTTCACCTGGGCTAATTGACGGACATGTCCACATTGAGTCTGCCATGGTAACGCCGGTGGAATTTGCCAAAACCATTTTGCCAAGAGGAACGACAAGTGTTGTGGCTGATCCGCATGAAATTGCGAACGTCAGCGGTGTCAAAGGCATTGAGTATATGCTTGAATCCAGTGAAGGTCTTCCGCTGGATGTCTTTGTGATGCTCCCTTCATGTGTCCCTGCGACTTCCTTTGAAAACTCAGGCGCCATTTTAAAAGCCAAGGAGCTTTCAGGTTTAATCGGACATCCTAGGGTGCTAGGACTTGGTGAACTCATGGACTATCCTGCCGTAATTGCAGGGGACCCAGATATTGTTGACAAGCTGATGATGGCAAAAGGGAAGTTAGTGGATGGTCACGGCCCTGCCATTTTTGAGAAGCAGTTAAATGCCTATGTCAGCGCAGGTGTCAGAACCGAACATGAATGCACAACGCCAGAGGAAATGCTAGAGCGCCTCAGACTGGGCATGTACATTCAAATGAGAGAAGGTTCTGCGGCGAGAAATTTGCTGGCGCTCCTACCTGTCGTCAACCGCGAGAATATGAGACGGGTCTTTTTCTGCACGGATGACCGTCACCCAGGCGATATTTTAAAAGACGGGCATATAGACAACCATATACGCATGTCTGTTAAAGAAGGCCTTTCACCGGTAATGGCCATTAAGATGGGTTCTCTAAATGCAGCAGAAGCCTATCATTTATATGACCGAGGGGCGATTGCGCCAGGTTATTTAGCGGACATGGTCATACTCTCCAGTTTGGAAAATTATCAAGTGGAGCGTGTGTATAAAAACGGCAAGCTTGTAGCAGAGGCTGGAAAAGCCTTGTTTGATCATCCGGTGATCATGAAGCCTGAAGTCCTGAATACCATTCATTTGAAAGCGCTCGAAACGGATGCGTTTAGAATTCCGATGACTTCAGATATTGTTAACATGATTAAGTTAAACCCGCATTCAATTGTGACCAGTAAAGTGGTGCGTAAAGTCGATGTCAAAGATGGCTATTTTGCTTACAACGACAAATTGGATGTTTTAAAACTTGCGGTCATTGAAAGACATCACGCCACAGGACATGTGGGCCTTGGCTTGGTAGAAGGATTCGGGCTTAAAAATGGCGCAATTGCTTCGACTGTGGCGCATGATTCTCATAACTTGATTGTCATTGGCGACACAGATGTACATTTCAACATGGCGGTTGAGGAGATTAAGCGCATTGGCGGCGGCTTGGTACTCGTTTATGACGGTAAAGTGGTAGGCAATCTGTCGCTTCCGATTGGCGGCATCATGTCAGATCAGAGCCTTGAAGTGGTGGACGAAGCCCTTCAAACCTTGCTGGAAAAAGCCTATGAAATGGGCGTGAGTCGAGATTTTGATCCGTTTATGACCTTGGCGTTTTTAGCACTTCCGGTTATTCCAGAAATAAAGTTAACAGATATGGGATTATTCGATGTCAACGAATTCCAGTTTGTCCCTTTGTGTGTTGAATAATGCAAATGCGTCTTTAATTTAACATTTTAAAAATGATTTAGAAACAATTGTGTTTCTAAATCATTTTTTTTTACGGTATAATTAGGTAGGAAAGAGGTGACCAATGATTACCTTAACGATAGAAGATTTTGATTTAAAGGATATATTTACCTGCGGGCAGTGTTTTAGATGGCAGCGGATTTCGGACTATGACTGGATTGGAATCGCAAGCGCAAAAGTTCTCAGAGTAACGCAAGAGGGAAAACAAGTTTATTTTGATTGCACTCAGGAAGAATATAACGGTTTTTGGCATGCTTATTTTGATCTCGGCAGAGACTATGGTCAAGTTAAAAATCAGCTGCTTGAGCGTGCACCAGATTTAGCAGAAGCCATTGAGTACGGATCGGGCATTAGACTGCTCAATCAAGACCCTTTTGAAATGCTAATGACATTTATCATCTCTGCGAACAATCATATTCCGCGTATTACCGATTTGGTAAAGCGACTTTCTATTGAATTCGGAGAACCTGTCAGTCACCCGTATGAAGGACTCATTGGGAAGCTATATGCGTTTCCATCGGCTGAAGTCTTGGCTGGCGTTTCTGTAGAAACCTACCGAGCGCTAGGGCTTGGATATAGAGATAAATACATAAAAGAGAGCGCTATGAGAGTTGTTAGCGAAGCAGAATTATTTAGAGGATTAAGGCAGCTTGACTATAAACAGGCGAAACAAGTACTCACCAATTATTCAGGCGTTGGGCCGAAGGTTGCGGATTGTATTTTATTATTTTCATCAGGAAAGTATGAAGCCTTCCCGATTGATACGTGGATCAAGAAAACGTTGATCAGACGATATGGCTTATCAGAACATCAGCCTAAAAGTATTCAAAATTTTATTGAAACGACCTTTGGAGATCTTAAAGGTTTTGCTAACCAATATTTGTTCTATTTTGAACGTTCAAAGCAAGTTTAAGCTAGAAATGCTTAGAATCCTAAATTTGAATGATATAGGTGATAGTGCTCAAAATGAATGGGTATATAATAACTAGCCAAGTCATATGTATCGGAGAGGAAAACCTATGGATGTTTTTATTGCACGACAGCCTATTTTTGATGTCAATCAAAAAGTATATGCTTATGAGCTTTTATACCGTTCGGGCACAGAGAATATCAGTAAATTTAAAAGTGGTGATTCTGCGACTTCAAATGTGGTCATCAATGCACTTCTATTAATAGGGCCAGATACGTTGACGGAGGGCAATAGGGCGTTTATCAATTTTACAGAAACCTTGATCAAAGATGAAATACCAAAGATGTTTTCTAATGAATACTTGGTGGTAGAGATTCTTGAAGATATCGTTCCTGACGAACATTTGATGATAAGAGTCAGGGAACTAAAGGCATTAGGTTACACCATCGCTCTAGACGATTATATTGCCTCTTATGAGTATGATGAACTAGCTGAACTGGCAGATATTATTAAAGTAGATTTTGTAGACACGACTCTTGAAGAGAGAGTGACTATTTCTGAAAATTTCAGAAGCAAGAATAAAGTCTTGCTGGCTGAAAAAGTGGAAACCAAAGAAGAGTTTAACGAAGCGAAAAAATTAGGTTTTACGCTATTTCAAGGCTATTTTTTCTCAAAGCCAAGCATCTTAAAAGGAAAAGATGTTGCGAGTCTCAATATTAATTATTTGGACATCATCCAAGAGTTGGATCAGCCTGAACCTCAATATGAGAGAATGGCAGAAATTATTGAGCGCGATCTTGCGCTGACGTTTAAGCTCTTAAGGTTGATAAATTCGGCCGCATTCTTTACCAATAGCAAAGTGGCTTCGGTTAAACAAGCGCTTGTCTTATTGGGCTTTAAAGAAATTAGAAAGTGGATCATGGTGGTCATGCTCAGGGACGTTGGCAGAAGTAAGCCGGATGAGGTTTTGAAAACGTGTTTGGTAAGGGCTAAAATGGCGGAACAGGTTGCACTTATTACAGGAATGAAAGTTAGAAAGAATGAAATGTTTATTATGGGTTTATTTTCAATGATTGATACCCTGATGGATCAAGATTTATATACTATTATTGACAGCTTACCGCTTGAAGACGATATTAAGGCGGCGATGGTTGGGAAGAAGAATAAGCTTTATGAAATGTTTATGATTGTCATGTGCTATGAAAAAGGCGATTGGGAGCAACTTTTGAAGGAGTGCGATGCACTTTGTATTACCTATTCAAAAGTACCGGATCTTTATTATGGCTCATTGAAGTGGGCTGACAAGACATTTAACAGTAGCCTTTCTGATAGTTAAAATAGTGTAAGTAAAAGAATAGATGTTTTAGCCTCTCAGACTTTGGTTTGAGAGGCTTTTTTAAGTCATAACCCTAAAAAAACTCAATACTGCAAAGTTTTGCGGTTATACCTGAAAAACTTTTCTGATATTCACCCCTTGCATTCCACGCAAAACAGGTGTATATTTAAATTAACGTATGAATGAGTGTTCATATGAACATATATTAAAATGACGAGGAGGTTCATCTATGAGCCAATCAGAATACAAATGCGATTGCAGCACAATACACGAAGTGCAGGTTAATGAAGTAAAAAATAAAATGTTCGAAGACGAATTATTATTTGATCTGGCGGATTTTTTCAAAGTTTTGGGCGACTCGACCCGCATCAGAATCATTTGCGCCTTGTTCGAGTCTGAACTGTGCGTCTGTGACATTGCAAGCGTCCTGAACATGACACAGTCTGCGATCAGCCATCAGCTAAAAACGTTGAAACAGGCACGCCTAGTGAAGAGCAGAAGAGATGGAAAAACCATGTATTACGCACTAGACGATGAACATGTGCAGAAAATATTCGACCTCGGCATCATCCACTTAACCCACGAGTAGGCATTTACTGATAGACATAATCATTAGGAGGCAACACCATGGAAGCACAAGTGAAATACAAATTTTTTCTTGAAAATTTAGACTGTGCCGGGTGCGCAGGTAAAATAGAAAGCGATCTAAGCGATGAAGAGTTTGTCACTTTAGCGGCGCTGAATTTTGCCTCGAAGCAGCTCGTCATTAAGTCAAGCAGACCAATGCTTGAGGAAGATGTCCGCCTTAAGGTGGATTTGATTGTCAAAAAATACGAAAAGGACGTGACAGTCCTTACTCATAAAGCCTCAAAAAATAAGAGCGCTGCAAGTGTCTCTAAAGAAGCACGAGTAGAATTACTCGCTAAGATTTCATTGGGTCTTGGCTCACTCTTATTTGTAATAGGACTCGTTTCTAGTTACGCCCTTCACTGGGGAACAGGCGTTGAAATCGGCTTGTTCATTATGGCGTATTTGCTCATCGGCAGCGAGGTGCTTGTCAGTGCGGCGAGAAATATTCTCAGAGGCTCGTGGTTTGACGAACAGTTTTTAATGACCATTGCCACTTTTAGTGCGTGGGGCATTGGGGAGTATCCTGAAGCCGTTGCCGTTATGCTGTTCTACCGCGTAGGCGAACTTTTTGAGGCTTATGCGGTCAATAAGAGCCGAAGGACCATTGAAGGTTTGATGGACATTAAGGAAAACACCACTCATTTAGTCGATGAATTCCTCCAAGTGATAGATGTGGACACGGATTTTGTCAAAGTGGGCAGTTTGATCTTAGTAAGACCTGGCGAGCGTATTCCGCTTGACGGCGTTATTGAAGAAGGACAGTCTAACTTAGACGTCAGTGCTTTAACAGGTGAATCGGTTCCTGTTGAGGCTCAAATTGGAGATTCCGTTTTTAGTGGCGCGATTAATCAAAACAGCGTTCTTAAAATCAGAACCACAGCCGATTTTGAAAATTCAATGGTCGGAAAAATTCTGGACTTGATTGAAAACGCAGGCGGCAGAAAAGCTGAAACTGAAAAATTCATCACTAAATTCGCAAAATACTATACGCCAGTCGTTGTGTTTACAGCAGTTGCCATGGCAACCGTCGCACCGTTTTTCACAGGCATGAATTTTGGAGAATGGTTCTATAGAGCTTCCATTTTCTTAGTGGTTTCATGTCCGTGCGCACTCGTCATTTCAGTGCCACTCGGCTACTTTGGCGGAATTGGCAAGGCTTCAAAATACGGCATTTTGGTAAAAGGCGGCAACTATCTGGAAGCCCTTACAAGAATAGATACAGTGCTGCTTGACAAAACGGGCACCATTACAGAAGGCAAATTTTCCGTGGCGACCGTCAAATTATCAGAAGGCGTGAGCGAAGCGGCATTCTTTGAAGTGGCAATGGGACTTGAAATTCTTTCCAATCACCCGATTGCGAAGTCAGTGGTCAAATATGGCGCTGGAAAAGGCATGCAGGCTAAAGCGGTTCTAAACTACGAAGAAATGGCGGGCAAGGGCGTTTCAGGACTCTTTGAAGGCGATCAAGTCTACGCTGGGAGTGAAAAGTTGCTTGCGGATCTTAAGATGAACATTCCTAAAATCGACGAACACGGCAGTGTGGTCTTTGTCATAAGAAAAACGCAGCTACTCGGCTATTTGGTGGTGACGGATGCCGTTAAAGCTAGCTCCGTTGAGGCAATTAAGCGCCTGAAAGCGCTTGGCATTAAAGAAGTCATCATGCTCACGGGCGACAAAAAAGCGGTCGGCGAACAGGTGGCAAAAATAGTGGGTGTGGATCAAGTTTACACAGAGCTACTCCCTCATGAAAAAGTGGCCAAAATTGAAGAAGCGAGACTTAAAGCCAAAGGCGTTGTCTTTGTCGGAGACGGCCTCAACGACGCACCAGCACTTGCGCTTGCAGACGTAGGCGTTGCAATGGGCGGAATGGGCGCAGACCTTTCTATTGAAGCGGCGGACGTGGTGCTCATGAACGACGACTTGATGAAACTCTCAGAGGCCATTCACATTGCGAAAGGCACTCAGCGCATCATAGTCCAAAACATCGTCTTTGCCCTTAGCGTGAAAGCGGTCGTGCTGATGCTCGGAGCCATTGGCATTGCAACCATGTGGGAAGCCGTTTTTGCCGATGTAGGCGTGGCGCTGCTTGCTATTATGAACTCTATGAGAAATAATGCGTAGGGTGTCGATTTCGAGTATAATGAAAAGTGAAAGCGATGCGTTCGAAAAATTTTGCGCTACTATTATAAGTTGAATCGGGGGCACGACCATGTTTGAAGAAATCGATAGAAAAAAACAGCTTCTTGAGAGCAAGCGACCTCTGCCCGTGCATACCGTGAGGAGCATCAGAGAGAACTTGCTCCTTGAATGGACTTATAATACCAATGCGATTGAGGGCAATACCCTGACACTGCTTGAAACGAAAGTCGTCCTCGAAGGCATTACCGTTGGCGGCAAAACACTCAGAGAACACCTTGAAGTCATTAACCATAGAGAAGCCATCTTGTATGTTGAAGAAATCGTTAGAAACAATGAGGCTCTCAGCGAGTGGCAGATTAAAACGATTCATGGATTGATTCTTAAGAGTATCGAGGATCACTATGCAGGCAAATACCGAGACCAAAATGTGATCATCTCAGGTGCCAAATATTCGCCACCAGAGCCAATCCTAATTCCAGAGCAAATGGAACACCTCATCCAGTGGTATAAGGGAGAAGGTCAAGGTTGCTGCTGAACCTCGAATTGATGAAAAACGGCTACCCTGCGATTGTCATCAGAAACGAAAACCGATTGTCCTATTATGCGGCACTGGACAAAGCGCATACGACAAACGATTATCTGGATTTTGTAAAACTGGTGATGGAAGAAGTGGATCGGAGTTTGGATCTTTATATCAAATACGTTTAGGCGTTAGATTTTAAGCGATTTTAAAAAGACTTTAGTGTTACAATAAAGTCTTTTTTTTACGTTTAAAAAAGGGTAAACTTACCCCAAGAAAACCTTTTACAAAGATAAAGGAGAGATTGAAATGGTGAATCGATGGATTAAAACCAGTCAAAAAAGAAGGAAGCCATTATGGACAGGCGTTCTCGTGACATCGCTTGTCTTAACGCTCATTGCGGGTTGCAGCGCTGGCAATAATGCAAAGACAGTCGCGGTGCAGGCGCCTGACTACTGGCCAACGACGGAGTGGAAAAGTGCCACGCCTGAGTCGCAAGGCATGGATTCAGCTAAAATCAACGAAATGTTTGAGAACATGACCATGCACGGACTGGCATACACCATGTTCTGATTATTCGAAATGGCTATAAAGTGGCAGAAAGCAATCCTTACCCTTATCAGCCCGATACGCTCCACGTCATCAATTCCATTACCAAGGATTTTACATCTGCATTGGTCGGCAAAGCGATTGACGAGGGCTTGATCAAGAACGTCAATCAACCCGTATTAAGCTTTTTCCCAAATCGAAAAGTTGAAAATACGAGCGATTTTAAATCATCGCTTACGCTCAAAAATCTTTTGACCATGACCGCTGGATTTGACTGGTCGGAAGACGGAAATTACGGTGCGGATTACGACTCAAATACTCAAATGTGGCGTAGTGAGAATCAAGTTCAGTTCATGCTCGACCGCCCTGTCAAAGAGAAACCAGGGTCTAAATTCTACTACACAACTGGCGCCTCTCATCTGATGTCAGGGATTTTGAGTCAGGTCACTGGCAAGACTTCCAATGAATACGCACAGGAAAAATTACTTGGACCAATTGGCGTCAAAAACATTGTCTGGGCACTGGACAATCAAGGCATCAATTCTGGTGGGAGCAGACTCTTTATATCGCCTGAGGACTTGGCGAGATTTGGTTTCTTGTACCTTCACGGCGGCAAATGGGATGGCACTCAAATTCTAAGCCAGTCATGGGTGAGCGAGTCTACATCGAAACATATTGAGACCCCAAATGGACTAGCCGGTCGAAGCGGCTATGGCTATCAATGGTGGATGAACCCGTTCGGCGGATATTCGGGGAGGGGCTACGCCGGTCAGTACCTGTTTTAAAGTGTCACAAAGTTTTGATAAATATTGTCGCTTTGAAGCCAGCGACAATATTTATCAAATAGCACTTTGAGCCACATAGGTGAGTTTGTAACAAGTTGAATTTCCAATTCAATTTGTATAGTCATGCCCGAGCAAAATATGGTGGTGGTGTTCAATAGTTCTCTTACAGGCAGTGACTTTTTCATGCCTGAAACATTGGTGGGCAACTACCTGCTGCCTGCTATAAAATCTGAAGCGGAAATTCCAGAAAATGCGGCGGCTTATGCCAGTCTGATGAAAACCATTGCCAGTATGGAAAATCCACCTGTAGCAACTGCGCCTGCGCCGCTCCCAGAAATGGCAAAAACGGTATCTGGCAAGGTGTTTAGACTGGAAAAAGGAGAAACGGTCGGGCTTGAATTTAGGACAGGAACGGGCGATGCTCTCGGTGTGGGCAATTCAAATGAAGCCACCCTGCGCTGGCTGACAGATGGCATTCAATATGACGTGGCTGTTGGACTGGGCAGTGTTTACAGGTTCAATGACTGCCCTGACTTTTTCATGAAAGGTCTGGTCTCAAAGGTTGGTTTTAGAGGCGAGTGGAAGGACGAGAAAACTTTTGTGGTAGAAATCAGACCGTTGGAAGCGGATGATTCCTATACATTGTCGCTGACTTTTGAAAATGGGACGGTCAAGAAGACGTTTGTTTCGGGGTTGACGGGGCGGTAGGGGGCGTGTTTTCGTTACCAATAGTATGTGTTAATGGTAACGAGAAGTTGTTTCAATGGTACGATTTAGTGATTTAAGAAGTCTCATTTACGATCGTATAGGGTGTTGATTATAAGTTGAAAATATAAAAAAGAGCAACAGTTCAAAATGAGAGTTTTGTATGTTGCTCTTCTGTGCGTAATTCTTATATAAAATGGCATAATCATCACCAAAAATAAAAAATAAGCAAAATAACCTTTAAATACTAAAAATATGGATGTTTTAGGAATTCGACTGAGTTATAATAAGAGAGCGATAAAAATGAAATACATAAGAATTAAGCATTTTTTAAGTTAACAATATAGCTTAGAATTGGTAAATCTATTTTGGCAAACGTTAACTTTCAATTCAAAATAATGCGAGAGGTGGTAATCTTATATGACTTTGAGAAAAGGTTCAGATTGGCATAAATGGGATTTGCATATACATACTCCTAAATCTATAATTAATCAGTATGGTGGAGATACAGAGGAAATTTGGGAAAAATTTATTACAACGTTAGAGGCTTTACCTGAAGATGTTAAAGTGAT